>SIAZ01000003.1 GCA_009695405.1 Pedosphaera sp. | reverse complement strand
GTCAGCTACTTCAAAGATCATGAGGACCACCTCCATTACCGCAGAATGGAGAAGGCTGGGGCCCCGATGGGCAGCGGGGCGGTGGAGTCCTTGGGCAAACAGTTTCAGCGCCGTCTCCGGGGCAGTGGTCAGTTCTGGACCCGCCCCGACCTTACCCATCTCCTTCAACTCTGCGTCCTGGTCAAAAACAAGGACGATCACCTCCTCTGGAACTGATTCTTACCGTCAACTCGTGAATGCACGGTCTTGATGCCCAGCAGCGCCTCCATCCCCACCTTCGCTTTGAACGCTGAACTGTGTCTTTTCCGTTTGGTTTTGGTTTTCATTGGTCTGATCATTTTGTCGTTGATCAAACCCGCAAAACCATAACTTAACCGCTGGTCCAGTTTTCGAGGTCCACCTCACCGCCCAACGAAACCGTGTTGACCGGCGGTCGCGAAGGAGCCAATGCGACAGCGCGGACTTGGGTTACTGGAAATGCTTACACCGATACGAGTACTGTGAATATAGAGAGAGGCCTGCTTTTTCCCTACAACCGTGCGACAGGAATTTATAAGTGTCCGGCTGATCGATCCACTGTGCGCGACGCCAAAAAAGTAGCGCGTGTGAGAAGTGTTTCGATGAGTGCTTCGATGAATGACCAACCCGATCCCCAGAGTCGTTCTTGTTGGCACACACTCACTCAGATACAAAAACCAGCGCCGTCATTGGCTTTTGTCTTTTTAGATGAACACGAAAACAGCATTGAGAATGCACGGTTCGTGGTGACTCAACCGGGTGTCTGGTCGTGGGTTGATTTTCCACCAGTGCGCCATTTTGGATCGGCGACACTGAGTTTTGCCGATGGGCACGCTGAGGTGTGGAAGTTTCGATCACCAGACACGCGGAGGATTGGGCGGATGCCGCCCTACATACAGGGGCAAAGTGTGCGGGCCAATGATGTGGATCTTCTTCGTTTCCATGCGGCATCGTTGACGGTGCCGGATTAGTTGAGGAAAGCTCGAAGCCGATACCGAATTGAAGGTTTAAGCTCCTAACAGTTCGAGAAGATAGCGCGCCGCAGCGATGGGATCGGCTGCTCCATAAATTGGGCGCCCCACCACTAACCAAGTAGCACCTGCTGCCATCGCTTCAGCGGGGCCCATCGTGCGTTTTTGATCGTCCGATTTTTCAGATCCGGTGCGGATTCCGGGAGTAATCAACTGCAGAGAGTGTGAGAGAAGTTTGCGGAGAGCTTGGATTTCCAAGGGAGAACAGACCAATCCACGTAAGCCAGCATCCGCCGCGAGACAGGCGAGGCGTTCCACCTGACGAGTCATGTTTGTTTCACCACCGAGTTCACTCAAGGCGGCTGTATCCATACTGGTGAGCACCGTCACACCGAGGACTAACGGAGCAGACCGGCCGAGGGTCGCAGCAGTTTCTTGAGCGGCGCACTCGGCAGCCCGCAGCATTGAGGATCCGCCCGAGCAATGGACGGTGAGCATTTGTACGTCTAACCGAACTGCAGCTGCCACTGCTTTGGCGACGGTATTGGGGATGTCGTGAAATTTGAGGTCAAGAAAAACAGAGGCGCCGGTGTCACGAAGGCGACGTACCAAATCTGGACCTTCGGCAACGAAAAGTTCTTTACCGACCTTAAAGGCTCCGACGTGAGGAGCGACACGGCGGGCGAGGTCGAGAGCGGCCGGAGCGGAGGGGAGGTCGAGGGCGACAATGATCGGATTACGCACGGCGTGAATTGAAACGGCCCGGAGAGCTAGAGGCCAATCAAATGCGGCATTAACCTTCGACACTGAGAGTGGTTGCCGGAAGCCAAGGCAGAAGTTTTTCTCGAAGCAACATCAGTCGACGCGGATGCCCCGAATCGCTCAGGTCTCCTTCAGGAAGGGTGGGGTCGGTATGAGCTACCGCGATATTGATGGCGGCGGCTAGGGTAGCGAGATCGCCTTCGCTTAGGGTAACAGTGGATCGTTCCTGTTGATTAAGGCGATGAGCACGGCGCGCCAGTTCTAGAAGTAAAGCACAAGGCTCAAGGCAAGGAACGTCGGACTTTTCAAGCACTGAATCTGTTTCACTCTTGCCGACCGTCCAGAGGCGGCGACGAGAGCAGAAACGGGAATGACAACAGGCGCGGGTAACCTCGCAGGCATCTGGATCGCTGAGTGAATCGACCGTGCGATACATACCCGACTGACGGCCCGCGAAAGTTCGGAAATCGAGAGATTTGAAGCCGGTCTGGCTTGCAGCAAACCAATCGGCTAATCCGCCCGGTAGAAGTGTTTCCAAGGCGTTTCCCAATTCATTGGAAGTGGTCACCTGACAAACCCAACCTCGGACCAAATTCGGCGCGGCTTTATTAGGGCGGAAAGCCTTATTTTCAGCGTGATTCACTAGATCTCGCAGGGACGCGGATTCGACAATGCGCAGGGACTCAATAGGAGTGGTTGCGTCGAGGAGGTGTCGAAGCTGGTAAGCAGGCCCAATCGAGGTAAGCTGAACAGGGCCGAAACGAAGGATCGCCGAAGGGAGACTCAACGTTTGAATGAGAGAGGTGAGAGCTGGATGTACAAAAAGAGGCATCGTCGAAGAAGGATGATCTAGTTTGTTTTGAGCGGACCCTTAGTGGGATGAAGCCGTTGAAGCTGCTTCTGCGATACAATAGAGACCGGAATGGGTTCGCAGAAAAATCTGCCCATTAGAGAGCGCCAAGGTGGCATTGGAGATTTCGCCGACAGGATTGCTGGCGAGGAGTTCAAATTTCGGTGCGGCGCGTAAGACCAAGGTGTCGCCGGACCGATTCACGACATAGAGCCGGTCTCCGGCGAGTGTCATTGAAGCCCACGTTTCACCATTGGCACCGGTGGCAGGGAGACGTTCTTCCCAAATGAGTGCCCCCGTTTTAAGGTCGATGCATTGTCCAAAACCGTCATTGGAAGTGAGATAAGCATGCCCTTTGTAAATAATCGGAGAACCGATGCGGCCTTTCTTGGAGCGTTGTTCGAAGACTAATCGTTCGGCGGTACGATCTCCTGATCCGCCGGGACGCACAAAAATGGAGGATCCAAAGAAACCGCCCATGGCAACGATGGTATTATCGCCAAAGCTTGCAGAGGAATAAACCAGAGGATTCATTCCATCCATCGACCACAATTCATTGCCATCCGTGGGAGAAAAAGCGCGTAGCTTATTAGATGCAGCGAGGACGATTTCGGTACGGCCTCCCGAAGTAACCAGAAGAGGGGTGGCAAAAGAACCCAACATTCCACCATTTTTCCCTGCAAAACCGTCAAAACGCTCTTTTGGATGAACCTCTTTTAGTGAAGTCTTCCAGAGAACCTTGCCGGTCATTCGATCGAGAGCGTGTAGGGCAGAGAACTCACCTGGGCCGTGATAAATTAGGACCGTTTTTCCGTGAAAAACAGGTGAAGAGCCCTGACCCCAAGAATGGTTTTGTGGGCCTAGATCGGTCTGCCACTGCTGTTTGCCATCATGTGAAATGGACACAATTCCTGCTGAAGCGAAGCTGGCCACCACGCCGTGATCATCCGCCACTGGGGAGGCAGAGCAGTGGGGATTGGTCTCGTGATGAGAATCAGTTGCCTCACGGGAGACGACATGGCGCCAGAGTTCCTTACCCGACGAACGATCGAAAGCTAAGAGGGCGCGATTGTGACCTTCTTGAAGGGATTGGGTGATGTAGATTTTTTTCCCAAGGACAATGGGGGAGGCATTTCCCGGTTCAGGGAGTTCGACGCGCCAGCGTATATTTTTTCCGCCCTCTTTGGACCATTTCCAGGACAGAGGAAAGCGAGTTTCCGGTGAAATTTGATTTCCATTTGGACCTCGCCATGAGGGCCAGTCAGAGGCCTGAAGCGCGAAGCAAAGGCAGGGGATAGCTAGGAGTAATTTCATAGAAGGATGGGTAATTGGACCCTTTATTTAGATTTGTGATCGTGTTTAAGATGTTCAGCAAGAATATCGCGTCCGAAATCATTAGTGAAGTCACGCCACACTGCGTGGATGTGATTTGCTTCGTTCTGAGTGTTATCGTATTCGAGTAAAAAAGTGGGGCCATGAACGCGGTAGTAGTGTCGTTCACCACGTTTTAGGGAACCTGCCCAAGCAAAATAAATCTTGTTGAGCCCAGCGGCTTTGATTTTAGCGAGGTCGGATTCGGCGAGTTCACCTCGGAGCCGGCCCACGTATTCGGCGATGACACTGTTTAAGAGAGTCTTTTGGGCTGAGTTCATTTGAGCATAGGTGAGTCCTTTGGGTTGCCCGACATCCGCCTTACGTGCGGCGACAGTTAGGACATCGTCGGGGGCAGTTTCGAGGATGACCGCTTTGTGTCGTTGGTCTGGGGTAAGAGAGTCGAGAAGGTTGCGAGCGAGATCTTCTTCGGCGGAAAGAACGCGAAGGCCGGTGAGGGGACCAGTGCGGACTTCGGCCGGATTTGTTCCCAACATACTTGGAGTACCTGCGGCAAAAGCACCGTCGACAATCGTAAAATTGAAGGACATATGGTGCCCTTCGTAGCGCCATCCCCAAGTTCCTTTGGCATCGGGAGTGCCGAAGATACTAATATAATAAAGGTGCGGATCACGAGGGAAACGGCGAGAGGGGCCTTCACTGTCTTGGAGGATTTGTTCCAAGCTCATAATGGTCGCCGCCTTATTGAATCCGCGCGGACTGAGACCGGTAGAGAGTAGAGCGAACGCTAGATTTTGTTGAGCCGGTTTGAGACTACCGACGGTGATACCTTTGCGGTCTTTGGGGATGAAATGCCAATTTTCCCGTTCGTCGGCGTTAAAATCGAAGCGAGTAATCGAGCGTTGATCATCGTTAAGAGCGGCAAGGAAAGTCCGAGCGGCACCGGTCATTTCATCGACAGGGCCAGCGGCGAGGCGGAGTGCGGCAAAGAGGGCAGCGAGTGCAGGGAGGAGAGATGGGTAGCGCATAAGGAAATGGAAAGGGTAAGAGAGGAAGTGATCAATCGGTTTATTACGGATGAGAGCTGGGTTCAGAACTGGGTTCAGGGAGGAAGAAGCTGAGAAAGAAGCCCAGAGCGAACATTGCGATACCGACAATAGCGGCGGCCTTAGCGATGAAGGCAGGGGCGGTACCACCGAGAGCAGGCGCGAGGAGATTCGTAGTAAAGAAGGCCATAGAAGTGCCAATCATACGACCGCCTACATTGGTAGCGAAGCTGCCGCCGGTGGCCCGCAAGTGGATAGGAAACACTTTAGGGAGATATTCGCCCATATAGCTAAATTGGGCGACGGTAAGGAAACCAGCGAGGAAGATGCCCCATTGAAAGAGTTCGGGTTGAGCATTGAAAAGCCAAAGATATGTCAGAGGCAAAACGAGTAGACCTGGGGCTTGAAAAAGGCGCAGGAGGTTACCGCGGGTGATGGCCGCAGCGAGTAGCAGAGCGAGGGCGATGCGGCCCGCTAATCCGCCCAGTTCTTGCCAGAACTGAATATCTTTGCCACGGGTTTTGATCAGGGTATCTGGGGCTTCCTGTTTGGCGCGATTGGCTCCGAGTTGTCCGAGGATTTTTTCTCGAGCCAGCACAGCGGAGCGAGCTTCAAGACGGGCTGCAGTGAGGTCGGTGAGTTGGGTGTCTAGTTGAGTGAATTGATTGGTAAGCGCTGAGAGTTTTGTGGTGATAGTAGCGCGTACTTCGGTGGTGGTGTTGGTATTGGACAGAGGTTTCGCGGCCGCCCTCATCGCGACACGCAGCTTAGCTCGTTGATCGGCGAGTTCACGAAGGCCGGGGACAGCAGTGGCAGCATTATCGAAGTCGGGTCGAACTCCATCGAGTTGTTTATTAAGTTCGGAAGCTTCTACTTGAAGAGGACGAAGACTTTGTTGAGCGCTTGCCAAAGTGGAAAGACCTGGAACGATGCGAGTTGGGGTTAATTGGAGCGCGCCGAAAGCGACCCCATAGGCGCAAGCGGAGAGTGCTGCAGTGATCCAAGTTGTTCTTCGGAGAGCCGGCGAAAATAGTTCACTTAAATGAGCCCGCTTGAGTGTTCCTGCGGCGCGACGTTGTTGCCAAGCCCGAGATTCGGGGACAAAAGGCAAGAGCAGAGCGATTGGTAAGGCAGGCAAGAGGCCGGTGATAAGAGTGTACCGCCAATCGGCATGAGCGTTGAAAGGTTCGCCGATCGGGAGAGCGGGTAACGAGGCAGCGTGATTAAGAATCCATCCATTGACCACAGTAACGAAGAGTCCGCCGATCGAAGCGAAAGCTTGAGTCCAGCCGAGTACTTTTTCTTTGCGCCCCTTTTCCGGAAAGAGTTCTGCTAACCAAGTAATTGCGGCGACGAATTCGACACAGACTCCGACAAAGGTGGCGCAGCGAAAGAAGATAAAGCCTGCGAGAGAGGTACTCAGAGCGGCAGCGACTGGCGAGAGAGAGTAGAGAGCAATACTGGCGGCAAGAACGGTTTTTCGACCGAAACGGTCAGTAAGCCAACCTCCGATTAAGCCAAAGACACCACCACAAAGAGCAGCCATCCAAAGGAGACGGCCCACCCAAGTCGTGACATCGGGATGACTGGTCGGCAGTTGAAGAATTTCAGAAATTGCGGGTGCGGCGATTAAGGGTAAAAGCAGCAGTTCGTAGGTATCGAAAAGGAACCCAATAGAGGCAACGAGTAATACCAACCAAGCGGTACGGTCCAGAGGAGGCAGAGCAGGAGGCAGGGGCTTCATACGTATGCGTACGAATTACGCTTAGAGAGAGGCTTGGGCAACCACCAAGTCGGTTGTTTTCCGAGAGACTTAGGGAGTTGGGTCTGTGGGAATCCGAGGTTCGAGAACTGGACAAGGCCACAGGCGCAGAAAATCAAGTTGAGCGTCGTGATCTGGAATACCTGTGCGCCAGGCTTCGGTGAGAAAACGGACGGGGAAAGACGGTTCGAATCCGGTCACTAGGACGCGGCTCATCTCGACTTGAAAAAGCCCCTTCCAAGTACCGCACCCAATCTCGAAAAGAGTTGATGAACGGGCCCGAATACGCCGAGTGCGATGGGGAGAAGGATCACGCGACAGCAGTTCGGTCAGACGGGGTAGAAAATCTACCTTCCAACGCTCACGCAGCCATCGAGATTGTTCGAGCGCTAAGGGCCCCAATTCGACCGAGTAAGCGGGCGGAACAGCCATGGAAGCTTCGACCTCATCGATCCATCCGGCCGTCGCTTGGGGAAAGGAATCATAACCTGGAACATACGGCTTAATATCGAGGACCGGAGTTCCTTCGACGAGATCGCAGGGACCAAGAATGAGTTGGAGTCCTTCGATACCGATCAAGCGTACAGGAGAAATCCCGATGGGATTAGGACGATGAGGGGAGCATGTGGCGAAGACCCCTCGGTGGCGCGCTGTACCGCGAGGGGGTAGGACTAAGGGACGCCACGATGTTGCTTTATGGAACCACCACACCAACCAGAGTCGTTCCATACCCTCAAGATCACGGAGAGCTTCGTGGATCCCAAGACCGGGATAAAGTGCGAGAATGTTCCGTTCGAAATCGCTTTCACGAGGTTGATGGCGGGCTTCAAACAGCACATTTTTCCCAGAGCGAAGATGCCCGATCGGGGTGAACTGGACAGAGGATTCCAAGGACTTAGGCCGGGAGTAGATTGGGGTGCTAGGGTTGGGTTGACTAGGGAGAAAAGACCGCTCCACGATTGCAGAGCGGTCAGAAAGAGATCCCTGTTAGGCTCCGTATTTGTCGAACATTCCGGCATTAGCCTGCATAAGACGCATGAGATACTTAGCCTCAAAGACGCTGAGCGATCCACTGTTAGCACCCGTTTCGGTAAAGCGCACCAGCTTATCGCTCCCACTCGCTTTGGAATGGAGAAGGACCGGTTGAGGATGCCAAGAATGGCCTTTCAACGCGCACGGGGTGGAATGGTCGCCGGTGATAGCAATGACGTCGGGTTTGCGGGCTAAGAAAATAGGGAGCGCGGCATCGAAATCTTCGATCGCTTTGACCTTGGCGGCAAAGTCCCCGTCTTCACCCGATTTATCGGTGTATTTGTAGTGGATAAAGAAGAAGTCGTAGTTGTCGTACTCGGCAACATACCGTTCAAACTGTTGGGCGATTGTTTCCGGTCCTTCGATCTTAATCATCCCGACCAATTGACTGAGCCCCTTGTACATGGGGTAAACAGCAATAGCCGCCGCCTTGAGGCCGTAGCGTTGCTGGAAAGTGGGAATGTTTGGTTGATGCGCCACGCCGCGCATCAGAAATCCGTTAGCCGTCTTTTCTGCTGCCAGCAAAGGGAGCGCGAGTTTGTAAAAGTCTTTAATTAACTGAGCTACATTGGCCTGACCCACGTTTGAAGGATCTGTCGGAACAGCTTCAGCAATCATCAAACCTTCCCGATTAGGATCGGTATCGGTCAGAGGACCTTCCAAACCGTTGCCCTGAAAAACGATAACAAACCGATGTTCTTTTCCAGGATAAATAAGGACTTTAGTGGTGCCGATTTTAGTAATATTGGAGGAGAGAATCGTGCAAAGACGCTCACAAACTTCCGTGGCGATACGTCCAGCACGTCGGTCGGTAACTAAACCCTCTTTGTTCAGCGAACAGAAGTTAGCGCGGGCGGCGACATCACCGTTCTTGAGTTCGATACCCAACCCCAGGGTTTCAATGACACCGCGCCCCACTTGCCAGTCAATCGGGTCATAACCGAAAAGGGCGAGATGGCCAGGGCCGGATCCGGGTGTGATGCCGGGGGCTACTGGAATCATGCGACCTTGCGCCGATCCAGAACAACTGAGGGCATCGAGGTTTGGGGTGCGAGCGGCTTCGAGCGGGGTGAGCCATCCTTGCGATTGAGTGGCTATATCACCGAGTCCATCGAGGACGATCAGCGCCATCTTGGCCCCGTTCTTAACCTGTAGCTTTGCGTACACTTCGTCGAGTTTGCTCATACATAGAGAAAGACCGGGTGAACGAAGCCCAACTGGACTCCGGTTGATCCGGACCCGAAGACGGTGTTAGGCAGGCAGGCTTGCGTCAACGATGGTTTGCAATCTGACTGATGGACTTGTGCGAGGGGAGATTGAGAAGAACAAACTTGGGAGCAATAAATTCGCTCGTATTTAAGCTCGGCTTAAATGAAACACCTCTGCTAATTCTTCGGAACGGGGACTCTTGTCAGGGTTCACTGGCATCAGTTCGCTCATGTGGGACCACCAGCGGCGGCAGACGTCGGTCTTTCCTATGGCGGTCCATTGTGCGTCGTCGTCAAATTCGACATAGGCAAAAAGTTGCCGAGATTCTTGGAGCAAAAAGATCGAGTAAGTCTTTACTCCGTGATCAAGCAAGACCGCCTCTAACTCCGGCCAGATCGGCTGATGCCGTCGTACATACTCCGGTTCTTGCTGCGGATGGACGCTCATAACAAAGGCTTTCCGGATCATACGAGGTCAAAATCAAGTCGACTTAAAAGGGATTAGAAGTCGAATTGATCGATATTATCCTTAGTAAACTTAAAAGGCTCACCCAAGAGAATGTTGTCCCCCACTATTTTGAACTCACCTAGGTGTCCTCCTTTAAAATGTGTTGCGCCTGATTTGAGTTGCCCTTTCGCCAGCGCTGTCGCCGCTTGCACGGTTAAATAACCTAGATCCACTGTTTTCCAGAGGATCACTGTATCCGTGGTACCGTCCTTCACGTAGCGCTTATTTTCGTTGGGAAGACCCAGGTCGATGACTTTTACTTGGCCGCTTTTGCCTGCCTGTTTTACTGCTTCAGCCGCGCCGAGAACGGCGGGTGAACAAATGTTCATCAGTAATTTTAGGTTGGGATACGCGCTCAGTAAAATGGTGGCTTCAGCTTGAGCTTTATCTTTTAAATCGTCGCAGGGGCGCAGTGCGACTTTTTTCATATCGGGATATTTCGCCAGACGCCTTGCCTCGATATGCTTCTGCCACTCAATCATGTTCTGGGCAGTCAACGAAGCGGTTATAATCGCAAACTCGCCGGAGTTGCCACAGAGTCGAGCTGCCTCATCCATCAGTGCGTAGCCGATCCCTTCGGGTGTTGCTTGATTGACAAAAAAATCTCGGGCATCGGGGTTGGCGTCGGAATCGTAGGTGACGATTTTGACTCCTTTGCTTCGAGCTTTTCTCAAGGCGGTGGAAATACCGTCTTTATTTTCGCAAGCAACGGCAATCACATCGACACCTAGAGTGATCCAGTTTTCGATGATTTCATTCTGTTTCGCTGGATCAGGTTGGGTCGGTCCATCAAAGATGAGTTCGATGCCTAATTCCTTGGCTGCGGCATCCGCGCCTTGGCGACACGAGACAAAATAAGCGTTACCTTTGGACTTGGGCATGAACGCCAGCGTGTTTTTTTTATTGGTTGCGCCATCGACCGGAGTAGTTGAGGCGACCTCAGACGGTTTGCAGCCCGATAAAGCCGCAAGGCTGAAAACGCACAGGAGGATAAGAAGGGATCTCATAGGATGGATGCTGTGAGTCAACCTGATTGAGGTGTGTATTGACAAGGATCGCCTATTTTTGTCTCGCCTTTAGCCAGTGAGGCAATGCGGATGCCGTTAGTGTCAGCAACAGCAAAGCACCGGTGACGATACCAGAAAGTTCGCTAGCGATATTCATGAGGTTTGGCAGTCGAGAAAGTCCGTTGTTCAAGACAGCTAACGTCGTTACGCCGAGCAATGTCCCATGAACTGAACCAGCGCCGCCAAAAATACGGGTACCCCCTAGAACAACGGCGGTGATGGCAAACAGTTCGTAGCCTGTACCGGCGTCGGCCTTTGCGGTGCCCAAGCGAGCCGTGTAAGTCAGGGAGGTAAGGCCAGCGACCAAGCCTGCCAACACGTAGGCCAAGGCTAATTGGCGACGCACCGGAAGGCCCGCGTAAAGGGCTCCCTCGGGTGCAAAGCCAATGGCCCGGAAGGAACGGCCGAAGGTTGTTCGGTGCACGAGTAACCAAACCCCGATAGCGGCCGCACCAAGGATCCAAGCCTGTATGGGCAATTGCCCTAACTGCCCGGAGCCTAGAAAAAGAAAGGACGCCGGAAAACCGGTGAAGGCATCAACGCCTTGAGTGATGGCTTCAGCAAGACCGCGGAAGAGCGAAAAAGTGGCTAGAGTCACGATGAGTGGGGGTAGTTTCATCTGGGCAATCAGCAGTGCATTACACCCACCGCAGAGGCCTCCGATGCCGACCGTACAAATTCCAGCAAGCCAAGGTTCTAGTCCAGCATCACGCCATAATTTCCCAAAGAGGACCGCACATAAACCCAGTGTAGACCCGACGGATAAATCAATACCAGCGGTCAGAATAATAGGGGTCATTACCAATGCGAGCAGTCCGATTTCGAGGGAGTGTCGCACGATATTTGTAAAATTATCGACAGTACAAAAGCGTCGCCCGAACAGGCTGAAGTAACTCATCTCAACTATAATGAACAACAAGAGAACGGTTTCGTGTTGGGGCCAGATTCGAGTCAATTGTTGGGGTTTCATTTCAGCAGAGCGGGTGTGTCGATCGATTTATTTAGACTTTTTTGTTCTCAGTCCATCAGCCACCACGGCGAGTAGAATTACTGCGCCTTGAATGACCTTCTCCCAATACGGTTTTACCCCTATGTAGGTCAGGGCCGGACTGGTGCATACAAGAAGTAAAAGCCCAAGAAAGACACCCCAGAGACGGCCCCTTCCTCCACTGACAGCGACACCACCGACCACGACGGCAGCAATCGCTTCAAGTTCGAGACCTCGTCCGCTGTTAGGGTCCACTTGAGGCGATTGAACTAGATTGAGAAGAGCGGCAATTCCAGTGAGAGCGCCCATTGTGACAAAGACAAGAAAGGTAACCAATCGCGGCCGAATGCCCGCGAGTCGAGCCGCCTCCTCATCTGAGCCGACAGCATAGATAAATCGACCCGCAGAAAAATGCTTCAGCAGGATCGCCATGATCAGCAGGAGTCCGATGGCAATGCCGCACAGGGTAAATTGTCCTAGGATCATTGGTAGCCCGAACCACTGAGTTCCTTCTGGCAGATTGATGAAAACGCCCTGCTGTTTGAGTCTCAATCCTTCGCGTAGAGTGACCATAGTAGCGAGAGTTACTACGATGCTAGGGAGTCGTAATTTAGCCACCAGCAAGCCATTGATCGAACCGCCGAGAATTCCGGCCCCGACGGAAAGCAGCAGAGCCATTGGTAAGGGCCAATGAGCAGCGGCGGCAAGCCCTGCGGTGGTTCCACACACGGCGAAAAGTGAGCCAATTGAAATGTCAATTTGCCGCACGATAATCACCAAAGCCACGCCGCAGGCAAGGACGAGCTTGGGCGCCGCGGAAGCTAATCGGGAGAGAAGCGGTTGGGGTTCAAAAAAGTTTGGAGCGAACACAGCGAGCATTAAAAGCAGGAGCCCAAGTACGAGGGCTACAGATCGTTCACGGACGTTGGGCTTCAAGCTCCCGCTCCTTTTTCGCTGAGTCCCAATGATGCCGACATCACTTGGTGTGCCGTGCACTGGCTTGGGAATATCGCCGCTAAAGTGCCTCCGCGCAGAACCGCGATTCGGTCGCTCATACCCAGCACTTCGGGTAGGTCGCTAGAGATCATCAGAACGGCGAGACCTTCCTTGGCGAGACGACGGATTATTTTGTGGATTTCATTCTTTGCTCCGATGTCGATACCTTGAGTCGGTTCGTCGAGGATCAAAATTTTAGGTTTTGTAGCTAGCCAACGGGCCAGGGAAACTTTCTGCTGATTACCGCCAGAAAGTGAGTTAACAAGGGCTTCTGCGCTGGAGGTTTTAACCGCGAGATCCTCGATAAATGCCTCGGCGAGATTCTGTTCGGAATCGTGACGGAGCCAACTCTTTGGAAAAAGCCGTTTATGGCTGGCCAGAGTCATGTTGTGGGACAGAGGCATTTCGAGAATCACACCCTGACGGCGAGGATCCTCGGGCAGATAGGCAATGCCGAGGGCAATTGCGTCTTGAGGGGAAGTGATGACCACCAATTGTCCGTTGAGACTAATTTCACCAGAATCAGCAGGTGTAATACCAAAAAGCACTCGGGCGAGTTCGGTGCGACCGGCTCCCACTAGTCCAGCGAGGCCGACGATTTCTCCGGCGCGCAAATCAAGGTTAATATTTTTCACGCCACCAGCGGTACAACCGAGGTTTTTCAGCGAGAGAACCAGTGATCCCAGTTGGCTTTCGGTAGGCGGAAAAAGAGTTGAAACTTCGCGACCGACCATAAGTTTAATCAGTGAGGCAGGGTTGGTTTCAGTGACTTGTGACGTTCCGGTACTTTTACCATCGCGCAGCACCGTCACTCGATCAGCGAGTGCGAAAATTTCCTCTAAGCGATGGGAAATATAAATGATGCCGACACCGTCATTGCGCAGGGTTCGCACAAGGGTGAAGAGACTTTCTTGTTCCTTATAGGTGAGCGACGCGGTGGGTTCGTCCATAAGGATGATTCGTGCCTTAGAGCCAAGAGCGCAGGCGATCTCGACAAGTTGTTGCTGAGGCATTGAGAGGTCGCACACCTCGGTATCGGGTGATATTTCTGCTCCTATAAGTTTGAGTAATTGTGCGGCTTTTAAGCGGCGGTTTGTCCAATGAACACGAGCGAACAATCGGGTTTTTCCCAACCGTAGCGCGATGTTTTCGGCGACAGTGAGATCAGGGAAGAGCGAAGGTTACTGGTAGATGGAGGCGATGCTGAGATTGAGGGCTGCGGAAGGGGTCAGTTGAGTGATGCGCTGGCCGTTGATATCGATAGAGCCGCTATCCGGTGAATGTGCGCCGGCGATGATCTTAATGAGCGTCGACTTTCCTGCTCCATTTCCGCCGAGTAATGCATGGATTTCGCCGGGTTGCAGGTCAAACGAGACGCCCTTCAGTGCGCTTACTGAGCCGAAAGATTTAGTGACTGCCGAAAGCTGCAGAAGCGGAATCTGAAGTGGGATTGGTTGAAGCAAAGTCGTAGATTTCAGCAGGGTTCAATCGAGACTCAAGGTCAGTGCGCTTGTAATAAGTGAGCCCCAAATCGGAGAGATAGAAGACAAGAATCTGAGGGTCATTTTGAAGTGCGTTAAATGAAGTAGCACCTAGATCCGTTGGATTAAAACACGTTTCTCATAAGACTTTACTTCCTCGAGCCATGCAGGACCGACAGGGACGCCTTGGGTCTCGCAGTAGTAATCCCAGACAGCACCGAAGGGGAGGGCACGAGCCTCTTCTTGGAGGGCCAGACGGGAGGTGTTGTCTCCCCTCAACTCGGCGGCGCGAATGGCCGATGGTTCGAGCAAAGCAACCAACAGTGCCCGCAGCAAGTTACGCGTACCGATGACCCAAGCGGCAATTCGATTGATACTGGCGTCAAAATAGTCGAGACCAAGGTGGATACGGTTGGCGGGGTCGTGGGCGATTATTTCACGCGCCATAGATTGGAGTTCGTCGGTGAAGGTGACCACATGATCGCTGTCCCAGCGAACTCCACGACTGACGTGAAGCAGAATTTTTGGTAAATAAAGTAGAAGGCTAGAAATTTTGTCGGCAACGCTTTCTGTGGGATGAAAATGCCCAGCATCGAGGCAGAGCAATTTGCGGCGAGTAATAGCGTATCCGAGGTAAAATTCGTGGGAACCAATGGTGCAACTTTCCGCACCGATTCCGAAGAGCTTTGGTTCAACAGCATCGAGGTTATCAGTTGCAGGAAGCTTCTTTTTAAAAACCGCATCAAGGGACTCTGCCAGTCGTTGGCGAGGCGCTAAACGGTCAGCGGGTGTCTCCTTGAAGCCATCGGGGACCCACACATTGGTGATGCAAGGTGTCCCAAGAGCTTTACCCATCGCCGCTCCAATTTCACGCGACCTACGACAGTGCTCGATCCAGAATTCACGGATGCCTTTGTCCTGATGCGAAAGAGTAAAACCGTCGTTAGAGTTGGGGTGTGCAAAGCAAGTAGGATTAAAATCGAGGCCGAGATTATGAACTTTAGCCCACTCGATCCACCCGGTGAAATGTTCAGGAGTGATTTCATTACGATCCACTTTTTTACCGCCGAACTCCCCGTAGCAGGCATGAAGATTCAGACGCTGTTTACCGGGGATCAGTGCGAGAGCCTGTTCTAAATCCGAGCGTAATTCCTCAACGTTTCTTGCCTTGCCAAAATAATTACCGGTGACAGCGATCCCTCCGCTCAGCGAATTACCTGCTCCCTCGAATCCGCCGACGTCGTCCCCCTGCCAACAGTGGAGGGAGATGGGCAGAGTCCGAAGTCGAGTTAGGGTCTGTGCGACGTCGATGCCCAGTTCGGCATAAGCGTCTCTAGCGAACTCAAAAGTGGTTTGGATTCGTCGGCTTTTCTTCAGCAACATCGTTTTACGAGCCATGGGTTGAGTGCTTTGGTAAGTAATTTGATTGAAGTGTAAAAGCTCCAAGATGAGGTTTGGTGTTAAAGAAGGTTGAAGAGTCTCAGAACTGTCTCAATTTGGAGCGCCAAAAAGTCGGAGAGCTTGGCATTTGACTCTGAGACGGCCATCCTCGTATTCCAGACCTTAGACTATGCGCATTGTACGACTTGAAGTTTGTGACGTCCGGTTTCCCACCTCACGAGATTTGGACGGTTCTGACGCGATGAATCCGGATCCAGACTACTCGTCGGCTTACGTTATTTTGCACACCGATGGTGCCTTAAAAGGCTATGGTTCCACCTTCACCATTGGGCGGGGAAACAATGTTGTTTGCGCTGCAGTCATGGCTCATGAGCATTTGGTAGTGGGATTGACCCTAGAAGAGTTTATGGCCTCGCCGGGACAGGTTTGGCGGCGGTTAAATGGGGATTCTCAACTGCGATGGATCGGGCCAGACAAGGGAGCCGTTCACATTGCTATGGCAGCAATTGTTAATGCACTTTGGGATTTGTATGCGCGATTTGAGGGGGTCCCGGTCTGGAAGTTGGTGAGTTGTTTGACACCTGAAGCGTTTGTCGCTTGTGTCGATTTTCGTTACATCACCGATGCGATTACTCCCGAGGAAGCCTTGGCATTACTGCGAGCGGCGGAACCAGCAAAAGTCGCACGAATCAAAGAATTGGAAGAGAAAGGGTATCCAGCCTACACCACCAGTGCCGGTTGGTTGGGGTATCCAGATGATAAGATTCGTCGATTATGCCGTGAAGCGGTCGCTGAGGGTTGGAATCATATTAAGGTGAAGGTAGGCCGCGATCGTGCGGATGATATTCGTCGGCTTGCCCTGATTCGCGAGGAAATCGGATGGGACCGAAAGCTAATGGTGGATGCGAATCAAGTTTGGGAGGTGCCTGAGGCGATTGCGTGGATGACTGAATTGGCTCCATTCAAACCGTGGTGGATTGAAGAACCCACTTCGCCCGACGATATTTTGGGGCATGCAACGATTGCTCGGGCAATGGAACCATTGGGTATAGGTGTGGCGACCGGTGAGCACGGAATGAATCGGATTCTTTTCAAACAATTGTTGCAGGCTCGGGCTATTTCTTTTTGCCAAGTGGATTCGTGTCGATTGGGCGGTTTAAATGAAAATTTAGCGGTGCTTCTGATGGCTGCAAAGTTTGGAGTCCCAGTGTGTCCACACGCCGGTGGAGTGGGGCTTTGCGAATTTGTTCAGCACATTAGTATGATCGACTTTACCTCCGTCAGCGGATCTTGGGAGGGTCGAGTGTGTGAGTTTGTGGATCATTTGCATGAGCACTTTACCGATCCTTGTGAGATTCGTTCAGCGCGTTATTTAGCGCCACAACGCCCTGGATTTAGCACTGAGATGGTGCCGGTCAGTGTCGAGAAATTTCAATTTCCAAACGGATCGGTTTGGGCCTCTTAATATCCGGTTTGCCCTCTCTGGGTTGATTCAGGGTGGGGAACTTCTTTGGAACCTCCGACAAGCCGAAAGCAACGGATGCCCCATTGAGCTAGGAGTCGTTGAAGCAGCGACAGCGACATTCAAACCGACTGCTTTAAAACTCTGAAGGGCGGGGATAATTACTGGCGCTGAAGGTAGGCTTTTGCCATTTCTTCACCCAATAAAAGTGTGCCTTGGGTTCCAAAGTGCGGGCGTTTAAAAGGTAGGAAACCCGTTTTAATAAGGACGATGTTTTGTTCAGACTGCGCCATCATGTTGAGGTCCGCATTGACGGATTCCATATTGCGCCAAAGAGCGGCGGGATGTTGTTCGGAAATAAACCAAGGCAGAAAAGGTTTCTGAAGATCGAGTCGCATTTGAGTAATAAGCGCCTTCATCCAAGTGGCGTTTTTCCTCTGGTACGGACCAAAGTAGGTGTCGTTTTCTCCGGTATGCCAGAAGATCCCTTCCAAGGAAGGTTCGTACCCTTGCCGATTTAGATCTTCGAGGGCTGCACGGATAAAGGAGATAAAGTGAGGATAAAGATCGCGACGCGCTTCGGGTGAACCGCTAGGGAACCAATCGGGTCCTTGAGCACCGCTGTGGGTGAATTTCACAAGGGCCAGCCCCTCCTTGGTGTTGAGTGATTTTCTAAGAAGCGCCCCAAAGCTCAATTCAGGCCCGAAGTTGCCGAGAAAATCAACCGGCCCAAGAGGTTCCCATGTCTGCGAGACCTTCACCCGACCTCCGAGCGAATAACGGAAGAGAACATTTTTCTGGGGGGATATGAGGTGATTAAAGTCCGGACTCTTGGAAATATCTGCGACAGAGGTATCTTCACCTTCCATCGTTCGTTGACCCGCGAGTACGAAGAGTCGAACACGTGTTTTTGGATTCAAAAGGCGATTTTTGAGGGGCGCTCCTGTCTCAATTGGCTTCTTGCCTAGGCTCTGTAGATAGGCCCTTGCAAACCCTTCGCCCATCTGTAATTGGCCCTGAGTTCCGAAATGATAATGGGGTTGGCCGCTCTGCATGACTTCAAAAGCAAGGTGAGAGGTTGGCACCCAGTGGAGGAGGGGATCCGCTTTGATCACTTGGTCCTGCTGCTGGCGGAGAATAGCGAGATTTTGGCGATTATCCATACCCCAGATTCCTTTCTCGCTGACTTCAGCAATGAACCATTTTAAGGCCGGCGCATGGAGATCCTTTCGAAGTTGACGGATGAGTTGGTCGAGTCCTTTGGCGTACTGGGTATTAAGGTTCCTATCCAGCATATCGTTTTCGCCTTGATGCCACATTACCCCCTCGAGTCGATAGGCCAGTCCCCGTTTTTCCAGATCGTGAAGTGACTCTTGAATGAGCTGAAGGGTTCTCGGATAAAGCTTCTGGCCTTTAGCGGGGGCCGCAGGATTCCAGTCGTAGGCGAGTGTAGTACCGCCGACCGCTGACTTAATAATAGCGATAGGAGACTTATCTCGCTGTTTTAACAGGCGCGCAAAGGTGAGTTCGGATCCAAAAGAGTGGAGGGGTTGAAGTGGACCCCATCCTTCGAAACCGCCTTGACCTTGGCTGGGAAGCGAGGTGAAGAGGACATTCGTTTGCGGCGTGCCCGAACCTTTGAAAAGCGGATAGCTATCGATGAG
Source organism: Pedosphaera sp. (assembly GCA_009695405.1). Classification (GTDB taxonomy): domain Bacteria; phylum Verrucomicrobiota; class Verrucomicrobiia; order Limisphaerales; family UBA9464; genus SXXZ01. The sequence goes on along the minus strand of SIAZ01000003.1, from coordinate 13,838 downwards.
TTTAGGGTGAGCATCGGCTCCCTCCATGTTGGATTGACCTGCAAAAATGTAGACTTTTGTCGGCTTAACTACTTCAGCAGCTGGTGAGGCTAGGGGTAAGAGGTGTGCAATCGCCACAAGAATACGGAGAAGTTTGGCAACAAACATAGTAGTCGAAGATAAAGTGGAATAAACTAATGGGCAGGCGCTCTCAGTCGATTTAGACACCTTCTAGAGGCCGAGTAGAAGAGTGATCAATGGATTTTAAAGACTCTATTTAGGGGAGTTGTTTGAGGCGAATATTTCTGAAATAGACAGGGCTTTTCTTTTCCTTAGCATTGGGGTGACCCAACCAACCTAGATCGCCGGAGGCGTTGCGTAACCCTGGATGAGCGGTCCCATCCTTGCAGTTGTCTAGGTCGAGATTGCCTATATCTGCATCCACAATTTTCGTTCCATTCAGGGTGACTTGGATATGTGAACCGTTAGCGATTAGTTCGTGGATATTCCATTCCCCGAGAGGTTTACAGAAGCCGCGTCGAGCCGCTACCACACCGTAAAGTGACCCATGTGCCTGATAATCATGGATCGTTGCATACGCTGGATGGGTCTCATCGATGATTTGGATCTCGTTCCACAGGGAGTTTTTTGATCTGAAATTGAGGCCGTTGTTAGCACCCGAGGAAAGCTTCACTTCGAATCGGATAATAAAGTTGGTAAACTGTCGATTTGAACAGGTTAGGAAGCCTCCGTGGCAGATAAGAAGGCCGTCCTCGACAGTCCAACCGGATCCTTGCCAGCCCGTCAGATCTCGTCCGTTAAAAAGTGAAATGAATCCCGACTCATTAGAAGAGAGTTGATGGGTAGCGATACTGCGTGACCGAGCTAAATCGAGGGCTAAATTTTGGACTTTGCTCACTCCAAGATCGACAGCAACTGTGTCGGTGGGTTGGGTCTGAGCAGTGCCCAAGAAAACGTCAGGCCAAGCTAAAACAAAGGTGCACAAGACAAAAAATAAGACAGCGTGTTTCAAAGTAAAAAGCGGCGAGTATTTTTTGTTTTTTTCGAAGACACGATTTATCCAGCGTACGCCGAAACTCCATTGGGCAGTACGTTTTAAAAAACGAGGAACCATAGAACTCGGATCGCAGGGTTTCCAAGCAGTTGAGGATGTAGCCAACCAAATCGCCATTTCATCTTTAACTTTTGCGCTGAGACACGCTGGGCTGGTTAAGATAAGAAAGTTGAAGGAATAAACAAAGTGACCTTGGGGTCATCCCTTGGTGTCCGTTCAAGTGAGAGAAGGGGACTAATCGCGCTATTTTTAATAGGGGCGATGGAGAGGCTTAAGCGAAGCCAGCGGTTTCGACTGTTCAAGAACCCGATGGAATAACTTTGGCTGCCGCTTTTTTGGCGTAAGGAGAGTGGAGATTAAAATAAATACCGCAATGAGGGCGCGTGGTATCAGATTGACTTAGAATGACCGTGATCAGTCGATTCAGGGCGATGCCATGTCGCATCCCTGTTTCTCGACCTTCGAAAGCACGGATTGCTTTACTCATAAGAGAACGTAGAGCTTCCTCAGCATCGTCGGGGACTTGTTCGATACAAACAATGTGGCGGTTGTAGCTGCGCAGAGCCGTCTGGATTTCTTTGTCGAACTGTTGCGCTTTGAGGGGCACAGAGGTGGAGGGTATGACGCTGCTTTTTTTTGTAAAGCCACAGAAGAAGCTGATTCAGTCGAGACGACCTAAACATCGCGCTGTGGCATCCACCACGACATCGATGGAAATTTGGGTCATGCAGCGGAAATCGACTGGGCAGTGCCGCTGGAAGCAAGGGGCGCAAGCAGCGTCACTTTTAATCAAGGTATGGCGTGGATCCCCAGGATTGCCGGGCCCAGTCAGTTCGGGTGAAGTGCTGCCGAATGGGACCACCACCGGAACTCCCAAGGCGGCTGCAAGGTGCATCGGGCCAGTGTCGTTAGTGATCAGTACATCGCAGCATTCTAAGCGTGCCATTAGTTGGCGCAGGGTCGTTTTACCGGCCAAGACAGTAACCGGTGCCGAGTGGATTTGACCTCGAAGTTCATTAGCAATCGAGATATCGGCTGGCCCGCCAAACACTAGGAAATGACAGCCTGTAAGAGAATGAAGTCGGTTGGCAGCTTCAGCGAATCGGGCCACAGGCCAACGTTTAGCCGGACCGTATTCTGCTCCCGCGTTTAGTCCTACAACGCGTCGTCCTAAAGTGGAACGAAGACCCTCCGCCGTGGCTTCAGTCCGATCACGAGCGGCGACGGTCAAATGCGGGGGTAAGGGGAGAGCCGAAGCGCCGACAGCGGCGACAATTCGGAGGTAATGATGCAGTTGATGGGAGCCCAACGGAATGGAAGGTTCTGCCTGGGATGAGTGGGTGATCCGTCTCAGAATTTCTGCTTTTGATCGTTTTTTTAATCGGATGACTTCTGGGGCGGCGGAAACAGCCGTAGTTAAAAGCCATCGACGCAGGCCGGAGCGACTACCGATCCTCTGAGGGATACCAGCAATAAAAGCTTCTAAAGCCGAACGAAATGAATTTGGAAAAAGGAGAGCCAGATCGAATTTTTCACTTCGCAACCGTCTGCCGATCGATCGAGGCGATTCTCGGTCTTCAAAAGAAAGCACCGCATCGACAGCGGGGTGATCGATCCAGAGTTCGGCTAGTTTTTTGTGACAGAGAAGACCTATATGGGCCGAAGGAAAGTGTTGACGAAGACGGAGTAAAGCTGGGGTTGACATCACTGCATCGCCAAGCCAGTTGACACTGCGGACAAGAATCCGATTTGGCTGGGTAAGAGTCGTTTTCAAGGCTTTGTCTCCGAGAGATTCGAGGATTGATTCGGATCGATCGGAGGCGGCGATAGGCTTTGGTGCTGTGAACGCGGTTTCCATCGGCGATGAACCCAAAACCAGTTGGCTGGATCGCGGCGGATAGCCACTTCGTAGGCAACAACAATATCGCGAGTGATTTCTTCAACACTCCGTTCAAGGCCATCGGGCGTGTGTGTCGGAATGTTTGGGCCACATTCGATGCGCCAACCTGCCAAGCGGGTGCGGAAGCAAAAGCTCGTAGTTAATGTGGCTCGATAGCGCAGCGCGATAACTGCAGCAGAGGTACTGCAAGAGCAAGGCCGACCGAGCAATGGCAACCAGAGTCCGTGAGCTCCACCGTGTTGATCGGCGAAAAGTGCCAAAATAACATTGCCAGATTTAAACAGATTTCTCATCGCTACCACTCCTTGGCGACGTTCAAAGAATTGAACCCCGGTGCGTTCGCGAAGCCCTTGGAAGACAGTTTCCAAGGCTTTGACACCTTGGGCACGATACGTGGTGGCTGAATGTCGGTCGGGGATAATTTGAGCGGATAGACTTAAAAGGTCGAAGTTGCCGAAGTGGCCACTGGCGACCACTAAATTTTGCCCCAAGGGCGGGAGGCAACTCTTCAGCCCGACGTACTCGATTCGATCTCCCAACTCGGCGAGGGACATTCCTGGGATGCGAACCGCACAGGCATAGGCTTCGCCGATCCGCCGGAAATTTTCGCGAACCGTATCTCGTACTTGTTGTTGAGACCATTCGGGAAAGGCGTGCCGGATGTTTTCCACGGCGATCCTCCGGTGACGGATATCAATCCGCCAAGCAAGTCCTCCGAGAAGACGACCCATTTGGGCGATCGTTTCCAAAGACAGGCACCTAAGGACGGTTACCAATCCCGTCAGTATCCATTCTAATAGGCGGTTCAACACGTCGCCGAAGGGTGCAAAAAAAAACAAGGAAAGGGAGTTGGAAATAGCTAAAGACGCCAATGAAGTGAGCAAGCTAGGGCAAGGTTGCGATTCGCCGCTTGCCGCTCGAGCCTCGGCAAGGCACACTTACCGCTCTTAAATTGTATGGCAGAACTCATTGGAAATCTTCTCGTCGCCCAGTCTGGTGGCCCCACCAGTGTCATTAACGCCTCGATCGCTGGGGTTATTACCGAAGCTGGGCATCATGAATGCATTGAGGAGATCTATGGAGGCCTGAATGGCATTCTAGGTATTCTCAATGAGGACTTGATTGACATTAACGATGAACTATCCAAGTCCATCGAAGGCTTGAAGAACACGCCGGCTGCCGCGCTCGGCACCTGTCGCTACAAGATTGATTTCAAAAACAAGCCGGAGAAGGCAGCACAAGAAATGGACCGCCTTTTCGAGGTCTTTGCGGCTCATAACATCCGCTTCTTTTTCTATGCGGGCGGCAATGATTCGCAGGATACCGTTCATAAGATCCATCTGGAAGCGATCAAGCGAGGCTATGAGATGAGTGTGATGGGCGTTCCAAAGACCATCGATAATGATCTTCCGGCAACCGACCATTGCCCAGGCTACGGTTCAGCCATCAAGTACAATGCAGTCACGGTCGCTGAAATAGGATTGGATGTTGGCTCCATGGCCACCGACGACGGTTCGTGCTGTATCATTGAAGTGATGGGGCGTGCGGCAGGTTGGATTGCGGCAGGAACGGTCTTGGCGAAGCAGGGCAATCCCGCCAATGCACCTCATATTATTTTGTTGCCTGAGATTCCCCTAGACGAAGCCGCCTTTCTTGCCCGCGTGAAGGCAACCGTTGCTGAACATAAATATTGTATCGTGGTCTGTGGCGAAGGGGTCAAGAATCAGGCAGGCGAAGAAATTGGGGCTGACAAGGCCCGTCTCGATGCCTTTGGACACGCTGTGCTATCAGGTGCTGCCGAAGCCTTGGCGACTCTTGTTCAAGGGAAACTGAACTTGAAAACACGCACGGTGAAGTTGGGCTATGCTCAACGGGCAGCTGCTCACTATGCCAGCCAAACGGATGTAGACGAGGCTTTTGCTTGTGGCCTAGCCGCAGTGCGGGCTGCTATCGGTGGGAAGTCTGGTTTAATGCCAAAAATTGTCCGGCTGAATTCTGCTCTTTATCGATGGGAAATTGGGCTCGAACCTCTGGAGAATATCGCCAACGTAGAACATTTCATACCGCGCGAGTGGATCAGTGAAGATGGTTTCTTGCCCAATGCGGCCTTCATCGAGTACGCCTCCCCCTTGATTGAGGGTCAGGTTCAAATACCGCATAAGAACGGGCTACCACAGTACACTGTCCTTGTGAAGAGCCCAGTGGAGAAGAAACTGGCACCTCGCGCTTAATGGGTGTCGGTGGGCCAAGCTGCTGTTTCAAGTAGCGACTTTTGACCGCAAAGATCTGGGTTCGCCCGGCTCCTTTTTTTATCTGTTATGCTCACTTGATAAATATAGTTTTAGTCGAAGTTTTTTGCGCCATGAGTCTGATCCAATCCAATCGTTCTATGAATGCCGCGACAACCGGCCCGCGCCGACACTTTGCTTCGGATAATTATGCAGGAATTACCCCAGAAGCATGGGCAGCACTCGCTGAGGCGAATCAGAATCATGAACGAGCTTATGGGGATGATCAATGGACTCAGCGCGCTGCGGATCTGATTCGAGAAGTTTTTGAGACACCGTGCGAAGTCTTCTTTGTCTTCAATGGAACTGCCGCAAATTCGTTGGCTTTGGCCACCTGTTGTCAGAGTTATCATAGTGTCTTGTGTCATGAGGTGGCGCATGTAGAAAAGGATGAGTGCGGGGCACCCGAGTTTTTCAGCAATGGATCTAAGCTCCTGTTACTGCCGGGTGCTCATGGCAAATTAACTCCTGATGGCATGGAGGATGCCGTGCGGCGACGGTCCGATATTCACTATCCAAAACCTAAAGTGGTCACGGTCACCCAACCGACCGAAGTGGGCACCGTGTACACGCCTCAAGAGTTGAGGGCGATCGGGGCTATGAGTAAGAAACTCGGCCTGCGTTATCACATGGACGGGGCCCGCTTTGCCAACGCCGTATCCGCTCTCGGAGTGGCTCCAAGGGAACTAACTTGGCAAGCGGGAGTGGATGTCCTCTCCTTTGGCGGAACTAAGAACGGGATTCATGTCGGAGAAACGGTGGTCTTCTTTAATTTAGGATTGGCCGATGAATTTGCTTATCGAGCCAAACAAGCTGGGCAGCTTTGCTCAAAAATGAGGTTTATGTCAGCCCCGTGGCTGGGGATGCTGCAAAATGGAGTGTGGTTGCGTCATGCGGTCCATGCCAATTCCATGGCCGCTCTGATGCAGTCACTGATCGTCGATATTCCGGGCGCAACCCTTCTTTTTCCTCGTCAGGTGAACAGCGTTTTTGTCGATTTACCAAAGCCAATCATCCAAAAATTGTGGGCTAAGGGTTGGCTATTCTACAATTTTATCGGCGATGGTGGTTGTCGTTTAATGTGCTCGTGGGATACCCGCGAGGAGGATATTCACAGTTTTGTTGCCGACCTGAAGGCGGCTTTCGATTAGGGAATGTCAGTTGAGTCTCAGCTTCATCCTAACTCTGGCATCCCTCCCGTAGCGCGCTCGTCGCGCTCCTTGGATGTTCCTTCTTTTATGAATTCTGAAACTCAGAAGAATCCAGTCGGTGCAGATGAAATACCAACAACGACTCCGGTTCGGTCGGCGCGTCGAGTCCGATATGTTGGAAAGAATCCGCGTCGATTTGAGGAAAAGTATAAAGAGCGGGATCCTCAACGGTATGCCCTAGAAATTGCTAAGATCGAAGCTTCAGGCAAAACTTTGGCAGGAACACACCGCCCGATTCTTGTGCATGAAATCTTGGAGCTTTTAGAATTGGAACCCGGCGACACGGTCGCTGATGGCACCCTCGGGTTTGGGGGACATGCCCGTGAACTGCTAGCACGGATTGTTCCCGGCGGGCGGTTATTGGGCTTTGATGTCGATCCGCTGGAACAGCCACGAACCGTCGAGCGATTAGGTGCCCTCGGTTTTGGGGCGGATGTCTTTACGCCGGTGCGCAGCAATTTCGCTGGACTCGCCGCCGGATTAAGAGCGCATGGATTAGCAGGCGCGGATGCTATTTTGCTCGATCTAGGTGTGTCATCCATGCAACTCGATGACCCTTCCCGAGGGTTCAGTTTTAAGGCGGATGGACCTCTGGATTTGCGGTTCAATCCAACCCGCGGCCTTTCGGCTGCCGATTGGTTGGCCTCGATAACTGAAATAGCTTTGGCAGCAGCCTTGGAGGAGAATGCGGATGAGCCGGCGGCGGCTCTTTTGGCGCGGGAAATTGTGGCGGCACGGACGACTCAGCCTATCCTGCGAACCCGTCAGCTTTCGGGGATTATCAATCAAGTTTTGCGAGATCATCGATTGACCCAAGACAAAGTTGAGGCCGATGCACGCATACGCCGGATATTTCAGGCTGTGCGAATCGAAGTGAATGATGAATTTGGTGTCCTAGATGCCTTATTACGTCAGCTGCCTCTGTGCCTTTTTCCTGGAGGTCGGGTCGCCATTCTGACCTTTCATTCTGGCGAAGATCGACGGGTTAAAAAAGCCTTTCAAGAGGGCTTAAGAAACGGTCTTTATGAGGTTATCGCCGACGGAATAACTCGACCTAGTCCTGAAGAAATCCGAGCCAATCCGCGCTCGGCTTCGGCGAAATTACGATGGGCACAACGGGCGGGAGACAGTCTCGAAAATGCCTGATTGAGAAGGGGAGAGAGCCGAACTATGTGGACGTGTCAGATCAAAATCTGGAGGGGATCTTGCCGAATCACTAATACCTGTTCATTGTTTCAAAAAACGATGACTGAGAGTGTTTGCTGAGGTTCCTGATTGGACAGACTGAGACTGAAACTGAAGGACCGCAGGGGAACTTACTTGTTGATTCACTGATTTTCCAAATCCGATGCGCTATATTGAACCTCACGGACACATGGTCAACCGGACAACGGATGACTACTTGGATATGGTTACCGCAGGGTGTGCGGCGGTGTGTGAACCTGCTTTTTGGGCTGGCTTCGATCGATCTTCATCTGACGGTTTTCGAGATTACTTTCGGCAATTAACTGAGTACGAACCGGCGAGAGCCGCCAAATATGGACTGCCTCACTACTGCTGGCTATGCATCAATCCGAAGGAATCGGAGGACGTCAAGTTAGCGGAAGACGTCCTACAAGTGATCCCAGAATTCTTGGGGGCACCGACGGTTTTGGGGATTGGTGAAATTGGGTTGAACAAGAATACCCGCAATGAGTTGAAAGTGTTAGAGCAGCACATTGACCTCGCCGCTCGAGAGAATCAGTTGATCCTCGTTCACACGCCACATCTGGAGGATAAGCTGAAAGGAACTCAGCTAATACTAGACGTCTTAAGAGCGGATGCTCGAATTCGACCTGAACGAGTTTTGATCGACCATGTGGAGGAACATACCGTCCGCCAAGTTTTGGAGCGCGGCCATTGGGCAGGGATGACCTTGTATCCAATCAGCAAGTGTAGTCCGGCCAGAGCCGTTGATATTTTAGATCTCTATGGCAGTGAGCGCCTTTGGATGAACTCGGCGTGTGATTGGGGCGAGAGTGTCCCCTTGGCAATTCCAAGAACGGCCTTAGAAATGCGTCGTCGTGGATGGTCGCCCAAAGCTATCGACCGGGTTATTTATGAAAATCCGGTTCGCTTTTTAAGTCAGTGCCCACGGTTTATTGACCCGCACTTGGATTAAGCGCTGGAGACAGAAAATCAGAGGTTTTTTTCGCCTGATCATTTTTTGCGACGTCAAGGGGTCAATTCGTAGAGGGGATTGGTGTCGCCCCCAGCGTTTTTACCGATCCGAATGCTCGACCTGTTTCCTCATTGCCTCAGCGTAAGGGGTTCCGTCTAGGAAAGCCTGCTTGATGATTGGTTGTGAGGATGACGGTACAGCGGCCTGCACCGTGAGTTTGCCCTTGGGATTGCCGAGGCCCTCGCCAACGTAGTAGCGCTCGAGACCGTAATTAACCTGAACTGAGTTGGTGCTAATCCAATTTCCCCTTGCGCTCTTGCCGATGAGGAGAACCTCACCTGCTAACAGCGGGAATTCATTGGTGCTAGCACGCGCAACTTGATAAAATCCGTTGGTGTTTAGGGCGATCGCGACAAATATATTTTTGCCCTCGGCCATGTTAGCATTGACGGTCGGTAAAAAACGTTCCACCGGAATGGAATTGATCCGGTACTTGAGGATCAGATAATCGCCACGCAACAAATCGCGAGGATCAATGAGTTCGGCCTCGAGCAGCACGGTCTTGCCCACGCGCAACGCGTATTCCTGCTGGTAGGTGGTGCCGATAACCCAAGCGGTCTGCAGCGCGAGACTGAGGAGGAAAAGTCTCAGTTTCATACGATGGCCTCCGAGTTGGCCCCGTCTGGCTTAATCTGTTGCATGAGCCTGCGCCGCTTCTTTTCGAGATAGACGCCAAATCCAATGAGGAAAACCCCGGAGGCGAGAAACATCGTCCCAGTGCGCGCCATCGAGTCTATAAGCCGGATGTAGATAGCGAAAATATCCAGAGCGATAAAAGCGGTGCCGAGGTTGATCATAAACCGCGAGCGTTCCCGGAGGCCGACCTGAATCTGTAGCAAACAGAACACGAACAAGACCGTTGCCGCGATCCAGTGATAACCGGAATCCGCGGTACGGATCACTTCGCTATGTGCAAGATAAAATTGGCCGGCCGACAACGCGACCAATGCTGTCAAGGCCCCCCTCCAAGTCCAACGCCACTGCCGATCCAGATGTTTTAGGGAAGAAGCGCCCGCCACCACCAGTGTGAGCGCCACTGTGCACATCACTATGATCACTATGAATATCCAACCCTGCTCGTCGGGCAGGTGATGGCCATGATTGATGCCCCAGGTGAGTGGATATGCGAACGCCAGCATTGTAATAAGGCCGAGTTGTTCGGTGACTTTGGCGAAGGTTTCAAATCGCGTCCGCCGCAGCACGTAACCGAAGCCCAAATAGATTATTCCTAGAAGGCTATAGAGGACGATTTGATTCTCATTGCCGCCGAAATAAGCGAACCTGTCGCGTTCGTTGATCTCCATTCCGAACCAAACGCCGAAACCGATCAGCACCAAAACATGTTGAGCCTTGGACCTCAGAATCCATGGCATCGCCGAGATGCCTGCCAGCCAAAGCAGCAACGCATTGGGCGGTCGCGAGACCAGATGATAAATTTGGCCAATAAGAGCAATGTTGGCGAGGAACAGTCCCGAGCCAATCAAGTTTAGCGCCTCACCGATCTTGCGGTAGTTACCCATTACCTCACGCAGCCACCAACCCGCACCGTGCGCTCCAAGCATGAGCACCAGTCCAACAGCAATCTTTACGCCGCGCGGTATTTCCTCCCAGTTGGCGGAGATGAGCAGGGTGATGCCGGTGATCGCCAGCGCCGCACCGATGAGGGAAGTGATAGCGAAGAACGAACTGCCTTCCTCGATGAGATTAAAGTGGGAGATAATCTTCTGTTCTTGCCCCTCAGTGATGAGTCCTGCCTCTTGGATTTTCTGGATGTCAGCTCGTTTCATAGGGCATTTTTGTCCCAAATCTTGGATTAGAATTCCGATTCAGTGATAATCGATAAAAATTGCAGGCCATCGATTTACTCAATCACAGGCGATCTTTTTAATTGTACAGTGTGCGGAGCCATCCTCCATTTTTCATAGAACTGTGCTTTTTTAAAAAAACTTACAGAGAAAAGTAGGATCGGAATCAATTTGCAGAACAAGTCGCGCCATCCGAAGGCGAGAAGTCTCCAAAATAAATTCAACCTTGCATCCCGCCGCAGATGCTCTCTATAGCGATCCAATAATTTCTATGCGAATCCTTCTTCGAGTGTCATCTATATTTAAGTCGTAACTGATCACACCCAAATCCCGATGGAATTCCTTGTCCTAAATCACCTATTGGCGCCGCGGTTCCGTCGCGCCATATCGTGCCCCGCAATCTTTGGGACTGCCGCGTTCATGGCGTGGCTCGCGTTTTCCGGGTCCGTTACGGCAGACATACTGCCGGACTTCAAGCCGAGAGATTGGCCGGCCGACCCGACGAAACACCAAGTCTCCATCCGCCGCGAAGCCACGGATAACAAGCAGTCCGCCATGATCGCCGCTGCCGAAGCGGCTCAACCGTCAAAAGAGGAACTGCGCAAGGCCGCGGATGCCCGCGACCGCAGCGACCCGCGCGGCTTGGCCCAGCCGAAAGAAGCGCTGCTGCCCGTCGGAAACAAGGTATGGTGGTACAAAGAGCAACTCGGCATCCGTATTCCCTGTGCGATCACCGCCGCCGCCGTCGCCTATTATTCGGACTTGGTTGAAAAATACGGCAAGCAGAACCTCAAACGCTATACCCAGCCTTCCAGTCGCCTTAACTACCACGCCAACGTCAAGTTCCACAAGGAGTTCAAGCTCGCTGACAAAAGTTTTACTGACGTCCACGTGGTCACCCTCAAGCTCACCTTGGACTAGAACTTCGTCGCCACCCAGACTGAGGGCATGTCTTTTCAAAAGGAACGGGTCGTGATCCTCGACGCCAAAGGCAAGGTGCTGCACATCAGCGGCGACGGCCCGACCGAGGTGGCGATCCTGGCCATCTAACGATCCTGCGACAACCTCACCACGCCAAAAGCGACCGGTCGCTGATTAGTCAATGCCCTGCATTCGGTAGGATGGTTTGTGGCCGTGGAGGCCAATCAAGAACACATTCGCGGATACCCAAAAGGCAAGGGCCTATAAAACGCCGCTGCCATGACTTTACCCTCCGCGTCAATAAAGCAAATTCCTGCTATGTATGAGGGCAAGGATAAAAAGCCCTAAAATAAAAACTCTCTTCCGTGAAACGTCACCCAGACAACGCACGACGCACCCAGGGAACCTTCAGTCAATAAAAAGTTAGATCGCCAGAGGGTCTTTAGCCCATTCCCAAATCCAGATGAATTCGCCTTGGGAAGCATGGGTGGTTTCTGAAGTTGGATGTTGCAAAATATTTTGATTCGATCTCGCACAATCGGTTGTTGGAAACCTTGGGAGCACGGTTTTGTAACCTGTTACACAACAGGGAACATCCGCCCATTTATAGTCAAGCTCCCGGCGCACAGGAATCACTAATGTTCACCGAAGTGCCGTAAACACAGGGGTTTTTCGCATTTGGCGAGTCATTTTTGTGCTGCTGCGTTACAGGCGTTTGAGCGCAGTGACTTGTTGGGCAACTGTTGGGCACCTTGGACCGCATTCTAGTAGACTCGACCACCACCCTATTGTGCCGATTTCACGGGCAAAACTGCTGTTTCCGCCCGAAATCCGCATTTCCAGCACCTTTTTTTTGTAACGGTCAAAATCTTGGTTTCCTAGCAACATTGCTTCTGCTCAAATTGCCAAAAGGTCAGCAGTCACCAGCACCAAGTCATTCCAACCCACCTATGAACCCTCTGTCTACCAGACCCATCCGTTGGCGTCCCATCACCGTGTTCAACCTACTCGTTGGACTTCTGTTTAGCCTATCAGCACTGGCTCAACCCGCATTCCTAAAGGAGGGTTTGGTTGCGTATTACCCGTTCAATGGAAATGCGAATGATGACAAATTGAGATGTCTTGGATGGTCGCCAAAATGTGAATTTGACTTAGAATTAAAAGAAATTGTCAATTTTTATAAACAAAATATTACATGGTAAAGTATAACGAAAATAATTATTTAGCTGCAGATTTAATTGCAGATTTTTTTGAAGAAAAAGAAATACATACAGTATTTGGTATAATTGGAGCAGCAAATTCTTATATATTTAATTCAATTGCACGTAAAGGATATACAAAAATAATTTATATGCATCACGAATAAGCTGTTGTAATGGCAGCCGGATCGTATTATAGAACAACAGGAAAAGTTACCGCAGCAATTGTTACCGCTGGTGCGGGTGCATCTAATGCTATTACTGGTGTTTTGTGTAATTGGGCAGATTCAATTCCTTGTATCGTAATTTCTGGTCAAGAATCTGCAAAATATGTCAATGAACATCCACATTTAAGAATGTTGGGTACTCAAGGATTTAATGTATCTAAAATGGTAAAAGACACCGTTAAATTTAGTACTATAATTAAAAGTAAATCACAATTGTTGTCTTCATTAGAAGAATCATATTATATCACTACCGAGGGAAGGCCAGGACCTGTATGGGTAGATATTCCAATGGATATGCAGTCTGCAATTCTAAATAAAGAAGATTTGATCAGATATGAATTGCCTGTAAATTATAAAGAAGAATATAATTTATCAAATGTAGTAGATTTAGTTAAAAATTCTGTTCGTCCTGTAATTCTTGCTGGGCATGGTGTAAGACTATCCAAATCACAAACAGAATTAAAACAATTAATTGAAAAGTTAAAAATTCCAGTCGTACTTTCTTGGTCTGGTATTGATAATCTTCCATTTGATCATGATTATAACTTTGGATGTCCAGGATTATATGGACAACGATGCGCAAATTTCGTAATACAAAACAGTGATTTATTAATAGTACTTGGAAGTAGATTATCTCTTCCACAAACAGGATACAATATAAACAATTTTGCGCCAGAAGTAAAAATTGTGATGGTTAATAACGATGAAGGAGAATTGAAGAAACACTCTCGTTATGATATCACAATTAATTCTGATTGTAAGGAGTTTATAAATAAACTACTTTTGGAGGATGTAACATCTTGTAAAAACGAATGGCATCAACGATGTTTAAAATATAAGAATGATTTTCCATTAGTTGAAAAATGGTTCCTCGACGTTTTCAGTGGGTTGACCTCCATGATCGGTTGTCTCTGAGGTCCAGTGGTTTCCAGCAACCGGGAGTTTCCATTGCCTTGAAGGCCTGAAAGGCCAGATGTTTGGAATGTGGAAGCGACGACCTTGCCTGTGATGA
>SIAZ01000215.1 GCA_009695405.1 Pedosphaera sp. | reverse complement strand
TTCCAGATTTCAGCTTTGGCCGGACACCGGCAACCCCAGAAGACGGGCGAGTCTCGGCCATAGGGCCGATTCCGCTCCGCTCCATCGGCCCTATGGCCGGGATCGTTGGTGTCCTAAACTTTTACAGACAAGAAGTTGCACTAGCCAAACGCCCTGGGTGTGGAGTTCGTCGTCGGAATCTATTCTTGATTTCCCCGCCCTAACCTTGCTACGTTTTTTTCATAATCATGGATTTCTTGGGTTAAAGACCCAACATCCATGGTGGACGGTGACCCATGGTGCGAGGGAATATGTGGATCGTTTAGTTAGGCCGTTTGCAGATCGTATCCGGCAGGCATGTCCAGCGATTGCTATTCGGCGAGAGTTAGGTGGGGCAGTGGTGACTGCGAAGGACGGACAATCTGTTTTTTTTGATAAAGTGATTCTGGCGGCGCACGCCAATGAAAGTCTGATTTTATTAAAGGACGCCGACAGCCAAGAGGAACAGGTCCTTGGAAAGTTCCATTATCGGTCTAATTTAATTACCATTCATAGTGATGAGACTTTGATGCCGCGGACTAAGATGGCTTGGGCGTCTTGGAATTATCGTATGGGCGAAGATAGCCAAGGAAATCCCTTACCTCAGACCCTCTATTGGATGAACCGCCTGCAAAATCTAGATTGTCGTCAAAACTATTTTGTGTCGGTCAATGGAAGTTCTGAAATCAATCCCGAGACCGTGCATCGTCGAATTGAATACACGCACCCACAATTTACCGTGGAGGCGGTACGGGCTCAGGCTCAGTTGCCTCTTTTGAACCGCCGGTCCCCGAATCAAGCTGTCTATTTTGCAGGGAGTTATTTTCGTTATGGCTTTCATGAAGATGCTTATGGATCCGCTGTCGATTTAGCGGGTGTCCTGCTGGGAAAACCGATTTATCCGGGACTCGGATGGCTGTGAGTACAAGGGCTTCCCATTTGTTAATTTCGGCCTAGGCTCAACTCATGGTTCATCATTACCCCACTTTGGATCGCCGTCAGTTCTTGCAGACTGGATTGATCGGTATGACCGGTGTGGCAATGGGAGAGACGATAGAATTGCCCTTCGAGAATGGACATCGACTGCTGGTAAAGTATCCGCAAAAGCGGCCACTAATTCGTTTGACGGCACGACCGCCCCAGCTTGAGACGCCATTTTCTGTTTTCAACGAGAGCCTGCTGACCCCTAACGACGCTTTTTTTGTTCGTTATCATTTGGGTGGTGCTCCGCCACCTGCCTCGGTCTTGGATACGACTGTTTTTCGATTGACTGTTTCCGGTTCGGTTTTGCGATCACTGACCTTTTCCTTGGATGAATTAAAGGCTCGGTTTGAAACGGTAGAGACAGTCGCTGTGAACCAATGCTCTGGAAATAGTCGTGGCTATTTTACACCCCGAGTACCGGGAGGCCAATTGGGACATGGAGCAATGGGGTGCGCACGCTGGACTGGGGTACGTCTAGCCGATCTTTTAAAAGCTGCCGAACTTTCTGTGGGCGCAAAGCAAGTGGTTTTTGATGGAATGGATCGACCGTTGCTTGCGGGAATTCCTGATTTTGTAAAAGCCTTGTCACTAGATCAGGCACTGAATTCAGATGCCCTGTTGGCTTGGGCAATGAATGGCGAGGCTTTGCCGTGGTTAAATGGATTTCCATTGCGTCTGGTGCTTCCCGGTCATTACGGCACATATTGGGTTAAACACTTGCACTCAATCCGGGTCGTCGATGAGGAGTTTAAAGGGTTTTGGATGAGTCCGGCCTATCGAATCCCTGAAGATCCCTGCGCCCATGTGTTACCGGGAACGCCGCCAGGGCGGACGATTCCTATTTCGCGTTTTAACGTTCGTTCCTTTCTGACAAGTCATTTGGAGGGGCAAACGATTCGGTCTGGACAAGAGAGCATCTTGCGCGGAATGGCCTTTGACGGTGGGAGCGGCATTCATGAGGTGCTGGTGTCGACGGATGAGGGAGGCAGTTGGCGTGGGGCCGAATTGGGGCGCGATTTCGGTCGGTTTGCCTTTCGTGAATGGACCTTAGCTTGGCGTCCAAAGGGTGCGAATTCTTGCAGTGTCCGGGTCCGGGCGATGAATCGACTGGGTGAAAGTCAACCCCTAGAACCGCTTTGGAATCCGGCCGGATACATGCGCAATGTCGTCGAGAAAACGTCTTTAAAACTGATATGAGATACCAAGTCAGTGGATTCAAAATCGGTCTATCGATTGCTTGGATTTCACTCACACACTGTGTTGGAGACATTCCATCGGAACCTCTTCGAAATCAGTTTGTGAAGGACGCATGGCAATTGCCCGTTGGAGAACCTGTATTGCCAGCAGACGAAGCCTCGACGCCTTTACGCAAACATTGTTTGGTCTGTCATTCTCCAGATTATATGACCACTCAACCTCAGCTTACTCGTAAGGCGTGGGAAGCGAATGTGGAGAAGATGCGTTCAAAGTATGCCGCCCCCATTCCAAGCAATGCTGTTCCAACAATTGTAGATTCTTTGATGAAACAACGGATCGCCCGCTAGGCCCAAGAAGAACGCTCTTTCCCTTAGATGCCCTCCAAACGCGTCTCGGCATCACCGAAGCGCGGGAGTGTCACCCCCATCCGGTCCATCAACGATAAGTACAAGCTGCACTCCTTCCGGTTTTCGTCGCCCTTATCAAGGTAGTTGAGGACCCGCCCTGTCTTCAAAGTTCCGGCCAAGCCTCCGACCGTGAGGAGGGGCAATCGGGTACTATCATGGCGGTTGCCAGACCACATATTGGAAAGAAACAGAAGGCAGGAATTATCAAGGACTGTGCCGTCTCCCTCAGCCATGGCTTCGTGTCGTGTGGCAAGGTAAGCGACCTGACTACAGTAGTACCGGGCAATACGTTCGAAGTCGTCAGAAAGATCATCGTGAGAGGCGGAATGATGGGCTTTCGGACGTCGAGGAAGGGATAAAAAAGGCCAGAAAGATCTCGGCAAAGAAGGAGCGAAACCACGCGTGTCTTGTCTGTCTGAAAAGCCATCGCGGTGATATCACACATGAGTCGCATGTGGTCTCGGATATCCTCGGGGAGACCATTGTCAGGGCGTTTCATTAGGGTGACCGACCGACCCTTGCCTTGAGCTTTTTTTCAGCTTTGGCTTGGTCGCCCCGCATTCGATCGATTCGTTTTTCCACTTCACGGACACTGGTCAGATATTCATCGAGTTTGGCTTTGTCCTGACCGCTGATTTTCCTCCCCAGACTTGAGGCATCGTCTTTCACTCGATCTAGAATACTTTGGGTGCGGTGTGTGCCGCGATTCTCGAATAAGCTATCGAAAGCCAAAGAAGGATAAACTTCCATAGGCACCGGCGAATCTGCGTTTTGCCATGTAATATGTGAGCTATAGGCCATTGAGAAGTTGCTCTCGTGATAACCAGTAATGGGTTGTTCACAGCCTAGGACCATGCTGGGTTGGATCGAGTCTTGGCCGATATGATTTGCCAGCCCTTGATCCACGCTGATCCCTCCATGCAATACGGCGCCCCAAAGTGCGTTCGTCGAGCCAGCGTGTCCTCTGAATCCTTCGTCAACTGCCAACACATAGCTCGGCAACTCAGCCTCGATATTTGTGAGCAACGTCATCTGCTTCCCGGCTCGAATGTGGAGAGCGACGTTGGCTTGGTCCATTACGCCGACGAAATACTGATTGGCGAAAACCTTCATGGTCGTCTGCTGGACGACAAACCACATGGCTACAACGCCCAGCACAAAACCCGCTAAGACTGAAAGAAAGATTTTTAATTTCATGTGGTGTGCGAATGCCGTCTAACGACTCAAGCTCAGCGACCCGGCCCACGAGGGCGTTGGACTGCAACCTGGACGCGATGGCCGGGTTCGCTGCAGCGCATGGTTAGGCGTCGGGCTCATGTCGCTGATGATTCTGTCTCTCCCATCGTGTGAGTAAAGCAAGCAAAGCTGACACTTCCGACGAACGAAAGCCCTGCATCGTATAGCTCTCCCAGCGTCCGCGAAAACGGCGGAGACTCAGCTGTCGCAGGTCCCGGCGTTTTGTGTGCCGCGACCCCTCGCAAGTTGATCTCGACGCGCTCCAAGGGATGGCCCCGCGATAGACGCAGCGTGTGACCGCGCACCCGAAAGTGCGGCGCAACGGAGTTCAGTGCTGCGAGAAAGACGTTCATGGACGCCTAACGTTGTTTATTCCGCCTAAACGCAGCCTAATTCTTTCCAACGCACCCTTGAGCACCCCATTCCACTTCTTGTTCTTGATAGATGGCATGAGAGGTTCTGGTCGCAGGAACGAAAATCGAGGTAGGCCTCTCCCGATGAAAAGAAATTTTTATTCTTCATCGTCTCAAATCGTGGCCTCGGCCCCATTCTTCTCCGACAGTACGCTTTCCAGCGACAACTTGAAAAAGAGAAACCACAAAAGCTCTGCAAAAAGTGCAAATAGAAAACAAATGTCAGTTTTTAGTGTGCTGGTTGTTTTCTTTGAAAAACAACCTTAAAGCCCAATGAATTGATGGCGGAAGGGGTGGGATTTGAACCCACGGTAGCCTTGCGACTACGTCTGATTTCGAGTCAGGTGCCTTCAACCACTCAGCCACCCTTCCGCGACTCGCTTTTACTGGGCTTTTCGCTCGGTTTTTAAAATTCCGATTTGCCTCTTGTGTGACGCCTTGGTAGGTCCAAGGTTAAAACCGAAAACGGTTAATCCCATTCAGTAACAGAAAATGGAGGTATCTTCGTAACCGGTCTCCCTAGGCCTAGACTCAAGGAAGACAATACCTTTTTGTCCGAATCGGAGGGAAGCTTAAAAATTAAATCTCTGGAACCTTGATCTGTTCATGAGCGTGACCCGATATTCAGAGCGGATTGAGTGGAGTCGTTTGAGCCGATGACGCTGCGAATGGTCAACGCTCAGGCGGTGATGTTGATGTCTTGGAATTATACGAAAACCACGGCCACCTAATCGCCCCTTGATATTTTTGCCTCTCTCATTTTATCCGTTCACCACTCGTAAAATCGGAACCGACCCATGCTGACCGAAGGGACAGGTTGATTTGCAGTTTCGGCAGATGCAGAGAACCTCAAAGCGTCTTGAGCCAAAGTTCTAGCTGAAGACTGCATCAACCGTTCTCGCTCATCTAGCCGAGAATCAAAGGGCAAGACTAACTCGTCGGGTCCGATTCTTCTCCAATGTACCATGATTTCCTCGGGCGGGAGCTATTTTGCTCTGAAACGGCACGCCGAGCAGGGTGGAGGCTTAATTGAGCAGAGTCGAATTTGCTCTTTTTGCGGCGGTTGCTGACGGGGAGTATTTATTCTCCATGGACTGGTCAGATTCTCTGTAATCGATTGATTGAAAATATTTTCTGCGACAATTTTCAACGGAAAAATAAGAAAATTGTTATATTCAAATGTTAATTTTCAAAAGCTTCTCCTTTCCAAAACTACCTAGTTAAAATCTAACAAGACGCCCGCGTGGACTTTTGATTTTTCTTTTGTGTTTGGAACAAGTCAGTACTCAAAAATACTAAATACCATATGCGAATACTTCTGAAGACATGGGTGAAACCCGTGATGGTCGGTTTGGCGGCGGTGCCGCTCCTTGGCGAAATTAACGCCCAAGCACAGGCGCCAAACTTCCAATCTGGACTCAAAGCCTACTGGACCTTCGATGGCAATTTTGCCGATTCCACAGCCAATCGTTTCGATGGCGAACAAAAGGGCGCGTCTGCGGTTAAGTTCGTCGCCGGTAAAGACGGCTTTGGACAGGCAATCGAGTTGAATGGAATTGATCAATTCATCGAAGTGGCCGGTGGTGCGCCTGATGATATGGCCTTTGCGGGCTCCAGCGTTTCCATTGCGGGTTGGTTCAAATGTAAGCGTACGCCGAACCCCATGGTTCCCAATTCGCCTTCCTTGGGTTTAGCCTGAGCGAATGAACTCAATTAAACCGTCTCGGAAGCGGCGTGGTCTTGCTGAAATCCAACTGCTAATCACTGAATTCAAAAGCTCGGAACTCTCAA
>SIAZ01000214.1 GCA_009695405.1 Pedosphaera sp. | reverse complement strand
GATCCGAAATCTTCGACTACATTGAAATCTTCTATAACCGCCAGCGCCGTCACACCTCCCTCCGAGGCCTTTCACCCGCTCAGTTCAAACTCAAAAATAACTAACCAATAACTCCCTTTTCTCTGTCCGTTTTATCGAAGCAGGCCCAGTCTTTAAATTTATTACAACCTTGAACTTCCGTCGCGATCTACCTGCCTCCCTTGTCGTTTTCCTTGTGGCCATGCCGCTTTCTCTCGGTATCGCCTTGGCTTCTGGCGCGCCGATCATCGCTGGGCTCATCGGTGCGGTGGTGGGTGGGATTGTTACTGGTTTACTGGCCGGAACGCCCCTGCAGGTTTCTGGACCGGCGGCCGGATTGACGGTTGTGGTCGCCGGATTGGTACAGCAGTTTGGCTGGGAGATGATGTGCCTCATCACGGCCTGTGCGGGAGGAGTGCAGTTGCTAATGGGTTGGCTCAAAGTAGCTCACGGAGCACGCATTATCGCCCCAGCTGTAGTTCATGGCATGCTGGCGGGTATCGGTATCTCGATCGCGCTGGCACAGATTCACGTTGTGCTAGGCGGTTCGCCACAGAGTTCGCCATTGCTAAATCTAGTCGGTATTCCCAAACAGATCGGCCTCGCGAACACTCAAGCAGCAATTCTCGGCTTCCTGACTATTGCCACTCTTATTGGGTGGAAAAAGTTGAAGTCCCCCTCGCTGAAAGCCATACCGGGTCCACTCGTGGCGGTGGTGGTCGGCACGATGATGGCGCTCTGGATGAAAATGGACGTGAAGCGTGTGGATCTCCCAGAAACCTTCGCGCTGACCAAACTCGCGCCGCCAGTGGATTGGGGGCCGTTTGTGATCGCTGTACTGACGGTAGCAACTATAGCCAGCATCGAGTCCCTGCTTTGCGCGGTAGCCACGGACAAATTGCACAATGGCGCTCGCTCAGATTTGGATAAGGAACTGCGTGCCCAAGGCAGCGGAAATCTCGTCTCCGGCCTGCTAGGCGGCCTGCCAATTACCGGTGTTATCGTCCGCTCGTCGGCAAACATACTCGCCGGTGGGGCGAGTCGCTGGTCGGCTATTTTCCATGGTATTTGGATTTTACTGTTCGTCATCTTTGCCAGCAGAGTGATCGAATCGATCCCCCTAGCAGTGCTCGCGGGCCTGCTCGTTCATGTTGGTATCAATTTGGTCAACCTTCATCACATTAAAGAACTGAGGAAACATAACGAAATTCCCATCTACTGGGCCACGGTACTCGGCGTGACCTGCGTGAACCTTCTCGCCGGTGTCGGCATAGGGTTGGTCCTCAGCGTCTTCTTCCTTCTACGCCGTCTGTCCAACACCAGAGTACTACTCGAGCAGCGCGAGAAAAAATCACACGTTAAGATCGGCGGTACGCTCACCTTTGCCTCTGTGCCAAAGCTTAACGCCGTCCTGTCAAAAATTCCTGCCGGGCATAATGTCGATATTGATCTCGCCGTTGATTTTCTCGATCACTCGGCTTTTGAGGCGATCCATAACTGGCGCGAAAACCACCAAAAGACCGGCGGCCATGTCGAAATCGACGAGACATATGAAGAATGGTACACTGCAGCTAAAGCTGGCACACCGCGACAGAGCAAGTCGCTACCGGGCTCAGCCAAAGCCAAAGCATAAGCCTGCATATCTGCCCCGATCTCTCGAATGTCAGACGCAGATTAAGGACATGCCTTTGCAGTCGCATAGCATCGCATCTGTGCCCTAGTCATCGGCGGCTTTTAATGACTCGATTTAAGCAGTAGTTCGGCAATCTGCACAGCGTTGAGAGCGGCCCCTTTGAGGAGTTGATCTCCAGACACCCAGAATACCAATCCATTGGTCATTGCGCAGTCCAATCGTAACCGTCCAACCGCACAATTATCACGTTCTGAAGTGTGCAAGGGCATGGGGTAGACGCGGTTGGCTGGGTCATCGAGTAGATCAAGTCCGGGTGCTTTTCCGAGCACAGTCCGCGCTGTTTCAAGACTGATCGGACGCTCGAATTCTGCGCTGACAGCAATGGAGTGAGAACGATAGACTGGGACGCGAACACAGGTCACTGAAGCTTGGAAGGTTGGATGATGTAGGATTTTTCGCCCCTCGTTTTCCAACTTCATTTCTTCCTTCGTATAGCCCGATTCAAGGAAGGAATCCACTTGGGGTAGAACGTTGAAAGCAATTTGGTGTGGATACACTTCCTTGGTCACCGGCTCTCCGCGGACAATCTGGCCTACTTGATTTTCGAGTTCCTCCAAAGCCTTGGCCCCCGTACCGGAGACAGCTTGATAACTAGAAGCAAAGATCCGTTTCACTCCAAAGGCCTGATGTAAGGGATACAGTGCCATCAATGTGATGGCTGTCGTGCAGTTAGGGTTTGCCAAAATACCCTGATGCCACTCGACATCCTCGGGGTTAATCTCTGGCACCAATAGAGGTACGGTGGGGTCCATCCGGAAAAAACTCGAATTATCAACTACCACACATCCCGCCTTGACGGCGGAAGGCGCAAAATCACGAGAAATTGATCCGCCAGCAGAAAAAAGTGCGATATCAATTCCCTCAAATGCCTCGTGGGTCAATTCCTTCACGACGACGGGCTTACCGCGGAAAAGTAGAGTTTTTCCGACAGAACGTACGGACGCCAAAAGTGTCAGTTTTCCAACGGGAAAGGCTCGACGCTCGAGTGTTTTAATCATTTCAACGCCGACGGCACCGGTGGCGCCTACGACGGCCACATGGGGATGGGTCCTGTTCATATCAAAGAAATAAGATAGCCCTAGTGGGAGGTTCGGTGTCGAGCGATAAGTTCCCCAAAACGGCCTGAGACCGTTTGCTGATTTGACCGGCAATCTGCTTTAGCTCAGCATTTAGAGATGCGATTCAGGCTAACCTTACTACTTATTTTGGGGCTTTCACTCTGCTCGCTGGGTGATGTCATTGAAGATTTCATTGCAGCTGCCCGGCAGAAACAGGGCCCAATAGGTGAGAGGGCCGCCCGTTTTTTGGCGGACAATATGCCCCAAGCGGATCGTGGATCTCTTTCTCTCGAATTTTTAAACAAAAATCTCGATCTCGCTTTTCAGGCTCGAACCCGTTTCCCCTGGGCCAAAAAAGTCCCCGAAGATATTTTCTTTAATGACGTGCTGCCTTACGCCGTTTTCGATGAAAAAAGAGACGGTTGGCGAACTGATCTTCTGAAGCGGGCTTCTGAGATCGTTAAGGATTCTAAAACAGCCTCCGAAGCCGCTCAGTCTCTTAATCGTCAACTTTTTAAACAGATTAATATCCACTACAATACCGGCCGAAAACGCCCGAACCAAAGCCTGATGGAATCCATGGAATCTGGGAAGGCGACCTGTACCGGTCTTTCGATTATTCTTGTTGAAGCCTGCCGAGCCGTGGGTATTCCCGCGCGGGCCGTCGGAACTCCACTCTGGACGAACGAGCGTGGAAATCATACTTGGGTCGAGATTTGGGATGGCGATTGGCATTTTACGGGTGCCGACGAGTTTGATGCCAATGGATTGGACCGTGGTTGGTTTGTGGCTGATGCCTCTACGGCCAAGGCTGATGTTCCTCGGCACGCCATTTACGCAACGTCTTGGAAACGGACTGGAATCGTATTCCCCATGGTTTGGGCGCAGAACAGTCAATTCGTTGCTGCAGTTAATGTCACCGGACACTACGCGAAGACAGTTGCTGCCGAGGAACCGGTGGCGCGATTGGGAGTTCGACTTTGGAAACGGACGGGCGGTTCTCGAATGGCAGCTAAGGTCTGTGTCATGGACGGAGTAAGACGCACCTGTGCCTTGGCCGATACCAAGGCTGGAACCTCGGATCTCAACGATATGCCTCGGTTCGCCCTCAAACTAGGTGCCAGAGGCTGGCTTCGTTTTACCGTCGGGTCCGAAATCCGTGAGAGACCCTTTGGCCCGTTGCTCACCACCGATCCAACCCTTGACGCTTCTTGGGCAGACTTATCACCCGCATCGCCAAAAGTGGATGCCGTCCGAGCGTGGTTAGAAAAGCCAGAAGGAGAACAAAAAAACACTGATCCAGCACTCGTGGCCTCGCTGAGTCGTTCCGAGGCCGACCGAGTTGTACAGTTGCTTTTGGCCGACCGATTGGCCCGCTTAGCCATCGAGAGGAAAGAAGAAATGAGCCAACGTGTTTTAAGCGAAAGCGGGAAAAACTTAAAATGGCTGGAGAAGACCTTTGGAAATGAACCGACGAATGGGCACAGTTTATGGATTTCGATGCATGGCGGTGGTGGAGCACCCGCAGAGGTTAATGACCAACAGTGGAGGAACCAAATTAAGCTCTATGAACCGGTCGAAGGCATTTATTTGGCACCGCGCGCCCCTACCGACACTTGGAACCTTTGGCATGAAGGCCATATCGATCCTTTATTCCAACGCTTAATCGACAACTATGTGGCGCTGCGCGGCGTCAACCCGAGCCGTGTCTATTTAATGGGTTACTCGGCAGGAGGGGACGGAGTATGGCAACTTGCACCGCGGATGGCAGACCGATTTGCCGCCGCTTGCATGATGGCAGGACATCCTAACGAAGCTTCCCTACTGGGCTTGAGGAATTTGCCTTTTGCTATTTTTATGGGCGGCAATGATACCGCTTATCGGCGTAACATCATTGCAGCAGAGCGCGGAACAGAATTAGACCGTTTGGCCGCGGACGATCCCGGAGGGTATCCACACCAAGTCCATATTTATGAGGGTCTCGGGCATTGGATGAACAAGAAGGATAGTGAGGGTGTTCCTTGGATGGCAGCGCAGATCCGAAATTCATGGCCCACAAAACTGGTCTGGCAACAGGACGATGTGGTGCATCGTCGATTCTATTGGCTGCAGGTTCCCAAGGGTGCCGCCATCGCTGATCGCTCAAAACTCGTGGCTACGGTGGTCGGACAATCGATTCAAATCGATGGCGAAGCCCCAGCATCACTTCAAGTCAGACTCTCAGACCGACTTCTCAATCTTGAGAAATCGGTTAGCCTCAAGGTCAACGGAAGAAAAATCTTTTCGGGTAAGGTGCGCCGTCAAGCCGCCGTCATCCGAGATTCTCTAGAGGAAAGAGCGGATGCCGACACCGTAGCCACGGCGATTGTGAGAGGCGACTAAGGGGGTAAAATCAGTCAGACAGAGTGATGTTTTGAGAGATTAAGTGTAAGCGTACGCCCAACCCCATGGTTCCCTAGTTGCCGAAAGTAGGATATTCCGCGATCGAAGGCGGGGAAGAAAGGTCGACCGACCGGATTAGGCTTTCGCCGGTTTCCAGTTCCAAAGCAGGAGTTCGGTAACGGTATGGTTCGTTGCCTGTGGAATACGCCGCAACACATCCGTCAACCATGCCACCGGATCTAACCCGTATCGTTGTGCAGTTATTAAAACACTGTGAGGATAAGTCAGAAACCCCAACAAATAGGCCTTTTATTGGCTTTTTTGATAAGTGCCTATGAAGATGGATGAAGCTGAATACAGTTTAAAGTGTCGGGAATCCGTAGGGAAAATAAGGGAAGAATAAGTGAGGAAGCTAGGTTGCTTAAAATTCTGAGGAGTGGGAGTGTCTAAAGGATGAAGAATCCCACCAGAAATGTAGTGAAGTTAATGTTAGCGATGGCATTGATGTTTGGGGTGAGATTGCTGGGAGGAGAAGCTGCAGTTGCAGTGGCGACTGTGACTGCGGGATTTGTGACAGGGATAACGGTGACGAGTGGAGGGACTGGCTACGTGAGCGAGCCTGAGGTGACGCTGAGTCTGAGATAGAGGAGTTAGAAGCTGAGTCCAATCGATTGGAGTCGGCGAAGATAGAATTAACTGGAAAGGGGTATGAGGCAGGGCGTTTGGCTGGTGGCTGGAAAGGGCCGATGGAAAGGGGGTAAAGGAAACGGCTAGACATAAGCCGCTGAAAATGTTGCCCTACGTTGGTGAATACACCTGACAATTTAAACAGCGGGACCCAGTCGCAACAACTGGGTAAGCTGACGGTTCAAGTAGCCCATTCGGCCTCGCAATGGCGGCAGGCCAAAGTGG
>SIAZ01000213.1 GCA_009695405.1 Pedosphaera sp. | reverse complement strand
GAACCATACCGTTGCCGAACTCCTGCCTTGGAACTGGAAACCGGCGAAAGCCTAATCCGGTCGGTCGACCTTTCTTCCCCGCCTTCGATCGCGGAATATCCTACTTTCGGCAACTAGGGAACCATGAGGTTGGGCGTACGCTTACACTTAAGTCCCCTTTCAGACCTTTATTCACTATAGGTTTCCCCGTACTCACTGCCCAAGAAATGCGCAATTGGGAAGCTTCCTCATGGGAGGCAGGCCTCAATCCTCAAGATGTTATTCAACGCGCCGGTTCCCTAATAGCGAAAGCTATCCTCAAGCGAACTCGCCCAAACGATCGCGTCCTGCTCGTCGCGGGCCCCGGTAACAATGGCAACGATGCCCGCGCCTGTGCTCTCCATTTAACGGACCGCGATACCCTTTTGATTGATGTCACCGATCCAGAATTAGGTCTAAGACAGCTGCATCAGGCACTTGATTTGCCTTTCTCGCTTCTTCTCGATGGTGTTTTTGGAATTGGACTTAACCGAAACCTCGAAGGTCCTTGGCGACAGATCATCGAAACCTTGAACATGTTTCGCTGCCAACGTATTGCTCTAGATTGTCCTTCGGGTCTCGATGCGGATACCGGTCGAGCCAGAGGCGCCTCCTTTGAAGCCGATGAAACTTGGACTCTCGGTGCCCAAAGGCAGGACTCATCGCCGAAAAGCCCCCCCTTTTACGGGTCGAATCAGGGTCTTTTCCGACATTGGACTGATCGGTCGACCTGTGGCCAGCAGCCCTCTGCTCTGGATGGCCGAGACTGATTTCGAGAGATTTCCATCACAACGAAATATCGATGGACACAAAGGATCCTTTGGGCACGCAGCCGTTGTGGCCGGCAGCAGCGGGTATCATGGATCTGCGGTTCTTGCCACCTATGGGGCCTTGAGGGCGAGACCTGGCCTGACCAGTTGTATTGTCCAGCCAGAGATTTTAGCGGTCGTTGCCGCTCAGTTAGCCGCCCCCATGGTTCGAGCTTGGACCGCCAACTTACGCCTACCTGAGACGACAAGTTCTCTACTCCTTGGCCCAGGATTGGCATCCACTGAAATACCAATTGCGCTGCGTGATTGGTGCCTACGGTTGTGGAATGACTTCGAAGCTCCCCTTATCTTCGATGCTTCGGCCCTTCCTTGGCTCCCCAAACGAGTCCACACTAGCCCTTATTGCCGGGTGATTATCCCTAATCCGGGTGAAGCCGCATCCCTACTCAGTTGCAAATCGGAACAGGTCCAAGCTGATCGACTCACCGCTCTTCGTCTACTCTCGCGGCAAATGGGAAATATTTGGGTGATTCTTAAAGGCTATCAAACCCTTATAGGTCGATTTGAAGGACCTGTTTGGGTCAATTCCACAGGTAATATCGGTCTCGCTCAAGGCGGCACCGGTGATGTCTTGGCCGGATTCCTCGGCGGCTTATTAGCTCAACCTCGCTTGGCTTCCATTCCCGAACGGACCCTTCCCTACGCCGTTTGGGAACACGGTGCTGCCGCCGATCGATTGGAACGGCGCACCCTCAACTGGACGTCGGAGGATCTCGCTGAGGAAATCGGCTCGGGCCGTTCTGATTAACTCATCTCATTTTCTCTGCCTATCGTCTTCATCAAAGACGCTTTTCATCCGCATCAATGAAATCCACAAAAATGGTAATATCATTGCGATGCGACAAACCCGCCTGAGCTTTGCGCGTCTCGAAACGAGCCAGCAAATCAGCATCGTCCTCTCGACCATGCTGGATTAACCACTGATTGAAGGCACCCTGCTCGACCGGACGATCAACGTGGCGACCGATCCAATCAGAAACCTGTCCATCAGTTAGTGAATTTACCACCACGGCAATAAAGGCGTCGGCTTCGAGACCTGCTGCCTTTAACCACTGGGCATCAAATCCGCGTAGGGCAAAATTGGGTTGATAGTCCTCGTGCAATCGTCCCGCATTGAAAAGCCTTATTTTATCAATAAATCGAGGCAAATACAGCCAGCCATTCATCACTTCACGAGGACTTCGTGGATAAATTGTTTCACTCATGCAAAGCCGAATTATGCGGAAATCTTTCGATCCGTCAAACCGACATTGCTCGAAATAACTCTGACTAATCCCTTTGACTTGCAACGGCCCGTGCTAGGCACTTTTGAACAAACTAACCCCAATTATTTACCCGCCTGAGAAAGGTCCTTTCGCCTTTTCTTCCCTTAACTGGGAAGCAAACCAAGCAAACCTGCCACACACAAGTCGGCAAAAGCAGGATCATTGATGTTCCCATCGTATTCGGTCACTCGGATCTCCGATCGCAATCCCGCTTTCCACGTGTCGAAAAGGGCCGCATCTGCTTCAGGCCAATAAAAAGGTTGCCCTGGGGCACTGATCACACTGATACCTTTTAAGGGCAGAAAAACTTCGACTGGCCCAGTCGATAAATTGCATTTCTCCGCCAAGATACTACCTAAAACAGCACACTCTTCGGGGGTGGTTCGCATCAGTGTCACCTGAGCATTATGATGATAAAACCGCCGGTTACGATGCCGCTCTGGTACCGAGTCAGGTTCGCCAAAATTAACCATATCTAAACAACCAGGTGTTAGGATCGCCGGAACCCCCCCTCGAGCTGCCGCCTCGCATCGCCTCGGCCCGGCGGTCAGCACTCCGCCCGCTACCTCATCGGCCCATTCTGTGGTGGTAATATCCAACACCCCTGAAATCAGACCGCTCTCAATGAGCGATTCCATCGTGCGACCACCCATTCCTGTTGCTGCAAAAATCATCACCTCATATCCCGCGACTTCAAGACGCTGTCGCGCATGGGTCACACACGCTGTTGTATTCCCAAATTGAGACGCCACGATCACCGGCTTCGTCGCTGACTCGGGCACGCGGGCCTCCACCATACCGCAGATGGCTCCCGCCGCTTGGGCGAACAGCTTGCGAGACAACCGATTTAAACCAGCCACATCCACCACGCTTGGCATCATCACGATATCCTTCAGTCCGACATAAGGTGCCGTATTTCCACTAGCTAGGGTCGACACCATCAACTTAGGAAAACCGATCGGGAGGGCGCGCATCGCCGCTGTACAAATAGCCGTGCCTCCACCGCCACCGAGCGAAATAACTCCGTCAATAACACCTTCTCGTTGCAGACGTCCCAAAACAAGGGGAGCCCCAGCCGTCATCATTCCCACTGCCTCGCCTCGGTCCCGCCTCGCTACTACTGCCTTTAGATCAAGCCCAGCCGCAGACGCCACCGCATAACGGTCGATATCAGGGACAACTTGCGGGGCCTCTAATACCCCCACATCTATTAGTAAAGTCTGGTGCCCACGCAACCGAATGAGTTCAGCGACATAGGCATGCTCGTCGCCTTTGGTGTCAAATGTTCCGAGGATAGCAATGGTAGCCATAATGGATTTCCAAAGACTACCGAATGTCTCCCAATAAGACCAAGTCTCGGAATCAAAATTCCGCTAAATCCTTTCGGCGGTTCCTCGGTAAATTCTAGAATGCTGCGTCAGATTGAGAGGATTGGCCGATAGATTCTCTCAGCCTTTGATACGCCTTCTAACGACAGGTTCAGGGTTGCAGTTCAGCGCTTCGGCAGCACCCTTCCCGCAGAATGAGTATTGCTACACGGACAGGGGACGCCGGAACTACCGGCCTAATGTACAATCGTCGGGTGTCTAAATCCGATCCTCGGGTTGAAGCCTATGGATCTGTCGATGAACTCAATGCCGCCATCGGCATGGCTCGAGCCTCATCAACTCTCCCCTTTGTCTCCGACAACTTACTGCTCATTCAAAAGGACCTTGTTATTCTCATGGGGGAACTAGCAACTGCTCAAGAGGATATGAAGCGCTATTTCCAAGACGGATTCCAAAGGGTTACGCCCGATCTTACCGCCCGACTCGATCAACTCGTGGCGACGATCGAGTCAAAATCAATTACCTTTAAAGGTTGGGCGACACCGGGAATGACCCTGCATTCTGCCGCTGTCGATGTCGCTCGAACGACCTGCCGTCGGGCCGAACGACGTGTCCATGCTCTTAAGGAATTGGGGAGCATTGAAAATACCGAAATCCTTATTTTTCTCAACCGACTCAGCGATCTGCTCTGGCTGTTTGCTCGCTGGGTTGAGACTCAAAGTGAAGCCTAAAATCAAAGCATTTGAAGGGCGACTCACCCCTCCTCTTGCGACCGGCCTTTAATCACCCAAGCACACGGTCTCGCAGGGTATATCTTGCGAGGTATTTCGGACGCGAATATGAGTTATTCCAGCCTCGGTCAAGGCCGCTTCCACGGTCTTACGAGCTAATTCCGGTGAGTTACAACCCTGACTCAGGTGCCCAAGAAAGATTTGACTCAACAATGGCCACGCGACCTCGACAGCCACACCCGCCGCCGCAGTATTGGAGAGATGCCCATGCCGACTTCTAATCCGCTGCTTGATCGAAGGTGGCCGATCAATGTCCTGTTGCAGCATCTGCTCATCGTAGTTGGATTCTAATACCAATAAATTTGCCTCCTTCATTCGCTCCACAACCAAGCGAGTGGAATGTCCAAGATCAGTCAAAAATCCGATGGCGCCCGCCGTTGTTCGAAGGAGAAATCCCACCGGATCCATGGCATCGTGGGGCACATTGAACGACTTCACATCAACCTCGCCAACTTGAAAAGTAGAGCCTGTCTCAAACAAACTGAATTCAAGGCGCGCTGTCGGGAATTTCACCTGAATGGCCTCGACGGTCAGTCGGTTCGCATAGATTCGGGTACCGGTTTGAGAACAAAGCCTCCCTAAACCTCCAATATGATCCATATGCTCATGGGTCACCAAGACGCCTGTAAGCCCTTCGGGGGCTCTTCCCAAAGTAGCCAATCGACTACGAATCTGTTTAGCACTGAAGCCCGCGTCGATTAACAACCGAGTTTCGCCGGCTTCCAAATAAGAACAGTTGCCTTTAGACCCACTTCCTAAAATCGTGAAACGAACAGCCATACCTCAAAGCTAAAGTACCCGTTACTAACCCACAACCTACAATAGACGAAACGAAGTCATTTTTAAAGTCAGTAAAGTGCGACGCAGATAAATCGCGTTAATATCCTGCCAAAGGGGCCTCGACCAAGACCCGAATCCGAGAAAAGCCGCCGGCTCGAAACCCACTTGAGTTCACGCGGGGGAGATAAGAAAACGCATTACCGTATCGCCATGCTTCAACTCCTTGCGCTCCTTCCAAAAAGCGGGTAGCTCTAAAGTATCCCTCTTGGTATGACCCACAATAAAAAGCCCACCCAGAGCTAATAATTGAGGGAGCACCTCATCATCGAGGAGCTTTTGAGCCAATGACACCGAGCGTCGCCCAACATTTTTTTCACCGTAAGGTGGATCTGCAATGATAAGATCAAAGAAACGTCCTGCCGATTTCAACTGAGGAAAAGCGGTAAAAACATCCTGAACACGCAAAAGAACGGAAGCTGTCGGAAGACCTGTTGAAACTAAGTTCTGCCGATAAAATCGGGAATGCTTTTCGGAAAGCTCTATGCTGACCATTTCCCTCGCGCCTCGACTCAAGCATTCCAAGCCTAATGCCCCGCTTCCCGCGAAAAGATCGAGAACCCGAGCTCCATCGAGGAACGTTCCTAGGCTGTTAAAGACAGCCAGCTTCACCTTGTCCGGTGTCGGGCGGACTCCGAGGCCCTCAGGAACTTTAAGCAGCCGACCGGCTGCAAGACCGCCAATGATTCTCACGCGCCTAGAGTGGTGAACTGGAGCTAGGTATCAAGGCCGGTCTCATCCAATGACTCTAGGGCCTCCTCTGATATCCTTCCTTTTTTTCCTCAGAAACTGATTCGTCGAAAGGGTTCCCTCCAAATTAAAGGGAATCTGGGCCTAGGTGAGGCTTAAATGTTAAAATCTTCCTTAAGGGGACTTCCAGAAACTCAATTCGCGGAAAGAAATGTGTCTAAAAGGTGAGTAAGCAGGGCTGGGTTTTCGTCCAAGACAGCATGCCTGAATTGATCCGTCCCGCTGAACTTTCCTTCTTCTCTCTGACTGAACGCTTGGCCC
>SIAZ01000212.1 GCA_009695405.1 Pedosphaera sp. | reverse complement strand
AGCTCGAAGGACACCGTTCGGCGTCCATCCTTATCCGGTTCACTCACTTGCACTAAACGGATCACTAAAACCTTGCCGGACTCGATTTCCACGCTGATTTCTTCGCCGCGCCGTAGCCCGTAGAAGAAGGCTGCGGTGGGCACAGCACTAACGTCACTATACTGGGTCAGGTGTTTCGAAAAGTCAGCGAACACCTGCGGATACATCAGATGCGAATAGAGATCATCGTCCGTAGCCTCGCGTTTAAGTTTTTCGGACAGTTCCTTTTGCAACTTACCGAGATTGACTGCTTCCGCACGATTACCGGCTCGCCCCGCCTTAAAGGCAGCTGCCGCTTCCTTGAAGCGTTTTTCACCAAGAACCACTCGTTGAATAGCTTCTGGAAATCCACCAACCGGCCAGCCTAAACCGCCTGAAAGCATATCAATAACACTCTCCGGAAATGGCATAGAACCGAGTTCAAGATTGATGACGTCCGCAGCACGAATGCCCTTGCTGAAGAGAAACAGAGCCATATCACCGACCACTTTACTGGAGGGCGTCACCTTAACAATATCCCCAAATAGCCCGTTCACATCGGCATACATACGGGCGATTTCGGGCCAGCGGTGAGACACTCCCATACTCGCCGCCTGCTCCTTCAAATTGGTGTACTGTCCACCCGGCATCTCGTGGAGATAAACCTCAGCGGAGCCTGTCTTGGGAGCGGTATCGAATGGACAATAGATTTCCCGTACTTTCTCCCAATAATCGGAGAATTCGTTGAGGGATCCCAGATCGAGCCGAGTATCCCTCGGGGTCTCTTGGAGTGCCGCAACCACAGAATTAAGATTGGGTTGTGACGTACTACCGCTCATTGAGGCTATGGCGAGGTCCACCACATCCACCCCAGCATCACTGGCACGTAGAATACTTGCCGCATTGATTCCGCTGGTATCGTGGGTGTGGAAATGGATTGGAATTCCCACTTCCTCTTTCAATGCCTTGACTAATTTTTGAGCGGCATAAGGCCGACAAAGGCCTGCCATATCTTTAATCGCCAGCAGGTGGGCCCCTTTTTTTTCTAACTCTTTCGCCAGCTTCACATAGTACTTCAAAGAGTACTTATCTCGGGCGCCATCTTGGATATTGCCGGTGTAACAAACAGCAGCTTCACAAAGGGCGTGTGTGTCCTGCACGGCATCCATCGCCACTTGGAGATTAGGAAGGTAATTGAGAGAATCGAAGATACGGAAAATATCCATACCCGAAGCGGCGGCGTGTTTGACGAAACCGGCCACGACATGATCCGGATAATTCGAATAACCAACCGCATTTGATCCGCGAAAGAGCATCTGAAAACAGATGTTTGGGACCCGTGCTCGTAACTGCCGTAAGCGCTCCCACGGATCCTCGTTCAGGAATCGCATCGCGGTGTCAAATGTCGCCCCTCCCCACATTTCTAATGAGAACAATCCCGTCTTTGCATCCCCGAACCGCTGAGCCATCGGCTCAGCACAGGCCAACATATCATAACTCCGCACACGGGTCGCCATCAAGGACTGGTGCGCATCTCGAAAGGTAGTGTCAGTCACCAACAATCGCTTCTGTTTTAGGGTCCATTCCGCAAACCCTTTCGGTCCTAACTGAAGCAATAAATCACGCGTCCCTTTGGGGAGTGGCTCCGCTAGATTAAACTTTGGAATTACCGGCGCATCAAACGCCTTCGACGGCCTAAAACCCTTGGCATGAGGGTTTCCATTGACAATGACGTTGCCTAAGAAATTCAGCAGTTTAGTGGCTCGATCCTTGCGCTTGCGGAAGGTGAACAGTTCTGGGGTTGTATCAATCAGGGTGGTTGTAGCCTGTCCGCTACGGAAGCGCTCATGATTGATGACATTTTCTAAAAACGGAATATTGGTCTTCACCCCACGAATACGAAATTCAGAAAGAGCTCGATCCATGCGGTTCATAGCGATTTCATAGCTCTGATCTGAGGCGATTACCTTCACCAACATTGAATCATAGAATGGGGTAATCACCGACCCCGAATAGCCCATGCCGCCGTCCAATCGAATTCCAAAGCCGCCGGGTGAACGGTAGGCCAAAATTTTACCATAATCCGGAGTGAACTTATTTTCAGGATCCTCTGTGGTGATCCGGCACTGAATGGCATATCCATTGCGGGGCACCTGATTTTGCACAGGCATTCCCACTTCTTTAGAATGCAATGAATGACCTTGAGCGATTAAGATTTGGGCCCGTACCAAATCCAATCCGGTCAGGACCTCGGTCACCGTATGTTCGACTTGGATCCGAGGGTTCATCTCGATGAAGAACCACTCATGATGATCTAGATCATAGAGGAATTCTACCGTGCCTGCGTTGTCGTAACCGATCTCCCGCGCCAAACGTGCTGCCGCATCGCAAAGCTCTTGGATGACATGCTCAGGCATTCCGAAAGACGGTGCCACCTCAATGACTTTTTGATGCCGCCGTTGCACGGAGCAGTCGCGCTCGTAGAGATGAATTACATTGCCGTGACGATCCCCTAGGATCTGCACCTCAATATGTTTTGCGTTGGGAATATATTTTTCTAAAAAGACAGATGAGTTACCGAACGCTTGTCCAGCCTCGCCTTGCGCTTCGGCTAACAGCGATGAAAGGTCGGATTCCTTGCGAACCACCCGCATACCGCGACCGCCACCGCCAAAGGCCGCTTTAATGATCAAGGGGAATCCAATTCCGCGAGCTGTTTTTAGAGCCTCTTCACGATCTGAAATCGCTTCGTCCGTCCCAGGCAGTGTCGGAATACCAATCCGCTGACACACTCCGCGAGCTGCTGTTTTGTCACCCATCATATCAAGCAGATTCGGGCTGGGACCAACAAAGGTGATCCCCGACCGCGCACAGGCTCGCGCAAACTCTGGATTCTCGCTTAAAAATCCATAACCAGGGTGAATGGCGTCAACACCTTTGGCCTTCGCTGTCGCCACAATACTCTCGATATCAAGGTACGCAGCAACCGGACCTTTTCCATAGCCGATTAAATACGATTCGTCGGCCTTGAAGCGGTGAATGCAAAAGCGGTCTTCTTGAGCGTACACAGCCACTGTCTTGAGATTCAGTTCATTAGCAGCGCGAAAGATGCGAACCGCAATCTCAGACCGATTTGCGGCCATCAATTTACCAAAGGGCGCGGGTTCGGTCACAGACAGGGTAACTCCAGATTTGGAACGAGACGGCATATTTTAGAGCCCTCACTCTGCCGCAAGAGACATTCGACATCACCCAGAAAATGTCTCAAGTTCAGGGAAAATTTCTTATCGACGGTGGCCCATAATCTAAAATGCCATTTGCACCCTTGCCGCTGAGCTTCATAGTCGGCGCGTCTGGGGAGCCGTTCTGTCACGGCTGAGAGTGGTACCGCAGTACCAGACCCTTGGAACCTGATCTGGGTTATGTCGGCGAAGGGATGACACCCTCACCCCTTCCCTGCTAAACGCGTCGGGTTTCTCAATAGAGGCCGTCGGACTCGGTTTCCATACTGAACCAGCGTTTTCAAATCCAATTTTTGCTCAATTTACGACTATGACCGCCACCAACTCTTCACCTGTCAAATCCCCTAGCCAAGAACCCCTGCCGAGTTCCTCGCGCGTCTATGTTACAGGGGCCTTGCATCCGGATATTCGCGTCCCAATGCGCGAGATTACCTTGTCTCCGACACGAGGTTTTGATGGCAAATCAATCGAAAATGAGCCTGTACGCGTTTACGATACCTCTGGCCCTTGGGGGGATCCTGCTTTCCTAGGATCAGCAGAACAAGGCCTGCCACCGCTTCGCTCCAATTGGGTTTTACGTCGTGCGGATGTGAGCGAGTATGAGGGTCGCGAAGTGAAGCCTCAGGATAATGGCTACTTATCGCGTCAACATGCTGAGTACGCCAGTCTGGCTGAACGTAATCGGCTCGTTGAATTCCCTGGTCTTCGTGGCCAACGCCGCCGTCCGCTCCGGGCCAGCGCCGGACATCCCGTCACTCAACTATGGTACGCGCGCCAAGGCATCATCACGCCCGAAATGGAATTCATCGCTATTCGCGAAAACATGCGTGCAAGTCGAATGAGTGACCAAAAAGGGGATATCATCCGTAATGAACTCGACAAGCAACATACGGGTTCAAGCCAAGTCTCTGATAGCCCATATACCCCCTCCATTTTCCGCCGGTTTCCCCAGCGGATTCCGACAGAAATTACTGCTGAATTTGTCCGTTCTGAGGTTGCGGCTGGTCGCGCAATCATTCCGGCTAATATCAATCATCCGGAATTAGAACCGATGATTATCGGGCGTAATTTTCTCGTTAAAATTAACGCTAATATCGGCAATAGCGCTGTCGCTTCCAGTATTGAGGAAGAGGTCGATAAAATGCGGTGGTCGGCCAAATGGGGTGCCGACACGGTGATGGATCTTTCCACTGGCAAAAATATCCACGCGACCCGCGAGTGGATTCTGCGGAATTCTCCTGTCCCGATTGGCACGGTTCCTATTTATCAAGCGCTAGAAAAAGTAGGCGGCAAAGCCGAAGATCTCACTTGGGAAATCTATCGAGATACCCTGATTGAGCAGGCGGAACAGGGTGTCGATTATTTTACCATTCACGCTGGGGTCCTGCTCCGCTTTATCCCTCTTACCGCCCGTCGAATGACTGGCATCGTTTCCCGTGGCGGATCGATCATGGCTAAATGGTGCCTCACCCATCATCGGGAAAGTTTCCTGTACACCCATTGGGATGATATTTGCGAAATCATGGCGGCCTATGATGTCTCGTTTTCCATCGGTGATGGACTGCGCCCCGGTTCGATTGCTGACGCCAATGACCAGGCGCAATTTGGCGAACTTAAAGTCCAAGGTGAACTCACCGAACGCGCGTGGAAACACGGCGTGCAAGTGATGAACGAGGGCCCCGGTCATGTCCCCTTACACTTGATTGAGGAGAATATGGCAAAACAGCTCGAATGGTGTCACGAGGCTCCCTTTTACACCCTCGGACCTCTCACCACCGATATCGCTCCCGGCTATGACCACATTACCAGTGGCATTGGCGCTGCAATGATCGGGTGGTATGGCTGTGCAATGCTTTGCTACGTCACACCCAAAGAACATCTGGGTCTGCCTAACCGTAAGGATGTCAAAGACGGCGTGATCACTTATAAAATAGCGGCCCATGCAGCGGATCTAGCCAAGGGCCATCCAGGGGCTCAATATCGGGACAATGCTCTCAGCAAAGCGCGATTCGAATTCCGTTGGGAGGATCAGTTTAATCTCGGCCTAGACCCTGTCACTGCTCGAGAATTTCATGATGAGACTCTCCCTCAAGAAGGCGCAAAATCGGCGCATTTTTGCAGTATGTGTGGCCCTCATTTTTGCTCGATGAAAATCACCGAAGACGTTCGTAAATACGCTGCCGAACAGGGGATTGCTGAAGAGGAGGCTATCCAAAAAGGACTAGCAGAAAAGTCGAAAGAATTTGTCGAATCAGGCGCTGAAGTTTACTTGAAAGCAGGAAGTAAAGGATAAGGGTAGACCCTCTCTAGATCGCTCACTTTTCAAGATAGATCTCAAAAGTCAGGTGAGACTTTAACTCCCTGCATCTTGAGCGATTTTATGAGGTGACGGGTTGCCGAGGTTGGTCGATAAGGGCCAACCCCCCCGCTTAGTACTCCGACAAATCCGCCGATTGCGAGTCAACCCGCAGCTTCGAATCCTCAATCTGCGCCGAAACCCGCAAGCTCGGCACCCGTGCCACCTTTAGGACAATTAGGCCTCGGCGCTAATAAGCACAACCCCTTTCTCCCCGCTTACCACGATGAGGAACAACAGCAGGTCTGGTCTGCTACGACTTCCCATTCATCAAGATCGTCCCCGACGATACTCAGGCCGACAGCTATGAATTACTGCTGGATCGCTTCTATTACAACCGAGTCAACCGGCCGCGCAACTTTTCTTCTGTAAAAGTGTCAAAGTCTGAATTTGGAGGTGGGGGTTGGTTGGTTGTTTAGGATTGGGATGGGTCGGCGAAGTAGGCGCGTCCGGTTTCCCACTCATCGGAGGTTTCCATGAGGATGGCGGTGAGGAGG
>SIAZ01000211.1 GCA_009695405.1 Pedosphaera sp. | reverse complement strand
AGAGTCCCGAGCTTTTGAATTCAGTGATTAGCAGTTGGATTTCAGCAAGACCACGCCGCTTCCGAGACGGTTTAATTGAGTTCATTCGCTCAGGCTAAACCCAAAGAAGGCGAATTGGGAACCATGGGGTTCGGCGTACGCTTACGCTGAACCTAACGCACCCAACCAGCCAGCCTTGGATGTGCCTCGTCCGCCAATTCCCTGCGAACCTGAACGGCTGTTGTGCGTCACTATACGTCTTCTTGAAGAGAATGAACGCCAACGCTTTGATCTGCTCCTCAAGGAACGCTATTACACCACAAGTCCATCCTCGTCGCCCAGCACCTCCACTACGTCGCCAAACTCCTTGATAAAACGGTTCGAGCCGTAAGTCACTTTAAACTCATTCCCCTCGGTTCCCTAACCCTGTACCTCTCTTAAGATGAGTCAGCCCTGTTAGCGGATTGAGACGATCAAGAATTAAGATGCATTTTAATGGGGATGAGTCTATAAAAGTTTACAACACCTTCTTCAGATACCTCTCATGCCGCCTACCGATAGCGGAATATAGTTATCAAATGCTCGCTTTCATGAACCAAAGAAATCTTCCGAACTCAAGTCACCGTGAGCGAGACGCCTTCACTCTCATCGAACTCTTGGTCGTGATCGCCATCATTGCCATTCTTGCCTCGATGCTGCTACCGGCCCTCGCGCAGGCGAAGGCCAAAGCGCATCAAGCTAACTGCCTGAGCAACCTGAGGCAGATGGGCATTGCATTCCATCTTTACTGCGGTTCGAGCGACGATTTCCTGCCAGATTATACAGGCCGACCGTCTAGTGGAGGGTTAGCCGACCCAACCAAAGCAGCCGACCGCTACCTTCTCTGGTTTGAGCAACTTCGCCGCGCGGCGACAGGGGGCGGTCAATCGGTCTCCAATTTCCCAGCATGGGAATGCCCCTCAGCACGGATCATCATCACAAAGCTACTAGGCAAAAAACGGGTACTTTATTCCGGCGACATCCTGAGTTATGGCTATAACTACGCAAACTTGGGCAATAATTTCCCTGAGTTCGGTGCTTCCATGAAAGTGCGACTCACCGACATCAGCGAGCCGTCTCAAACAGTCGTCGCGGCCGATAGTCTGTCGGATCGTTTGGTGGCCAAACTGAAGGACAACATCGACAACACCGATGTACTTTGGGGTTCGGTGATTGCGCCCAAGGACTATTACGGAGGAGGCCATTTGTACCTGATCTCCAACCAGCATAAAACTCGCGCAAACATCATGTTCGCCGATGGCAGTGGAAGCGCGTATGCAGCTAAACCGTTAAACGAACAAGTCCGCTCCGGCGCCAAACGGACAGCCGAATACTGGTGGGACGCCAACGATTCTCGGCGATCAAACCGCGACGCTGGCTTCACTGATTGATAAGTCCGACAAGGGACGATGATGCCTAGGTGCAGACTTTCCGAGTATGAAAGACCAAAAAATTTAACAGCGAAAGGACCGGACGAAGTGATGCCATCGCCGACTTCTAAACGGCAGGGCTTCACCTCAGTCTCAAAAACAAATTCCTAGTTTATAGGAGAACAAGGCGATTCTTTGTGATTCTTCGACGTTTTCAGTGGGTTACTAACTAATATGGAAGTATGAATAATCTGGCAGGTGTGGGCTGTGATTATTCGATGCAATAATTTGCCGCTACTCCCTGCAACGACCCTGCCCCCCTTTCACTTCACATTTTTTCCAGTTACAGGATTCACAGTAACCGTTTTCTTATTCTACTGGCCGTACTTCAAAAATTTGACTCTGTAAGACCGCCCCTTTTGACACGTGGGACAGGACGTCGCGGTAATCCTCGCGCCTCCGGCCCGTTTGATTTTCCCCGCCCCGATCCCAGTCATAGAAAACGCTAACAAAGCCTTGCGCCTTTCAACCTGCGGGAAGACGATCAAGTTCCGCCGCGACACGACGGATGAGGGGGCGCATCGTCTTGAGCCCAAAGTCGAAACGACATCCTGCCCTTTGAAAGAGTTCCGGTAAGGGTCGGGACCCTCCTAAAGCCAACCCTGCCTGATAATCTTGCAACGCCTTGGGCAAGTCCTTCTCCGCATTCATCCAGACTTGGAGTGCACCTAACTGTGCAATGCCGTATTCGACGTAGTAAAAGGGGTGATGGAATAGGTGCAGTTGCTTGTGCCAAAGGCAGGCGCGCTCTTCCTCTAAATCAGTCCAGTCGACGTCGCCGCCAAATCGATCCATTAACTCCAACCAAACCGCCCGCCGCTCTAATCGGGTGTGTCTTGGGTGCGAATACAGCCAGTGCTGGAAGGCATCGATGGTCGCAATCCATGGAAATACAATAATGATTCCCTCCAAATGCATCCGCTGAGCTCGGATGGCTTCCGGCGGTGAATAAAAGACATCCAAATGGCGGGCACCCAGTAATTCCATCGCCATCGAAGCCACTTCACAAAATTCAATCGGTGGCTCCCGATGCAAGGCAATGTCTTCGTCCCGACAGGCTAGGGCGTGAAAGGCGTGGCCGGCCTCGTGAAGAAGTGTCTCGACGTCCCTTTGCAATCCCACCGAATTCATAAAGATGAAGGGAAGGCGCGCATCACTCAAGGTGTACTGATATCCACCCGGGGCCTTCCCTTTCCGATTGTCTAGGTCCAATAATCGATGCTCTCTTAATGTTCGGAATCCAGAGGCAAGAACCGGATCCAAACGATCGAAGATCTCCTGCGATCCTGCCTCCAATCGGGATGAATCAACGTACGGCCGCAAAGGAGGCCGGTTCAAAGGGTCAACGGATAAATCCCAAGGCCGCAGTGCCGTCACTCCTAGCCGCGATTTTCGCTCCCTCTGAAGCGTCCGCAATACTGGCATAACTGTGCTTTCGATCGCCTTATGAAAACGCCGACAGTCCGCAGGG
This sequence comes from Pedosphaera sp., assembly GCA_009695405.1. Taxonomy (GTDB): domain Bacteria; phylum Verrucomicrobiota; class Verrucomicrobiia; order Limisphaerales; family UBA9464; genus SXXZ01. Next base: position 3,289 of record SIAZ01000211.1, on the reverse strand, counting down.
GTGTAATCAAAGCGACCTCTCAATTGGAATCCGTAGCCGACATAATTCCGGAAGCCTGCGTTACCCGCCATTTGTTGCCTTAATTCCAGTAGGCGATCAAATAGCGATTCCATCTGTTCCGCGACAACCAGACGTCGCGAGGCCACCAACCTCCAAGTCTCTTCCCGCACAGTCCGCTGGGGATCCTCCAAATACCGCCCCATAGCCACGAGCGTTTTCTCTTCTCCTCGAAAGGATACCGTTAAGGATCCAGTGACCGTCGTATACTGGTCTACTGTTATTGCCTCCTCGGTTTCCAAAGGGATATTCTCCACTCGATACGAGTCAGCCTTGAGTTGAATCGCTCGATCAAAGACATCGAACTGGGGGCGGGGCAGGCTCGACCGATAGGGATGGGATAAATACAATTGCGCTAGATTGAATTGCCGAGGCTTAAGCAATGGATCGATGCACTCGACAAAGTGCAAATAGGCAGCCGAAACCTCAGCATTCTCAGTGTTACAAGTCTTAGCGATATACCGAAGGGCGCGCTCTTGATCCAGTGCCGACCCCAACTCGTCTACATCCAAAAGCCATTGCTCTAATGCCTCGGCACTCTGGCAACCCAGCGATCGTGTCTCGAGTTGATCAAACAGCGGACTGATCACTAACTCATCGCCAAAATCCAAGTCACTTGGCAAAAAGCGACGTGAGCGATACGGAGTAAGTGGACCAAACGGAAGCAGATTCATCAGGAGTAATCATTGGGAGTCAACCACTGCCCAATCAAGCTCGGGTTAAAGGGATGAGTGGACTCCGCGCACACTGGTCTTCTTTAGTGGAGACCAACACACAGAACTAAGCCGATTTAATCCGTAATAAATCGTTTTAGTTTCCCGTCATTTTCGGCGTGCGCATCGGCACATAACTTTCTACTCTTCCCAAATGCTCATCTGGCTCATGGCCGTCCTCTTTGTCGGCGGTTTTGCTCTTGTCGGTCACCAATCGGGTGCAATTCGCTCTGGAGTATCCTTCTTTGGGGTCGTTCTCGGCCTTGCCTTAAGTTCCCTTTTGGGGGGATTCATTGCTCCTTTACTGGTCATGATGGGTGTCGTCGATCAAGTGGCTCTCCGCCTCCTGCCCAACCTTTTCGCCTTCCTTATTTTTGCCCTCCTCTTCGTCGGCCTCGGCGTCGCAGCCCATCACCCGGTCGAACTCCATTTCAAGTACCGTACCGACGAACCAACCCGTCAAGGCTTCGAACGAATGAATCAAGCCCTCGGCCTGTTTGTAGGCATTGTTACCGGTATTTGTGTCTTTTTTAGCGTTGGTAAATACGTCTACCGCGAAGGATATCGCCTCGTTCAAATCACCTCCGAAATCAACGAAGCCCCCGCTATCCGGTACCTTGCTCAACTGCGTCAGGATATGGATACCACCGGATGGTCAAAGGCCTTCGCTGCGCTGGATTCAACTCCATCAAAATTCTACGAACAGGCCGATATTCTCGGACTCATCCACGCCAACCCTCTTGCCCACGGTCGTGTCGAAAATTATCCTCCGTTTCTCGCCCTCGCATCCGCCCCTGAATTTGCTGAAATCGGAGCCGATGCCGACTACCAAAAACTGCTTCAAGAACAACCTTCCGTCGCGTCCATGCTGAATCATCCCAAGACTCTGGCTGTTCTTAATAATCCGGAATTGATAGCCGCTTTTAATCAATTGGATCTAAAGGATTTTCGCAAATATATTGAGACGGGTATTTCCCCACGGTTTGATGACGAACGCATCCTCGGTCGCTGGCGGATGGATCCTTCAGCCGTCTTTATTGCGCTAAAACGAGAACGTCTTAACACCTCCCCTGCCGAGATGAAAAAATTGAGAGCGACTCTCATTCCTTTTCTCTCAGGAATGACTCTGGTGGCTTTTCCAGATGGTAAATTCTCCATAAAAGTAGCCGCACCTCCAGAGCCACCGGTTGCCCCCCCAGCGGAGGGGCAAGTGGCAGAAGGAGGCGGGGCAAATCCCTCCTCTGGTAATGCCTACATGGCTCGCTATGGAGTGAGACCCGGCCAGACGGCTCAAACTCCTGCTCCAGCAATCCCTCGCCCGATGGCAAACAAACCGCCCTCCTTTCTGAAAGCATTTAATGCTAGGGAAGGGACGTGGGTACGCACCGAAGGTCACTACTCCTTGGAAACAAAGATCGAGGGGCAAGCCATAACTCTGGATGCCTTGGTCAATGAGTTCGGTCGTCTGACTTGGACATTCCGTTTCGGTGACCAAAAACTCTCGGTTTTCTTCGTTCGTACCAGCTAACTCGAAGTGCTCGAGGTTCTTGAGCACTTCCTCCCATTTGTTCCCAGCTTTAGACTGAAGCAGTCGTTCAAAAGGTTTGAAAGGAGAGTTGAAGAACCCCCGCCGGTTGTGTCGCAGGATCAACTACCGTCCGAGGGTGGCGAGGAAGTGGGGCTTGCCGCTCCTAGGCAGGCCGAGGGCCAAGATATTCTCATTGCGATTAAGTCACCGTCCAAGAGCGCCGGCAGTTGGCCTCGCACGCGATCAGGCAACTCTACTTCCTAGAGCCTAGACACGGTCTTCCCCTCAGGTAACCCGGTCGCTTTAAGTAATCGTTCCGTGTGCCGCGCTCCTGCACCTCGGTTTAGCAGAGATGCAGCAAGAACCGACGGCGGCACTCACTTTGCTTCTCGACCGCCTCCAGCGCCTCCGGCCCGATTCTTTCTATTCTGCTCAGATTAAATGCGCGCAGCAGGATCGAAAGCGGTTCGTCTGTAGCTGGCATGGCTCGCTTCCTCCTCACTTTGATCCTCTTCAACGGCACTCTGGAACAACTCATCGTATTCCCTCAAACAGACCGTGGGTTGTGGCATCTCCATCGATTTAAAGCCGCTCGTTGACATCGATCGACGGACCGACTCCAGATTGAGGACGATTCCGAATTGAGCATTTTTTCTTACGTTCCCTCCATTTCCCCTCATAATTCGTCCAAATTTCCCACGAGACAATCGTAGGCATTGCGGAAAATAACCGCCGGAAAGAGCGTCTCTCGATAACGCCACCCCGCAAAGGCTCCGCGCTTTGGCAGCCAGTCTGCGATGATATGACGAAAGTCAATCTCGGCCTCGTGCCGACGCGGCAAAGCCGTGCATTCACGAGTTGACGGTAAGAATCAGTTCCAGAGGAGGTGATCGTCCTTGTTTTTGACCAGGACGCAGAGTTGAAGGAGATGGGTAAGGCCGGGGCGGCTCCAGAACTGACCACAGCCCCGGAGACGGCGCTGAAACTGTTT
>SIAZ01000210.1 GCA_009695405.1 Pedosphaera sp. | reverse complement strand
CCGGGAAAAGGCGGGAACCATTGAGCACACCCACGATGAGGTGAAGAACGGACTGGGTGGAGGGCACATGCCCAGCCAGCGCTTTGCGGTCAACGCGGTCTGGTTCAAGATGGCCTTGTTAACCTACAACATCCTTAGTGCTATCAAGCGGATGTGCTTTGAGCCGGAGCACCGGAGAGCGCGGTTGAAGAAATTTCGGCTGCTGCTAATCTATGTGATGGGGCGGATGAACCGGAACAACTGCGTGATGGGCCTGAGGATGCAGGCCAGTGTGGAGGCGATCCGGCGGATGCAAAAGGTTTGGGAATTGTTCGAACTGCCAACGCAAGCGACGGCATCGGTGGCGTTGGGTCGAGGAGGTGGGTGAACGACACTCAAAAACTGGCGGGAAACGATGGCACTATGGGATTGGGCCATGTGAAACCATATACACAAGAGTCACTTATAACTATTTTGTAGCGCTTAACCGAGGAAAACGGAGGGAGTGTAATTTTCGAAAACCTTCCGGTACCCGCTCTCCCAAAAAAATTTCGCCACTCTGCTTAGGCGAGGATTTGGGCTTACACTGATTGACTCTAAGAGTTCTATCAGGGTCCAAACCGGATCACTGCCTAGACAGGCATTTAAATATCTATCTGGAGGAGTCTGTTTTTGAACATCCAAAGAGATTAGTGGGCCTCGCGCGGAGCGGCATCACCGAGCTTTACAGAAGGGACCTTTGCTTCAGCGGAGATTTCGAGAGCGGCCCAGTGACCATTAAGAGCATGGATTGGAAAGCCGCAGGCGAAGGCGTACTCGCCGACTTGCGACGCGGTAAAAGTGAAGTTGACCTTTTTCATGCTAATCCCAAGAACCGCATTTGGAACTCCGGCACCCGGAAAAGCAGGTTCACCCAACTGTGGTTTACGGATTTTTTCACGTTCCACAACGAGGACACTATGTGGAACCGGACTCGGATTGATAAAGGTGACCTCGACATTCCAGCCTAAAGGAATGACATAGGCGGCGGCACCCTTGGCGTAGCCATTGAAATTCATCCCTCCGTTGTTCGCGGTCAAAGCAGAGACCAGAGTGATCCGGACCGTTTTAGGAGCGGAACCTAGTTTGAGAAAATCAGCCTCGGTAATATCTGCAATCAATTCCTTTTTTAGTCCGGAAGCGGGTTTATGACCTGCATGATCTGGGACAGCATCGGCACTGCGCAGAGAAAGAGCGCAGACGAGAAGGGCAGGAATGATGACAGTAACTCTATAATTCATCGAGGTGGGGTAGAGTGAAACTGGGAAAAGAAGAAAGTGAAAGTAGATTGATAGCGACTCGGACGCTGAGTGGCACCCGAGTGTTTGTAAGAGGAGGCCTTTAGAAGCCGTTATTTCTGAAGCGGGGCAAGACTGGCACCCTGGGGAACTTTATCCGCAGAAACCAGTTTCCAAACTGCTCCGCGTTCACTGGTGTGCGGATCTACTGGGCCGCCATAATTGGCTGTGGCATGGCAAACGTAGATCGTGCCGTCTTCATCTTCGCCGCCACCGGTGGGACGCAGAGGGGTATCGAGATCGAGGAGTTCCTGCATTTGCCATTGACCAACTCCGTCACGCTTCACTCCCCAGACTTTGCCAGAGCCCCAATCGGCAGCGAAATAGACGCCATCGAGGCTAGGATAAGCGGTGCCGCGATAGACGCCAAGTCCAATGATGCAGATACCTTGATCTTGATGGCTGAATTCGGCGATCGGAAGCACTCCAATGCGGGGGAGTTCACCCTCGCGTTCGATCGGAAAGGGATGACTGCCGCCCATGTGTTTCCAACCGTAATTCTCTCCGCCTTTGCTGCTTGCGGGCTGAAAATCGATTTCTTCCCAGTGATTCTGGCCGATATCAGCGATGTAAAAGTCGCCATTTTTGCGATCAAAGGAGAAAGTCCAAGGATTACGAATACCATAGGCCCAGATTTCCGGCTTGGCGCGCGGGGCGATTTTTGAGAACTGAAGTTCGCTGACACCAAAGAGCGTCATCTGCTGGAGAGGGGTAATGAACGGATTATCCTTAGGGATACCGTAAGCACGATCGGGGGTGGAGGTGTTGACATCGATACGCAGCATTTTGCCGAGCAAGGTATGGAGATCTTGTCCAGCGCTAATTACATCCCCTTCCCAACCTCCATCGCCCACACCGACATAGAGGTAGCCATCAGGACCGAAGGCCATCTTCCCGCCGTGATGATTGCAGTAGGGGAAGTCGAGTTGCATAATCACTCGAGCACTGTCTGGGTCGAGACGATCTGGGTTGGACTTGGAGACCTTGTATTCAACGAGCAGGGTAGAGCCGTTGAACCAGAGATCGGAGTAGGAGACGTAGCAAAGGCCATTTTCCTTAAACTTCGGGTGGAATTCGATGGCGAAGAGCCCCTCTTCAAGAAAGGAACTCAACGTCTTGTCCTTAATATCGAGAGCCGGTTTATCGAGCAGTTTACCGTTTTTAATCACTCGAACAACGCCGGGGCGTTCGCAGACAAAGAGACGTCCGGAACCATCCCGAGGTGAAGCGACATGGATGGGATCGACGAGCCCATCAGCAACCTTAACCAATTGAATGGCAGGGTTACCGGGGAGTTTGCCTCCGGGTTGAACCGGTGGAGGTTGAGTGGCGGCCGTGGCGCAGAGGGCAAAGCTCACGGCGAGAGCGCTGGAGAGTCCTTTCATAAGGTTATCGGTGAGAGCTTACGGATTCTAGATCGGCGGGCAAGCTTGCTGCTGCAGAGGTTACGTCCCTTTTTATTTGGCGTGAGTGTAATGACAATTCGTTGTTGGATGACTGAAGAGGGTGTGATTGCCATAAAAGTAAGCTCACCGCTCTTCATTCCCCAAAAAGCACGAAAATATGAGGGCAATGATTGGCCCTTCGTTACCTCATCTGAGGTAACGAAGGGGTTGATCGCAAGCGATTGCTCTATTCGCTACGTACATCGGCTTGCGCAACGGTATCCTGTTTCCCTAGTCTTGCGCTCTTCCGGCAGCGTCTAGATTCCTGATATGGCACAACTCAACGATAATTATCTTAAGCTCAAGGCTGGCTATCTCTTTCCCGAAATCGGACGACGGGTTAAAGCGTTCACTGAAGCTCATCCTGAGGCAGTAAAGCGCCTGATTCGGTGCGGTATCGGGGACGTGACTGAGCCATTGCCTTCGGTGGTCGTGATGGCGATGCATCGGGCTGTGGACGAAATGGCGGTGCGTGATTCCTTCAAGGGTTATGGGCCGGAACAAGGCTACGAGTGGTTGCGATCAGCGATTGCTGGGACTGATTTTCGGGCGAAGGGATTAGATGTGGCCGACGATGAAGTTTTCGTGAGTGACGGATCCAAGTGTGATTGCGGGGCTATTCTTGATATTTTGGGTTCAAAGAACCGATTGGCTATCACTGATCCGGTGTACCCGGTCTACGTGGACACCAACGTAATGGCGGGACACACCGGCGAGGCAGATGCATTAGGAGCTTATGCTGGCATTCGTTATTTGCCCTGCACAGCAGCGAACGGTTTCACCTCAGAACCACCCTTGGAGCCGGTGGATGTCATTTACCTTTGTTCACCTAATAATCCGACTGGCGCGACTTTGTCTCGGGAACAATTGCGGGACTGGGTTGCCTATGCTTTGAAGCACCGAGCCATCATTCTGTTTGACGCGGCTTACGAGGCTTACATTTCCGACCCGTCGGTACCTCATTCGATTTATGAAATTCCCGGAGCGCGGGAGTGTTCAATTGAATTCCGCAGCTTTTCCAAAAACGGCGGCTTCACCGGTGTACGTTGTGCTTACACCGTGGTGCCGAAGTCGCTACAGGCTTCGACAGCCGACGGCGAATTTCGATCGCTACATCCGCTGTGGTCGCGTCGGATGACCACCAAGTTCAATGGTGTTTCTTACATTGTTCAAAGGGCAGCCGAAGCTTTGTATACAGTGGAGGGTCAGGCGCAGATACGGGCTTTAGTGGCTCACTATATGGGGAATGCAGCCTTATTAGTATCAGGGGCGCGAACGGCGGGTCACACTGTTTTTGGCGGCATTAATGTCCCTTATATTTGGGTTAGTGCTCCGAGTGGTTACACAAGTTGGCAGGCCTTTGATCGAATTTTAGGTGAGGCCAATGTGGTGATTACTCCCGGTAGTGGATTTGGCAGTAATGGCGAGGGTTGGTTCCGCGTGAGCGGTTTTAATAGCCGGGCGAACGCAGAGGAAGTTTCCCAGCGCCTGCAGGCGTTGCGTTGGTGAAAATGATTAAAAACCACGTTCGTTAACGATTCGGTTGGCGGCATCGAGCACAATGACCCGTGGCACCCAAGTAGCGGCGGCGTTTTCTTCAATGGCAGTGAATGACATAAGGGTGACGCGGTCACCCTTTTTTCCGAGGTGCGCCACTGCCCCATTGAGTTCGATAGCGCCGGAGCCGCGTGGACCGCAGATGGCGTAAGTTTCCCAACGACTTCCATTGGCCATGTTACCGCAGAGGATACGTTCGTGGGGGCGGAGTCCAACCTTATCCATGAGGTCTTCATCGATGGTGAGGCTTCCCTCATAATCAAGACTAGCGGCGGTGACAGTAGCGCGATGGATTTTGGATTTAAGCAGGTGAATAAGCATGGGATCAGTGGCAGAGGCGACAGGGTCGCGAACGAGCAAAAGACTAGAAGGTGTGAGGGCAAGGACAATTTATTATTGAGATGGAATCATCAGAAATCATCTGCAGTCGAATTGGCGAAGGGATTGACTCTAGTAAGCAGCAGCGGTGAGAGTTAAGGGGTTCCCGCTGTAACACAGCTTTCTAACGTAGACAAAAATATATTATGAGCAGAAAGATTCGGTACGGAATGATTGGAGGTGGGCGTGGAGCCTTTATTGGCGCCGTTCACCGCATAGCCGCAAACATGGATGGCCAAGTCGAACTAGTCGCTGGCGCGTTTTCTTCAGATCCAGAAAGATCCCGAGCGAGCGGTGCTGATTTATTTTTATCGCCCAGTCGTTGTTATGGATCCTTTGCAGAATTGATACAATCTGAGGCTGCTTTACCAGCGGACCAACGGATTGATTTCATTTCTATTGTGACACCAAATCACCTGCACTTCCCGCCAGCAAAGATGGCTTTGGAGCATGGCTTCCATGTGTTGAGCGATAAACCAGCGACCTTTGATTTAGCTGAAGCCAAGGAGTTGCAAGGGTTGGTTAAGAAATCTGGTTTGCTCTATGGATTGACCCATAACTACACAGGCTATCCGATGGTCAAGGAAGCACGATCCTTGGTGGCTGGCGGTAAGTTAGGCAAAATTCGCAAGGTGGTTGTCGAATATCCTCAAGGATGGTTGGCCACTCGCATTGAGGCGTCTGGCCAGAAACAGGCCGCTTGGCGCACTGATCCCAAGAAGTCAGGTGCGGCTGGATGCATCAGCGATATCGGTACACATGCCGAAAACTTGGCTGAATATATTACGGGCCTTCATATCAGTGAATTGGCAGCAGATCTCACCGCCTTTGTGAAGGGCCGGAAGTTGGACGATGACGGAAATGTTTTGCTGCGCTTTAAGGGTGGAGCCAAAGGTGTTTTGCATAGTTCCCAGATTAGTGTGGGTGAAGAGAATAACTTAAATATCCGAGTCTACGGCGAACTAGGTGGATTGGAGTGGCATCAGAAGGAGCCGAATACCCTACTGGTGAAGTGGCCCGATCAGCCGATGCAAGTATACCGTACGGCCAATGGCTACTTGTGCGAAGCGGCTAAGGCAGCAGGGAGAACCCCTCCCTCTCATCCTGAAGGTTATCTCGAGGCCTTTGCCAATATTTACAGGAACTTTGCTGGAGCAATTCGAGCGCGTCAGGAGGGGCGTAAGTTAGCTAAAGGAGATCTTATCAATGATTTCCCAAAGATCGAGGACGGTGTCCGCGGTATGGCTTTCATTGAAGCCGTAGTCGCATCGTCATCAGCTAATGCTGCGTGGACTCGGATAGGAGTTTGATGCGAGCTCCGGACGGAAACCAGTTCGGTGGCCGTCCGGTCGCTTCCCTGATCCTCGCCTAATTTTCTAGAAGCCCTAAAAAAGTGAATGAGAGAGCGTGTTTTGTCTTGCATATATAATATATTGTTTCTATATATCTTAACTCTATGTCAGCGCGTTTACCCATTTTGCACAAGACACCCTTTGTCTTGGATCCGCGTCCGCTGACCGA
>SIAZ01000209.1 GCA_009695405.1 Pedosphaera sp. | reverse complement strand
TTCCAGATTTCAGCTTTGGCCGGACACCGGCAACCCCAGAAGACGGGCGAGTCTCGGCCATAGGGCCGATTCCGCTCCGCTCCATCGGCCCTATGGCCGGGATCGTTGGTGTCCTAAACTTTTACAGACAAGAAGTTGCACTAGCGGTCGGAGTCACTGCTGTGTTATACTGGGTGATTGATCGCCTAATCGGTTGTCGAGTCAGCGAGGATATCGAGAATCAAGGCCTCGATCTCGCTGAGCACGGTGAAGACGGCTATACCCGCTGAGAAAATGTTGAGCCTGAGGGGAATGAGGCCGTGGCCAGTCCCTAGCAAGGCTATCAGAACAAGGTTCAGTCGCCTTTATAAAGTCGACATCCCACTTACTTTTGGCTCTGGAATTGCTAAGTTCCCACCTCAGTATGAATTGGATTCTCATTGCCGTTCTGGGTTCTTTATCGATCTCGGCGGCGGCACAAGTGCGGATCAGTGAATTCATGGCCTCTAACACGCTGGCCCTTCCGGACATTGTCGACTTCGAAGATTATCCTGACTGGATTGAACTAGAAAACTCCTCGACAAACGCAGTCTCTTTAAAGGGATGGTATCTCAGCGATGATCCTTCCAAACCATTACGGTGGGCATTTCCATCGACCGCTTCGATTCCAGCCCATGGCTACCTAGTCGTCTGGGCTGACGGACAAGATGCAATTCCGGGTGAGTCTCATCCTCGGGGCTATTGGCCTTGGCGAAACTTTATTACCGAAGGCTATCATGCCAACTTTTCCCTTTCTGCTGGGGGTGAGACGCTCGTGTTAACGCGATCCGCAGGGGCAATGATCAGCCACCTTATCACAGCCGGCTCGTCGGGCTCAGCAGTGGCCTCAACTTGGCGCTTTTCGGATGAAGGTCTGAATTTGAGTTCCCTCTGGCGCGAACCTCGCTTTGACGACAGTCAATGGGCAAGTGGACCAGCACAGCTAGGCTTCGGTGACGGTGATGAGTCCACGATCATTTCTGCTGGAACCAGTCTCACAAAACGGCCGATTACGACCTACTTTCGACATCAATTCGCGGTCGTAGACTCAGCCAAGATCATGGAATTAGAGCTTCGTCTTCTCGCTGATGATGGGGCGGTGGTCTATTTAAACGGAAGCGAGGTCGTCCGCCAGAATATGCCCGCTGGTCTGATCCAATTAACTACCCTTGCCGCGTCGGGAATAGTTGGAGCTGAGGAAGACGCTTTTACTCTTTATCGGTTGCCACCGACTCACCTCTTGACTGGTACCAATACGCTTGCGGTCGAGGTTCATCAAAGTACGCCGGGCAGTTCTGATCTCAGTTTTGATCTGTCGCTTTCGGGTTTGACGGTTGATCGGGTAACAGTTGAAGAGACTCAGACCTATGGGCTACAACTTCCCGATGTCTCACGCGGTCGCAATCGGGCTGGACAATGGGTCCAGTTTGCCGTCCCGACCCCGGGGGGCCCTAATGGTGGGGGAGAGATCCCAGATCTCCGTCTTTCGCCTAGAACTCTGACAACAACACCCGAGGGAGGTCTTTATAGTGATCCGGTTTTAGTCACGCTCACTACTGGGTCAGGCGCGATCCATTATACATTAAACGGAGCCTTGCCGGGCCCAGAATCGCCGCTTTACGGACAACCTTTTTTGGTTAAAACCAACACTGTGGTTCGAGCCCGTGTCATTGAGTCAGGGCTTCCCCAAGGCCCTGTTAACACCCGAACCTATTTGATAAGCGAAGCCCATAGCACACTCCCCTCCATCTCAGCCGTTGTAGATCCAGAGTTGCTGTTCGGCGATCGCTTGGGGATTTACTATAATAAACACGAATTGCCGACAAGTGGTTCAGGTTCTGGTGGTCTGAGGGATGTCTATAAAGGCAAAAATGCGCCAGGATCTCTTGAATATTTTCCTGCTGACGGAGGGGTTGGATTCAGGGTTAACGGGGCCTACCGAATGGGTGGAGAGAATAATTGGGTTCACGCCCAGCGGGCGATGAACTTTATGCTAAAAGGATCTTACGGTAACGACAGCGTGGTGTATGATCTATTTCCTGGAACCTACATCCCTAATCACACCTCGTTTACTTTACGCGAGGGTGGGGACGCTTGGGATCGGGAAATGTTGCGAGACGGCCTCTGGTCCTTCATTCAGCATGGCCAAATGAAGGTGGGCGTCTCCGATTATCGGCCCTCGGTGCTGTTTATAAATGGGCTTTATTGGGGCATTCATAATTTACGATCCCGTTGGGACGACACTTGGTTTTTTGAGCATCACCGCCTGAACGTGGGAGAGGTGGATCATCTGCTTTACGGACACCTCACTTCTAGTTCAATTACACTGGGAGCGGACAAAGGGGACACGGGCCAGTGGCTTGAACTCCTCGCCTTCCTCCAAAGTCATAATCTGAATGATCCGACCCATTTCGCCTATGCTGAATCTCGAATCGATCTAGATAGTTTCATCGACTTTATCGCCGCGGAATCTTGGGGTATCAACACCAGTTGGCCTCACAATCGGGAGTTCTGGCGGCCAAGAACACCCAGCGGTCGTTGGCAATGGTTTTTGCCGGATATGGATCAGACCTTTCGAGCCTCGTCGCTCGGGGTGAGCGTTCTCGGTGATATGCTGTCTCAGGACGCTCTGCTTAGTCGGATGAAAACGAGCGAAACCTTTCGCCTACGTTTGGCTCAACGTCTTGCCGCACATACAAGATCTACCTTTAAACCCGAGCGCGTTCAGCGACTCTTAAATTCTATGGCTTCTGAGGTTGAATCAGAGGTGCCAAGGCATGTCGCTCGTTGGGCCTCAAGTGGCGGTATGACCATCAAAAGTCGTGCTGCCGCTTTGGCCGATATGAGCCAATTTATAAACGCTCAAGCCATTGGTTTTCTCAACGATGTCCGGGTCCGCCTTGACCTTCCCAAATCGGCTGTCGAATTGACGATCAGCTCCGACCCACCCTGTGGTGGGTACCTCGTTCTGCAAGGCGTACCACTTGAAGCGGGGGTGCATCTCCTCTTTCCTCATATTTCGGCAACTCTCAGGGCTGAGGCCGCTCCGGGCTTTAAGTTCGCCGGATGGCTCGGGGCCGAAGGGGGAACAGAAACTCTTTTGACCCTCACCGATTCTTCGAAAGTGACCGCCCGATTTGTTCCTTCGGATGAATCCATTTTAGTCGGAAATCTCACTGCCAACACCACTGTCAAACTAGGCTCGGTTGTCACCCTCGATTCCGATCTGATTGTGCCCAAAAATATCACTCTTACCCTTTCGGCAGGTGTCACTTTGCGGGTGCCTATGGGCCGCCATTTACGAATACTCGGGGCACTTAATATTGAGGGAACAGCTGAGGCCCCTGTTCGAATAGAGGGCCGTAATGGAGTCCAATGGGGGGGGGTTAGTTTCGAGACGCCTAGCGCTCCTTCCCAACTGCGCTATTGCCGCATCCGACACGCCACTCGGGGAATAGATCCAATCACATTCCCGAGTGCAATCTCAGGTCTCGACGCCCTCCTGAGAATTGAGCATCTCGATATCGAACAGTGCGAAGGACCGATCTTTTGTCGAGGCGGTTCAATTCATCTGAGCCATAGCCGTCTCCACACTCCTTATTCTGGAGACTGTATTAATGTGAAGCAGGGGCAGGCCTTCATCGAAGACTGCGATTTTATCGGGAACATGGCTCCGGATACCGATGCCATCGATTATGACGGTGTGGTGGGCGGGGTTGTGCGTCAGTGCCGAATTTCTCGATTCCTAGGCCCAAACTCCGACGGTATCGACATCGGTGAAGCCTGTCGGGATATTTTATTGGAGCACAACCGCATCTATTTCAATTCCGATAAAGGGATCTCTGTCGGACAAGGCTCGTCGGTTCGGATGCGGCATAATTTGGTGGTCGGTTGTGCACTGGGTGTGGGGGTTAAGGATGCGGGATCGCAGGTTTTTATCGATCAAAACACTTTTGTTCAGTGTCCTATTGGTATTTCCGTTTATGAGAAGAATTTTGGTTTTGGCGGCGGATTAGCCCTGATCACCAACACCCTCTTTTCGATGTGTAAAGTAGCCCCTGTCCGTGCGGATTATTTTTCCCATGTGGAAACCAGTTACTCGTTGTCCGACACAGTTGCAATAGTCGGTGGAGGAACGGGCAATCTCCTCGCCAATCCACATTTCATCAATCCATCAAGGCTCGACTTTGGACTACAAGTAAATTCCCCAGCTTTGAATAGTGGCGATCCAAACCACGCTGCCGATGGCGATGGTTCCAGATCCGATATTGGAGCGGGTTACCAATATCGGAGGGCTGATTATCCTTACTCACTTGAACCAACTGTAGTTATCGACGAACTCTTTGCTAATTCTGAAAGTAGCAATGACTGGATTGAACTCTTTAATCGCTCTGCTCAGGCGGTCGATATCAGTGGTTGGTTCCTAAGCGATAGCGCGGTGGATCTTCGGAAGTATCGAATTCCAGTGGGCACAGTTTTGCCGCCAGGCGGTCGAATCGTTTTTTCTGAAAATCAGCACTTTGGCGCGAGCAGTTTGGATCTAGGTCGAGTTACCGCCTTTGCTCTAAGTGATGTCGGAGAGACCGTTTATCTCTGTTCGGCGGAACGGGACGAATTGACTGGATACCGCACTCAGGAGGACTTCGGACCCACACTTCCAACTGAGACTTTGGGGAACTATTTCAAGGGTTCGACTGCTACTTGGAATTTTGTTCCTCTCCAAACACCGACTCCAGGCCAATCGAACAGTCTTCCGCGCAGAGGACCAGTGGTGATCTCGGAGATTCATTACGCGCCATTCGGTGATCCAGATAGCGAGTTCTTGGAGTTGATGAATATAACAACGGCCCCGGTTTCACTTTACGACTCTCTTCGCTCTAGTTCTTGGCGGCTGACCGATGGCGTCAACTTTGAATTCCCTTCCACCCCACCGCTGGTCCTTGCGCCAGGCGAACGGATTGTTCTTGCGGGCAGTCTCTCTCACTTTAACGCAGCCTTTAGAGTCCCTCAAGGAACCCGTATTTTGCAATGGACGAGCGGTCGTTTGGCCAATGAAGGAGAGACTCTCCAAATCAGCCAACCCGCTGGACTCGATGACGCTGGAATTCGACAGTTTGCTCGGGTGGACCGTGTCAGCTTCGATCGCGTGCCTCCTTGGCCAGTGGAGGCGAATGGAACCGGTTACTCTTTGCAAAAGCAGGCTGTGAATGAATACGGTAATGATCCCTCCACTTGGATAGCGGCGCTCCCCACGCCTGGCGCGGCGTTTCAAGGGTGGCTGTTTAAGGACTGGATCGGTACTTCCAATTTGCCCACTGAGGCACAAGGTCCCGAAGCAGATCCAGATCATGACGGGATACCCAACCTGCTTGAATTTGTCTTAGGCGGAAATCCTAAGACTGCTGAGACTCAGTCGCCACTATCGTTGGTTACCACGAATCCACCCTCTATTCGGTTTCGTGTCCAACTGGATCGACCCGGAGTCCGAGTTCAGTTGGAAACTGCTTCTGCGCTGAATGCGACGGTTTGGGCTCAGGTGGAGAGCCAAATAACCTCGACCGACACGACTCATCAGACTCGTTCGGCCCTTATTTCGAACGACACAGCCGTCCGCTTTTTTCGACTGACCGCTCAATAACTCTGGGGTGGTGCAGTCTAGCTCAATCGGCTGTGAACGAACCTTGGATCGAAGGTTGATTGGGAATTCATTTCAGGTATCAAGAGAGCATTGACCCAAATTAACTATGGAGATATTAAGAGTTATCACCAAAAAGAATGCGTTTAGCTTAACCCTTCGTTATTTATTTTAGCCTAGGCTAGGTCTTCCCTAATTAAGTCCATCTCCAAAGGACGATTAAAAACCAATGAATTTAACTAATCCAATACCAGCGCAGTGGTCAAATCTCGGCCGTCGTGGGTTCACATTGATCGAATTATTAGTGGTAATTGCGATCATTGCAATTCTTGCTGGAATGCTCCTTCCAGCACTGGCTCGTGCGAAAACGAAGGCTCAAACGGTACGGTGTGTCAGCAATGAAAAACAGATCAGTCTTGGTTATCTCCTTTGTGCCGGCGACCAGTTTGATTTTCTGCCTGTAGCCGGAACCGAAGTTCCCGTTGGTTCCGGTTGGGTTGCCCCCAGTCGGTGGTTCGCCGAAATTTCTCCCTATATCGCGACGGAAAATCCCAATTTCACAAATCTTGTC
>SIAZ01000002.1 GCA_009695405.1 Pedosphaera sp. | reverse complement strand
CTCCGAACTTGGTCTACTTGCCGAACCCGAATGTATCCGGCACCGACAGCTTTACCTACAAGGTTAATGACGGAACAGCTGACTCCGCCCTAGCGACCGTATCAATTACGATCGCCGCGGTTAACGACGCACCGGTGGCCAAAGCCCTGACTGTTGAGGCGATTGAAGACACGGCTAAGGTGATCACCTTGGCGGGTGTAGACGTAGAAGGGTCTGCGTTATCTTACACCGTTGTGACAGGTCCGATCAACGGCACGCTGACTGGGACGTCTCCGAACTTGGTCTACTTGCCGAACCCGAATGTATCCGGCACCGACAGCTTTACCTACAAGGTTAATGACGGAACAGCTGACTCCGCCCTAGCGACCGTATCAATTACAATCGCTGCGGTTAACGACGCACCTGAAGCCTTCAATGTATTCGTGAATACAGAGCAGGGTTCCCGTACGGAATTCTCGTTGGCCGGTTCAGATTCTGAAGGTGCTAAACTGACCTATACACTGTTGACTCAACCGACGAAGGGGACCCTTTCTGGTAACGCTCCAGACTTTGTCTACACGCCGGGTTCGAGTGCATCGGGTACGGATTCGTTCACCTACAAGGTCAATGACGGCACTAAGGACTCTGCCGTGGCGACGGTCACCATTGAGATAGCTACAATCGAGGCGCCGACGTTGACGATTAAGTCGAGTGATGGGGTGACACTGTCTTTGGAAGCGCGCGCATCGGAAGGTGTTGTAGTGACTGTTGAGGGTTCAACGGAACTCGGTATCTGGCTCGCGACGTCCAGCAAGGTAACCGGTAAAGGCATGGACGTGGCTGTGCCACTTTCCTTGAAGATTGATCCAAATGTGGGGGCTCAGTTCTGGCGCCTGAACATTCGATAGTATAGATCGTCGACCGTTCACCAAGTCGGGAACGGTTCAAGTCAAACGCGTTCGGAAGGGAAACCTCCGGACGCGTTTTTGTTTCCTAACCAATGCCCCGGATGCGTAGGTCCAGTAAGCGAGTTTGATCGCGTTAGAGAGTTCGAGATTGAACTGTCTGAAGGGGTCGAATTGGGAAGCGACAGGGTTAGTTCGATTGCGGGTATTTGTCGCAAAAGCGTCGTGCCGTATGAGGCCATTTTGAGGGCTGCTAACCGCTTTCGGAATCGGTGGTGAGCGATCGGGGTCGCCCACCCTCTGTGAGAATCAAAGAGACTTGGGAGATTGCTTCAGCGGCCTTGCCATTGTTGATTCCGGGCTTTGAGGCGTTCTGCACTGGGCTTGTTTTCGGTCCTGACAATTAAGTTTGTTCCAGAGGTCCAAGGGATCTCAGTGAAGTCAACTGACAGAGTGCGAGTCACCATCTCCAAAGCATGGCCGAAGGCATTAATGGAAATGGTACCTGGCAGTTGCGTGGTATCGAGGAAAACAATCGGACCGAAGGGAGTAACATTGGTGTCTGGCCGACTATAGATCCAAGTGATTGGACCATTGGTAACCCGCGGTGCGGACTCGCCGGGAAAGTTAATTGAGAGTGGGCCAGCGGATAAAATTCGAGGATGCTCGATACGCAACTGCGGGGTCCCATCTTTGAGGGTGTCAAAAGTAAGGTGCCACGCTCCGCTCCGAACACGGTAGGCTTGGCATCCTCCGTAGATGGTCACGTAGAGAAAAAGGGTGACTATAAAAACGCCAAAAAAGCGGCGGAGCGTTTTTTCTGCCTCGGGTGAAATATCAGAGTTCAATGGGGAAGAGGATCTGAGTAGCGATTCGGTTCAGGATGCAATAGCGGACAAGTCTGGTTAAAGATCACCAAGCCCGTTCGATTGATCGGCGTTGCCAGAGAAACTCAAACATATTGCCTTCATGGGGTTGATCCCACGAAATCTTCATAGTGGACACCGGTCCGATATTTAAGCGGTCGATTTCGGTAGATTTTTCTAATTCAGCGATGAAAGCGGGGTCTTTGGTAATTGCGGAGCAGGCAAGAGTGTAGCCGATGTTGCGGACCATTTCCGATTGTGGCACTTGAACAACACTCGCGTAGGGGCAGAGAAATTCACGATTAGAAAGCGGGTGTTGAAAAGAATCACAACGGATGATTGTGGGCTTCAAAAAGACTCCTATGTCCCCGGTAACTTTTCGTGGGCCTGTCCGATATTTTGCAGTCACATCCTCCGCGCCAGGCACTTTGAGACCGTCTTCGAGTTGACTATCAATGTAGTCGGCCATCTTGGGATTGGCGAATCCGGACAATCGAGCCTCTGGATCGTCTGGTGCCGTGGGAACAAGTAACCCCAGACGTTGAGCAATAGCGTCGGCAATTTCTGCGGCGTATTTTGGGACAATCACGGCACTCGCATTGATGCAGGAGCGGCCTCCGTTGTCAGAGATACTGGCCACTATCACATCGATAAAATCGGGCCAATTCTCGATCTGATCGTCGCCAATCAGGAACTTACTCCAACCGGGTCCGTGAACTTGGATACTTGGGTTCGAGGCATATTGTTGGGTAGTGGATTTGTCGCCGAAAATCAGGGCGCGACCGCAGGTATTGAGGATGGCAGCGGCTCCCTCGTGATCAGTGGGATAGAAACCGAAAGCTTCGGCGGGAACTCCGGCAGCGATAAAAGCTTGGATCAGGCGGAAAGGTGTCCACGGTTCTTCCTTGCCCGGTTTAATAATCACCGGCGTTTTTAGTGAAATGGATGGAACCCAGAGTGAATTCACTGCTGGGGAATTGCTAGGCATCACCAATCCAAGGGCGTGAGCCGTTGGGAAAAAGGACAACTTGGTACCAAACTGTTCGCCGTAACCACGATCTAAAATGCCTAGATCCAGTCCACGGGACAGGCCGTTCAGGATTTCCGTCATATGGGTTAAGGCGTAGTGAATCTTTATCATATTACGCCGCACCATCACGTAAGGTAGACCACTGGTCGTGCTCAAGGTATGGACATACTCTTCGGAACTTTGGGTATGGCCACGGTCGCCAAGGGGTAGAGTGCCTTTCAAAAATAAATCACCCGCCCTAGCACTGAGATCCATTAACTCCGAAACTGTAAACCGATTCAGAGCAGCACGCGCCTGGCTTAACTTTTGAAGGTCCTTGCGGACGATCCCTGCATTGACCGTCGACATCACCGCCCGCACCTCACCAGTGCGATAGTCTTTGACTTCACTTTGTTCCAGTGAAGCGTAGCTGCGACCAAGACGTAGAACGGGAAGATGGGGTATCTGGCTCATGCGAAAACAATGTTGCTTGGGAAACTGGAGCGTTTGGGCGGAATTGGCAAACGGAGGTTTTCGATCAGAGCCAAGGAGCTTCTTTCGATCAGGATACTTTTTCGAATCGACTGATCGCCTCAAGGCCGCTTTGGCAGTAGCCTTTCGTCGTAAATTAAATGAGCGTCAGTCCAGAACCCATCGAACTTCTCGCCACAGTTCTGTTCACGCTTGCCGTGCTACATACCTTTTGTGTGAAGCAATTTACTCAGTGGGCGCATCGGTATCCTTCGGGATCTTTGGCGGAAAACCTTCTGCATTTTCTGGCCGAGACAGAAGTCGTCTTTGGTCTGTGGGCCGCCGCTCTTTTTCTAGGTATTGCAGCATTAAAAGGATCGGTTCAAACGGCTATTGACTACATTGACAGGCTCAATTTTACTGAACCGAAATTTGTCTTTGTTATTATGGTCGTGGCGGCAACCCGTCCGGTGGTCCGATTAGCTGAGACATTGATTTCATTGGTCGCACGACTCCTACCGCTCCAAGAGAGCGTCGCCTTTTACATTGCTGCTCTCTCCTTAGGACCCTTGCTCGGATCGTTCATTACCGAACCGGCAGCGATGACTCTTTTGGCCATTCTTCTCAAACGCCGTTATTTTGATCGGGCGATTAGTCAACGCCTTGCATATGCGACCCTCGGCCTCCTTTTTGTGAATGTTTCCATTGGTGGAACATTAACTCACTTTGCGGCTCCGCCGGTACTGATGGTGGCGAGCAAATGGAAGTGGGATGTGATCTACATGTTGACTCACTTTGGGTG
The DNA here is from genome assembly GCA_009695405.1 of Pedosphaera sp. GTDB lineage: Bacteria > Verrucomicrobiota > Verrucomicrobiia > Limisphaerales > UBA9464 > SXXZ01. The sequence goes on along the minus strand of SIAZ01000002.1, from coordinate 29,048 downwards.
GAAAGCCGCTGCGAGTTGTGTCTGTTCCACGGTGCTGGTCTGTGCAGTCTTTCGGCGTGAACTTAATGCCTTAGAAGCTCAACCGGCGCAGAATCAACCGATCCCCCATTGGTTGACCGGTCTTCATATCGTCTTTTTAGCTTTGGTGGTTAGTTTCGCCCATCACGCGGATGTCTTTTTCGGGATTTTTATGATCTTTCTTGGATTAACCACGGCCACTCGTGAGTATCAAGATGGGCTAAAATTTCGCGAAGGTTTGTTGGTCGGCTTCTTTCTGGCTGGCCTTGTCACGTTGGGTACCCTTCAGGCGTATTGGTTAAAGCCTCTGATCCAAAGTATGGGTGGCTCTGCTCTTTATTTCGGCGCAACAGGATTGACTGCCTTCACCGATAATGCGGCCCTGACCTATCTGGGTTCCTTAGCCGAAGGTATTTCGGAGGATTTAAAATATGCGCTGGTTGCGGGCGCAGTGACCGGTGGTGGGTTGACAGTCATTGCTAATGCTCCTAATCCAGCGGGTGCTGGCATACTCCAGACTTCAAAAGTTTTTGGTACTGAAAGAATCAGCCCGATTGGGCTCTTTCTGGGTGCCCTGTTTCCAACCGTTGTCGCTATCTTCTTTTTCTGGTTTTTCCATTCGGTACCTACCTGAGTTGGGAGTGGATCCAGTGAATGCTCGAACCGAAGTCGCTCCGATTTTTGGGAATTCTAGAGGCGGCAAAGCTAGAAAAAGAAGATCACGGCTTCTCTCGGAGAACTGTAGACGAAAGATTAACTCGGAAATTTCGGGTCATATAGACGGAGTCCGCTGTTTGAAATAAAGCGATCGCGTCTTCTTCTAATTCCTTCATTCGTTCGTCGGGTACAGGTACACGTTGCATCTGACCTAACTTTGGATTTCCAGAATAGTATTCCCGTTTCTTGTTCATGCTAAAAACCACCAACCGTTCATCTGCATAAATTCCAACCGAACGATTATGATGCAACAAGACTCGGCGGCGTGACTCGGGGTCCTTGAGTAAATCGCGACCAAAAAAACAGAATCATAGGGCCGGCCAATCAACCCTAAAAGGGTCGGCCCGACATCCAGTTGACACCCCAGCATCGAAGCGCGTCGAGCGGTTTTTACCACTGCTGGTCCGGCGATAAGCATGGGAATCTCATAAGACCGAATGGGGATAGTCTGACTCCCATAGACACGCGCTCCGTGATCGGCGACCACTGCAAAAACGGTGTTTGTCCAGAAGGGTTCCTTCCGAGCCATTTCAAAAAATCGAGCTAGGGTATAATCTGCATATTTAACCGCCTGATCCCGTTTTTGTGCCTTCGGATCTTCGGTGATCCGACCTGCTGGATAGGTATAAGGTTTGTGGTTAGAGACTGACATGGTTGTAACAAAGAACGGTTTTCCACTCGCATGCGCCGCTCTCATTTCTTCGAGTGATTTATAGTAGAGATCCTCATTGCAAACACCCCAGATAGTCGTGAAAGAGGGTTGGCTAAAATCCTTGAGCTCGAGAAATTTTCCCCACCCGTTTTTTTGAGCAAAAGTCCCTGTGCCATCAAAGGATCCGCGTCCTGCATAGATGAATGTTGTTTTATATCCATCGCGCCCGAGGACTTGAGCGATGGTTTCCACGCCCAGGGTGCGGTCACGGGCCACGATGGAGTCGCCAGGTAAGGGTGGAAAGCTACAGTAGACGCCCTCATACCCTCGGATAGTCCGGTTCCCGTCGGCATACAGATTGTCGAACAACATGGCCTCGTTCGTGGCGAAAGCATCCATGCGAGGCATTAGCGATGTCCCCGGGCGCCCGAGACTTCCCCAGAATTCTGATCCAAGACTTTCTTCGAGTAACAGGATCACATTTAGTTTTGGGCGAGACGCATCACCGGGAATGTGGCGTTGAAGGCTTTCGGGTCCGCCAGAAGGGATTTGACCCGGACTCATAAGACGATTTCGTGCCAGATTGAAGGCTTCCGCTAACGGGATGGTTGGATAGAAAGCCGCATAATCTAAATTGCGAGTCAGGATCGCGGTGCCAAGAGCGACGAAGGTGTTTCCAGCGAGTTCATTTACAGATCGATCGCGACTAAAGCGCGCTTCGGAGCTTCGAAGACTTAAGCCGAGTCCCAAAGCACAGAGAGATCAGATCACTGCGGCAAAACGATTCCTTCCAGGTGTAGGCACGGAACGGGTCACCCGCAGACTGAGCAGGGCAGCGCCGGTTCCCAAAATAAGGCAGCCAAACAACACTCGCAGAAAAGGATAACTCTCCCACACGTTCACAAAAACTTCATGAGGGAAGATAAGATAATCAACGGCAACCGGATTAAAGCGGGACTGAAATTCCTCGAAGAAAAAAGCCTCTGAAATTAAGAGGAAGACCATTGCGCTCCAACCCACGACAGAACTCACGGCCAATATCCGTCGTGATCGAACTGTCGTCCATGGGGTCAAAGATCCTATCGTGCTCCAAAGCGCAATGGGGGTCACTTACAGGATGCTAACAGCGAGGTCGAAATGGAATCCAATGGCGAAGCAGTGAACCCAGTCGATGAGAGAAACTGGAAGGGGTGACGGGAAGAAAACGGCCAGACTGACCCGTAGTACCGTAAAGAGCCCAACTAATTGCACCACCATAAGCCAAGCGAGCCGTAATCGGTGCCCGCTAGTTTGGGTAATGTGGAGAGGATTCATAGAATTATAAAACCAATCGATGAAACAACCGGCAGACGTTTACTTGATCACTAGGCCAGTCCGTCGCTGCTTAAAACGACTGTCGTGGATTCGTCTGCAAATGTCCCCGAATCTCTTCAAAAAAAGATTTTCCATAGTCTTGTACTTTGCGTTCGCCAACCCCGGAAATTCTCCGGAAATCGCCTTCCGACACCGGATATTCCCGAGCCATTTGCCTCAGCGAAACATCCCCAAACACAATGTAAGGAGGCACCCCTTGCGCGTCAGCTATGGTCTTCCTTAATTGACGCAATTTCTCAAATAGTAACTCGTCGCAAGAGATATCTCCGATACGCTCTGCCTTGGGACGCCCACGCTCCATGGGACGGGTCAAATGAATGAGGCGACGATCCTTTAAAGCGGCCAGTCCGTCGGGTGCCATTTCAATAATACTATAAGGCTCTGAAATCTGACGTAGATACCCTAGACGGATCAATTCACGCCCGACCCCGCCCCACTCATTGCGACCCATATCCATGCCAATGCCGTAGGTGGTGAGTGTCTGGTGTCCCCATTGTCGGATTTTCTCTGAATCACTTCCAGTGAGCACCGCAATGACATGGTTGATCCCTGTATTAAAGCCGCTCTTTTGGCGAATACGGAACACACAACTGAGAAATTTCTGAGCAGGTACGGTGGCATCCCAAGTATCCCGAGGGTTCAAACAGTTATCGCAAGCGCCACAACTCGCCTTAGAAAAATCTTCACCAAAATAGCCCATTAGAGCCACTCGCCGACATCCCGCATCTTCGGCGTACCGGGTCATCTGCCGGAGTTGTTCCCGCGCTAACCGCTGTTCCTCTGGATTTGATTTTTCGGCAATGAACGATGTTTGCTTGGCTACATCGCCAGCACTAAATAATAAGACGCATTCGCTGGGTAACCCATCGCGTCCAGCACGTCCGGTCTCCTGATAATAGCCCTCTATATTTTTTGGTAAATCATGATGGATAACAAAGCGTACATTGGGTTTATTGATACCCATTCCAAAGGCAATAGTGGCGCAAATCACCCGAGTCTCGTCTCTCAGAAACGCATCCTGATTTTTTGCCCTTTCCAGTGGGGTCAATCCCGCATGATAAGGTAAGGCCCTAATACGATCTGTTTTCAGTTTTTCGGCGAGCGATTCCGCACCTGCTCGACTGAAACAATAGACGATACCGCTTTCCCGAGGGCGCGCTCGCATGAACTCCAAAATCTGCTTGTACCCTTGGGCTTTGGGCAGCACTCGATAGGTCAGATTAGGGCGATTGAAACTAGCGACAAAGATGGCAGGATCTCGCAAACTTAACTGCTGTACAATGTCATTGCGCACGCGAGTCGTCGCAGTGGCCGTCAACGCCATAAACGGCAAGTCGGTCATCCGTTCGCGTAAGGTTGCTAACTGGCGATATTCCGGTCGAAAATCGTGCCCCCATTCACTGATGCAATGAGCCTCGTCGACTGCCACTAGTACCACGCCCCAGCGGCTTAGTGCGTCAAAAATAGAACCTTCACCTGCCATCAATCGCTCGGGTGAGAGATACAAGAGTTTGTATTGACCGGCATTCAGACCGCGCCAGCGAGCTTTGCGTTCTTTCTCGCCTAAGGTTGAATTTAAGAAGGTGGCAGCAACACCGTTAGCTTGCAGTTGATCCACTTGATCCTTCATCAAGGCGATCAATGGCGAAATAACGACCGTCAATCCGGGGCGCACCAGTGCAGGCAGTTGAAAACACAACGACTTACCACCCCCTGTTGGCAAAAGGGCAAAGACGTCTCGACCCGCCATCGATGTCCGAATGATCTCTTCTTGATGAGGCCGGAATGCAGTGTACCCAAACACCTTTTTTAAAGGATTCAGGAGATCAACATTGGGTGGCAGAGGGGTCACGAGTTAATTACCGATAGAACGAGAGCGGAGAGTGATCCAAATTCTGGGGGATGCTGAGTCATGGCTCAGGCTTTTAAAGCGACCAACATTTGTACTTCGACGGCAGAATTCAAGGGCAACCCCGCAACCCCCACCGCTGCGCGAACATGTCGGCCGGCATCGCCGAGGACACTGACCAAAAGATCGCTCGCACCGTTAATAACTTTAGGGCTATCGGAAAAGCCCGAAAGGCAATTTACATAGCCATTCACCGAAACGATATGATCAATGCGGTCTAGGTCTCCCAATGCCAGTTTAGCGAAGGCCAACAGGTTCAATGCACAGAGCTTCGCTGCCTCATACCCTTGCTCCAAGGTCAGGTTATCGCCCACCTTGCCCGCAAATTGTATTTTTCCATCTCGGCTGGCTATGGCCCCGGGCAGATACAAGAAGGTGCCCTCTATGCGGTACGGGAGATAATTGCCACCCAGTGGAGGTATGTTGGGTAAAGTAAGTCCCAATTCAGTTAGCGTCGATTCAATGCGGCTCATTTGTAAATGATTTTGATCTAATCTAGGCTCAATGACCAGATTCCTTCTTGATCACAAGAATTGGAGTGACTCCCTTAAAGTTGGAACTTCGGAATCCAATCTCACTTAGCAGCAGCTTCGATTTCTCGAATCAAATCGTCGACATCCCACTCGTTACTATTGATGACAGCTTGGATTTTTCCAGAGGGTCGAACGACAACAGTCCGCAGATTATGTTCCATTTTCTCAGGCGGAACATCGCGTCCAAACACAAGACCGAAATGGCCGGTGAGCGGTTCTAGTTGATCCCAAGCGCCCGTGGCCAAGCTCCATTTCTTGGGGTCATAAGCATACCGTTCGGCGTAGGCTAAAAGCAGTTCAGGCGTGTCCCTTTCCGGATCAAAGGAGATCGATAAAAGATGGACTTTGGTGGAGGCGCTGGGGTTGCTAGCGAGTTTCTTCAGAGTCCGCGAGAAATGATCGGTCATTCGCGGGCAGAAATCAGGGTAAGGACATCGAGTAAAGATGAAGGTGAAGACGAGGACCTTACCGCTAAAATCGGAAAGTCGGATTGTTTTGCCTAACTCATTGGTAAGGACGTAATCGGGGAGGGGATCTCCTGCATTGAGGACAGGTACCGAGGAAGCGAAGCGGATCGGTGAGGGATCGGCAGGGGTATTTGTTACCGTCCCGAGCACTTGAATGCGGTCGATCCAACCGTCATTGGTGGTGATCAGCATTCGGAATTGAATCAGGTCACCCGGTTTAATGCGGGCCAGTTCATTGGTATCGCGCACATCGAAAGGCATGGTCATCGCCGGCATGAAGCCGGGGACCTCCTCGTGTTTGACCACCAAAGAAGTTCCACCTAGGGTTAACTGCCGAACCACTCCACGCACCATGTACTCAGAAGGAATCTCGGCAGTGGCTTGGGTTTGGTTAGTTTCTGACTTGCGGCAGGCGGTTAAGCCAAGGAGAAAGAAGAGGAAAGCGACCCAGTGATAAGGAACCATAGATGAAATTTTACAGGAGGATCCGCCTTGCGCAATGGGTTGAAGCTAGAGAACTAGGCAGTGGGTCAAGTGAGCGATTTGCATCCGGTGCGAGTGAATCTTACTTAGGGATTTCGTTCAGTGTATAATAAGCCAAGGGATGCAAGAGCGATTTTCCGTTGGCGGAGCGGATTCCGATCGGTTTAAGTTCGTGCAAATGCCCGATATTAAGGGCGGTCTTTAGATGAACGCTACGGCGATCTGCTGAGACAATGGCCAATTGGATATTGGACTTAGATTCATCCACTTCAGGCGATCCGTAATTAGACTGATAGATGTAAGTGAAAGTACGAAACTGGTATGACGTTGGATCAGCGGCCGAGATCGGATCAACAGGCTGCGTAAAGGTGAGTTCGAAGCCATCAGATTTGGCCCGCATCTCCTGTATTTCGAAGGGTATCTTGCCTGACCAAGCAAGACGTTCGAGAGCAAAAGGTTTGCCCCCACGCGCTCCCCAACCGCGATCTGTACCGCCGACAAACAGAGTACCATCGTCGGCCATTTCGAGACTGAGTGTTCCACTACCGAAACCTTCGCGGAAGGGGAAGCAGGCACCTTGATAAACTCCATTAACCTGTTCGAGATAGACCCTCATAATCGTGCTCCAAGTTTGGTCACCGACGAATAATTGGTTTTGGAACGGACCGAATTTACCGGCGGTGCCATCGTTTTGGATACCGGAGGCACTTTGGCCCATACGATTATAGGGAAAGCCGATGGCTGGAGGAACGAGCTCAGAAATACGCGCGCGCTGAAGCGGAATACGACTATTGCTCTCAGGATCTTTGGGGCGGGGTCCCATAACCGTAGAGGCTAACTCATACCAACGATTGCCGCTTGGGTTTCCGACGAAAGCACCTGGTTTCAGATGTTTGAGCCAACAAGTGCCATTCCAAGGGCCTTGATTGTCGGCATAAAACATATCGCCTAAATGATTAGTTCCCACGCCGCCTGGTGATCGGAGGCCGCTGGTGGTTGGGGTAACTTTCCCATCAGAACCCACCCGCAACGCCCACCCTCGGTAGGGATTTTCACTGGTGAATGAACCGGTCAAACATAGGGTAACCCAAATATTGCCGTCGCGATCAAACTTCGATCCAAAGGCGTATTCGTGGTAATCTCCATTGATGCCCCAACCGTCGGCGACTGTCTCGAAAAGATCAGCTCGGCCGTCACCATTGGTGTCGCGGATTCGAGTCACTTCACCCCGTTGTGTCGCATAAATCCATCCATCACCTCGGGTAGTAAGTCCTAGGATTTCATGTAAGCCGGAGGCAAACCGAGTGAATTTTACTGCGGCTGGATTGTTATCGAAGGCACCTGAAACGAACCAAATTTCACCGAGTCGCGTCGAGACAGCGAGTTTGCGGTCAGGAAGAATTTGAAGTGCCCCAGCTTCTAGGACAATGTTAGCGGGTATCGGGAGTCGGGTAATTGGGTAGTACTCGGCTTCTTCTTCGGCCTTGCTGGCGGCTCGGGTGGGAAAGAGTGCTAATGCTGCAGAGGCAGTGAGCATCAGGAACTTCAGAGCGGATTTCATAGCGAAATTCAAAAAGGGGTGAGTTCGAGTTTACCAAGTCATCTCAACGACGAGTTCACTGGAGGTATCCACCAAGACACGGAGTTCGTTACCTTCGATAATCGGAGCAGATAATCCACTAACAGTGATGGATAGAGTGTCATTCACTAGGAAAGCAGCTCCTTTTTCCCGGACTGTCCCCGTGGCGAGTCGGAGCCAAAGCGACCCTTTCGGGCTGCCTTGAAATCGGAAGGTTCGCACGAGGGTCATGTCCACTGGGCCTGGTTGGGGAAGCGGGGTTTCTTCAATCCCAACCCCCCCTGATTTATAGCGGAAGGTAGGTCGTTGACGTGCATCAAGACGATACCCAAGAAAAGCGTCGTCTGAGGATTTTAGTTTAGGCCAAGGGTCGGTTGATTTTTCCAATAGGGCAAAGGCGGGTCCCTCGGGGAGTTGAATCCGGTGATCGCCCAGTGGCGGTTCAAAACCGGTACCGCGATCAGTGCTATGACGAGCTAAATCAATAAAGGAACCTTGCCAGAGTAAGGCCATGCGCAGGTTTTGAGCGTCGAAGGCAAGATTAGCGTGATCAGGGTAGCCGACGCCGATGGCGCGTGCCCCGGAACCCTCGATGAAATTACGGTAAATCACGGCTTCATCATCAACGATCAGTTCCTTTTTCCCACGGATCAATCCAGCAGGGACCTCTGCCTTGGCACCATCGGAGAGGTAGGCGTAGATCGCTTGAATTTGCCCCTCTGTTGAGCCTTTAAGAATTGTCTGATTTACAGCCTGTCCCTCAGGCCAAAAAGTGGGCATCCGAGTGACAGGTCGGAGTGCTGCTGGATCTGGCAGGTAGCGACGGAACCAATCCCATTCTAAACGCTCTGCCATTCGGTCTAGCGCCAGTGCTGGAACGCCCATGGATCCAAAAGTGGTAAAGGTATGGCAGGCCACGCAGGCGAGGCCGTCTCGGCCCACCAACTTCCATCCGGTCTTGGTGTCGGCCTCCTTGAAAGTGGGAGTTGCCAAGGCTTCAGGCCGTTGATCTGCCTTTTTCAAAAGAGGCGCTAAACGAGCGGACCGAGCTCCAAAGACCGGCATACGTGTGGCCATATAGGGGCGAACCTTTTGACCCCTCTCAAGGACCGCTTTGAGCGCACTCTCTTTGAGCTTACCACCCACTCCAGTCAGATGCGGCGGCAGTCGGCCTTCATCGCCCAGATCTACCTCACCAACCACGGTGAACCAATCCGCTCGACCGGACGCTTCGGGGCCACCAAAACCGTCGCGGGAGTGACAGGCCACACAGTTGAGTCGAGCCATAGTAAGACGGACATCTTCAGCAGGCGTCAGCGCTTGAGAGAGTGTCTGGACCGTAGCCAACGTTTTGCGCAATGCGTTGCGTTGGGAGGGAGAAAGGTCAAATTGAGGTGCCTTAGTCGATGGAACATCAGCCAAGCAACCTGCGGTGGGGCGAGAGGCTACTTTGACGAGGGATTTGGCCTTGGGCGAAGGGACTGGGCTGAGGGGGGCCGTCATTCCATGGCAAGCCGCACAGTTGAATTCAGTAAAGTGACGACGGCCCGCCGCCACTTTTGCGGGATTAAGAGTAAACTCTTCCCAATCCAAAGGGAGAAGGGGTTGACCACCGTGCTTAAACAGTTCGGCGGGTATCGGGCCACGTTTGGTCGCGGGCGGTGCCCAAGTGACCTGTAATTCTGTCTCACCGCCATCTTGAAAGAATACCACTTCGAAGGCGTGTGATCCTGCCTTTAGCGTTACAGTACCAGATTTTTCGACGGGCGGATGGACTCCATCGTTATTAACGACAATCGAGCCATCGATAAGGAGTTGGGAACCATCATCAGAACGTGTCCAGAAACGGTATTTGCCATCGGTAGGGATCTCAATAAATCCGGAGAAACGAACCCCCCAGTTACCACCAGGATGAGGCATAGAAAGTTCGAGAGTGGGAGTGGTTCCCGACGATTTCGGGGTTGCAGCTAGCAATTGCGCAACGGAGTTGGCGGCGGTCTCGAAGTAGTCGTAGTGGAGACCGGCGAGGAAAGCGGGTTTCTTGGCTTGGCCGGCAGAGGGAGCGGCTTGGTCGCGCAGCAAGAAGATAGCGATCGAACTTGCCTCGGTCGAAGTTAGGTTCAAGGCGGGCATCCGGCCACCCGGGCGATGGGCCAAGGGATCTTGAAGAAAACGAGCGAGTTCGCCTGCTGGATATTTTCTGGCTAAATCCCCAAGGGGAACAGCGTCTTGTTTTGCTTTAGCGAACGCAGCTTCTGTGGTGTCGGTCGGCTTGGTTTCTGGAGCATGACAAGCCACGCACCCAAGATTGTGATAAAGGATGCGCCCTTGCTCAATACCTGCGGAGCTGCCTTGGATGCCTATGGGTTCATTGGTCGTACGCAAGGAAACTAAATAATGAGTAAGACTCTCGGCGACTTCGGCTTGGCGTGCAGCAGGCAGTCCGTGTAATAAGCTGGGCATCGATGTCCTAGGCTTGGACGTCTGTGGGGCGCTGATCCAACGGCGGAGCCAAGCGGGTGAACTTTTGATCGCGTTACCCGAAAGAACAGGTGCGCCGCGTGCAACTAACCGTTCTGCAGCTGGGGAATCGACGTTATGGCAGGCGATACAATTAAGCTCGCCCAAGAGGAGAGTGCCCTCGTCGACCCACCCCACGGGTGAGGGTACAGACACAGAGGCTATTAGGCCGGGAAGCAGCGTGGCAAAAGCCAGTGTCGAGGCCAGTGTCGGGAAAAGTTTCCGAGAGATCATGAGCGAAGTACGTAGACTAGCCAATTCATTCTAAGGTAGACAAGCTTACTGGCTAAAGAGTCTCAAAATTCTCTGTGGGCAGGGCGGTCACAGCGCTTCTTTTTTTGGAGCTTTTTTGCACTTGATGAGAATTCAAGCTTCCAACGAGGGGGGGACTTTCGCTTCTCTCAAGACATGGGAGCCCAATGGAAACAAGCCGGCCGCGAAGCCGCCGCACAAAAGAAAGGTCAAGTCGTGGGGAAATTAACCCGCGAAATCATGGTCGCCGCTAAATTAGGTGGCGCGGAAGTCGAGTCGAATGCCCGACTCGCTGCCGCCGTTGAAAAGGCAAAGAAAGCCAGTGTTTTCAAGGATACGATTGAACGTGCTATCAAAAAGGGCGCAGGACTGCTGGATGAAAAAGTCGACTTTGAAACCATTGTTTATGAAGGATTCGGTCCCCATAAGATCCCCGTTATCGTTGAGTGCATGACCGACAATCGGAATCGAACCGCTCCGGAACTACGTCGCCTTTTTAAAGACGGTCAGTTAGGCCAACCCGGTAGTATGGCTTTTTTCTTTGAACGGTTGGGGGTCGTCGAGGCCACTCATACCGATAGGGCTCGCGATCCGGAAAGCGACGCCATTGAGGCCGGTGCACAGAATGTAGAAGCGTTAGATCCTGATGAAATCCCAGAGGGAACCCTCGGGAATCGCTTTCTTACTGAGTCAAAAGATTTGTCCACGGTTAGCACTTGGTTATCCAAAGCGGGTTGGAAACTTTCAGCGAGTGAAATCCGTTTCGTTGCCAAGAATCCAGTCGAACTCGGTGATGCTGAGAAGGCTCAGGTTAGTGAATTTTTGAATGCCATCGATGACCATGATGACGTTCATCGGCTCTACGTGGGAATGAAGTGATGGGGCGGTCAGCAGGGGAGAGGAAAAGTGCCCGCTGGAGGTTGCGAGAGCACTTGTCGACGTTCAGCGAGGGGAAGTTCACGCCAAGCCCCGGTAGCGAGAGATCCCAGATCCAATGCGCCAATGCGGACACGAATCAATCGAAGAGTGCCATGTCCGACCGCTCCGGTCATACGCCGGATCTGCCGATTTTTACCTTCGTGCAATTCCAAGCCAATCCAGCAGTCAGGCACTGTTTTACGAGAGCGAATTGGCGGATCGCGCGGAGAAATATCTGGCTGAGGATCTAACATCCAAGCGCGACAGGGGCGAGTGCGGTAGCCTTGGATGTCGAGACCTCCTTGAAGTCGCAGAAGGGTATCTGCCGACGGGATTCGTTCAATCTGCGCCCAGTAAGTTCGGGGATGACCTCGTTGGGGATCCAACAATCGGGTATTCAATCCCGGTTCGTCGCTTAAGAGGAGCAACCCTTCTGAATCGGCATCCAATCGGCCCAAGGCGTAGACCTGCTTGGGCAAGCCAAAGAGGGCGAGAGTTCGGTTGGGGGACCCCTCCCGGAGTAAACTGAGACAGGACCCCGTAAGGTTTATGAAAAGCGATCAGCACGACTCAAAATAACGGGGCAGATCAGCGGGCGATTAGAGAGGATCTCACTCGAGCTTTTTATGTTTCTGCGGGCCACCAAAGAAGGATTTAAGCCAAGAACCAGCGGCAACCAAAGCGATCGCAATTCCTTTCCAAGCTTTCTTGAAAAAAAGGATCACAGGACCTAACAGGCCAAACTTAGCCGCCGCCGCCGCGGTGCCTCCGAGGACCAGAGCTCCGAGTCCGTATTTGGCGATTGTATCCCCCTGCCGGTACTCCGCATAGGTCTCACCGTCAACATACTGATGGGATTTCAGGACGCTGCGGAATCGGGGCAGGGTGTCATCGATGTTTTCACGATCTTCGATCAAGGTTATTTTGGTGACCCCTTTGCGGCCTAGAAGGCGGACGTTATAATTGACGAATTTCTTTCCCTGACTCTCCGCTTCGACACTCCATTCTAGGTTCTTGGTTTCATCATTGTAAGAGGGACGAACATGCCAACCTAAAATGCGAATGGGTGGTGCACCATCCGCTTTGCGTTGTTCATTCATTGACTCAGTCCCCGCGCGGTAGGACTCCAATAGTTTATCGGCATCAAGATCCTTTTTGTCGTCGTCTTTGACATAGCCAATTTCGTCGAACTCAAAAATCACCCACCACTCCTCTTTTTTATGAAAGAGAAGCCCCGTTTCATCGCCCCGAGGATTGTTGCCGGTTAATCGGAGGAATTTGTTCGCATCTTTCTTCTCCAAAAATTTGTAATCGGACGGCAAACGGAAGGTGGCACGCGTGTCGAGTTTAGCGGTCGTCGGACCGTCAATCCAAGCCAGTTGATCAGCCGGATTATCCCCCTTTTTTTTGGTATCGCGCTTAGCAAATTTGTCTGCGGATTCTTCCGCTCGAAGCAGTGGGATCAAGAAGAAGAGCCAAGCAACGAGAGGCAATGAACGGAATAGAAACGTCACGGAGACGATCGAAGCGTGAAGTGAATCGTCGCGCAAGCCACTAACACCTTTCTTACCATAGAGTTGTTCGATCAGGGTTGAACGTAGAGTGTCCCAGATCCCTTCAGAAATCTCGGAGTACTCGCAGCATCGTAGGTTCCACGCGATTGAATTTTTCCGTTGAGGGTAAGTTGGCGGAGGTTCATTTGGCCTTTGAAGTTCAACCCTAGCATCGCGTCGGGCGCAATTGTGACCTCAGTGTTTGCGGCGAGGCTGTGGGAATCGGAGAGAGACAGGGTGCCCTGCTTGACGGTTGTAGGGCCTCTAAAAGTGTTCTTACCGGAAAGTATTCAAGTGCCTTTACCCGATTTTATGAGGGAGGTGGTCGCTTTACCGGTTCGGTCATGAGGGTCGGAGAGGGTTCCAGCGAATTCTCCCATGCCTACAGTGTCCCCTTCGATCGTTAGTGATTTGTTTGCTCCATAGCCAGAAATGAGGAGGTCGCTGGTGAACTTCAGTAGGCCACTACCAGATTGACGGAGGTTCACCGAAGAGTGTTGCCCTGCCAGATTCAGTATGCGGTCGGAAACTTCCCCCGGGCCCGTGTAAATCAAGGAGCACTCACCGTCCTTGCCCTCTTCGCCAATCACAATTTCCCCTGCCTCGATGTCCATTGGCGCTCCGAGGCTACTGCTGGCCCTGCCTTTCCCTCGGGTGAAGCTGTTGAGTGAGGAAACAACTAAGGTTCCACTCTCCAGAACCGTCTGACCAGTATAGGTATTATTTCCCGAAAGTTGTATCACTCCAGTGCCGCATTTTTTGAAAAGAAACGCGCCACCGGCGATTCCTTTTGAATCCTTTAGGTCTGCCGAAAGGATGACATTTTCTGTGGCGTGAACCGTGTCTAGACACAGAAACGACCCTCCCATCAAGCCATAAGCTTCAGTTGAATCGGTCAGGTTTCTGAGCAACTTGCCAACCTGTTCGCCAGTGAATTCACCCACGCCACCGACGTTGAGTCGCAAGGTTGCAGCTTTGTGAATAGTGATGTTTGCTGGGGTCCACTTCGTATCATCTCCGTTGTAGAGGCCTGCGGTCTTTTTGACACTTAAGGTGCCGAGGAAAATTGTGGTTGGCCCTGTATAAGTGTTAGTTCCGTGGAGGGTCACAGTGCCACCGAGGATTGTATTAAGATAAGTCCCATTAACACCTAAGAGAGTAAAGCCACCTGCACCACTTAGCTCGCCGGAAAGATGACAATCACCAATAAATCTCGCAATTCCATGAAGCGTAACTGGACCGCTTAAGGCGCAATGAAAGAGCGTTCCTTGGTGAATATTCACCGCGTTGGTTATTGGGCTCTCGGTGGATAATGTGCCAAACTGATCCAAGGTCACCGGACCGGTTCCTAAGCCGGTAGCTTTTCTTACTCCGATTTTGCCACCGTTAATAACGGTCCCGCCACTGTAGGTGTTGGCTGCGTTCAGTTGTAGGATTCCAAAATGGACATCGTGAAAGTTGATGTTAGCGACATCGGCTTCACCCGCACTGCTTAGCACCAGGGCTCGGGGGCCGGCGATCACTTCGTTAAAACTAATGAAGCAGTTGGGATCTTTGTCAGGGGAAGTCCACACGGTGAGGTCATCGAACAGTGTCAAAGGTACATTGATATCAACCCTTTGGCACTGATTGGCATGGATCATCGGCAGTAAGTTATTGAACGGTTCTTTGGTAAAGGTCAGCCCATTGCCACTGAGCACTAATCCTCCAGCACGATCGCTCAAAATGAGTTGGTTGAGGTAAAAATTCATTTTCGAATCATTCCTCACCGTGCAGGCGCCTCCTTGGTTAAATCTCAAAAGAGTGTCCGCCTGATCGGTGCGCGGAGACACGGCGCCGGCAAATCGGTCGTTCGACCATCGAGTGGCATCGCTCCAGTTTCCCTCCTCCGCTTTGCTCCAAGTGAACGCCTTCACCTTGTCGTTCTTGATCACCCTCACCCTGACGGTTTGGGAGGAACCGTCCTGAGCGGTGAGGGTGTAAGTCTGCGGATTAGTAAAATCGAGGGGCGTCCCCGAAGCTGGAATCGCCGTAGCAAATCGCGATAGGGTAAAGGTCGGCGCTAAAGCTTTCAGGTCAGTACGCGTCGGCACGGTTACGCTAATTCGATTTTTAGTAAGAGCGGAAGTGTGCTCCATCGGTAGCTGGAAACTGAGAATGTCCTTGGCCTCACTAACAGTGGTCTTTTTCAGAGTAACGGCATAACTCTTTGTCGTGCCATCTCGCCCGGTGACGGTGTAAGTCTGCGGTTTAGAAAAGTCACGAGGAACGCCGGCGATGGGTGTGACGGTGGCATCAGCGGATACTTTGATTTGTGGCACCAGCGCGGTGACGTCTGTGGCATAAGGAACGGTTAAGCGGATTTCGGTCTTAGAAATACGGGCCGGAGATAGATGAGGAAAACGGAATTCTTGAATGTCTTTTGAGAAGGGCGGGACGAAAGGCTTTTCGTCCTGAATGCTGATGAAGGGAGGTGCGCCATTTGCACTGTTAGAGGTTCGAGGCAAGGTGGCCGCTTTGATCGGATCAATATAGTTGGCCATGTCACGCAGAGCGATACACTGATAATTGTTCTCCTTTAAATACTGCATCATTGCCTTGAAAGTCGAGGGTTCCAGACTCACCGGCGGATGCTCCATATCGGGTACTCCGTGAAAAGTAAGGACCACCACCCTTCCTTGGCACGCCTGTTGCACTCGCTTGATAAAATCTTCGATTGAGAGCCCATCGGTCACTGAAAAAGACGGTACATCAAATGGATTATCAACCGTTGGTCGATAGGGTCGTTCATGCCCTCCGCGGGCAAAGGTGTAGCCGCGGGCAGAAAGTTTCGGGCAATCCGTCCAGTTCACATAATAGATCGGCCAACAAAGTGTTGTCGTCCTCGGACCTCCGTGGGCGAGCACCTGATCTTCCATAGCCAAAACAGGCTCGTATCCCGATTGGTGGCCCAGAGTGTGGTTGCCAATTTCGAACCCATCCGCATGGAGGCTATTCATCTGACGATAGGTCAGATACCAATCTTTTCGTGTCTTGAACGAATCGAAATCACAGACATAGATGGAACCACCAAAGCCGAGGTCTTTAAGAATCGGTGCGACAACGGTCGCATGACTGGCTGGTGCATCATCGAAGGTTAGAACAATAAGCTTATCTGGGATTTTCTTGAGCAACACCTTGTTCGGATCGGGATCGACAGCCCGTTGACCCCAAACAAGAATCGGCAGCGCAATGACCGTAATAAGAATCGCCTTGAAGCCAACCTTGTTCATTGGACCGATGCTGTTCGTTTTAATGGCGTCGTTTCAATGGTTACTTGTCGGTCACTGCTTAGGTCGGTCGTTCAAGAGGCTTTACCTCCCTCGGTAGTGGATCAATTTCCATTGGGGCGTGCGCAAGCAATCCGCTGAGATCATACGCCGACGCTCGGTCATCAGATCGGTATTGCTAAAGAGAGTAATTTATCACAAGGCTCGGTGATCGTCAGGGTGACGCTTGGGTTTTGTATATTAACAAAAATTGGATGTTCGGAGCCTAACCTGTGAGATGACTTCGTGATCGCATCCGCGCTTGAGTACCCGCTCCGTTCAGTCAAAGGTTTCTGAAATCCAATGATTGAAGGAACTGCATGATGCACTGTACACGCCGGTCCTTTCTTGCTGGAGCCACAGCGACACTCGCGCTGGGTCCGAGTGCATGGGCTGAGGGACGGCGGCGGCCGCGAATCGCGGCACTCACCACGATTTACCATAAATATTCGCATTCCCAACACATCGTGGATCGGTTCTTGGACGGCTACGGGTGGGAAGGGCGACATCACCGGCCGGCGATGGACATCGTTTCCCTCTATGTGGAACAGGTGGGAGACAATGACCTAAGTCGGGAGCGGGCAACGCGACATCCGCTGTTGAAGATATACCCAACGATCAGGGAGGCGCTGACCCAGGGTGGGACCGACTTGGCCGTGGACGGCGTGCTGCTGATCGGCGAGCACGGCAAATACCCGGTCAATGAGAAGGGGCAAACGCTGTATCCGCGCTGCGAGTATTTCCAGCAGATCTTGGACGTGTATCGCCATAGTGGCCGAACCGCGCCGGTGTTCAACGACAAGCATCTTTCCTGGAATTGGGACTATGCGAAACAGATGGTCGATGCGTCCAAAGAACTCGGCTTTGGATTCATGGCCGGTTCGTCCTTGCCAGTCACGTGGCGCCAACCCGCCGTTGATTTGCCGTTTGCCGCGCCCGTTGAAGAAGTGCTGGGCGTCTGGGGCGGTGGGCTCGATGGAGGAGACATTCACGTAATCGAAGCCATGCAATCGATCCTAGAACGCCGACGCGGGGGTGAAACGGGCGTGCGTGCGGTTGAGGCGTTTCGCGGTGAACGATTTTGGAATGCCATGGCGGCCGGTTCTTGGAAGAGAGGTGGCTGGGATCCTAGGCTCCTCGAAGCCGCTCTCGCCCGCAGTAATCAACTCCATTCACCTCGCGCCACTTACAGTAATGTTTTCCCGACGCTGGAGGACTTGCGCCGACTGGCACCGGACTCCTACGCCTACCGATTCGAATACGCCGACGGATTGAAGGCATCGATCGTGCAGTTCAAAGGCAGTGTCGTCGGGGATTGCAACGTCGCCGCTCGGATCAAGGGGGGTAATATCTTCTCCGTTCTGTTTTATCTGCCGTACTACACAATGCGGAATTTTTTCAGCCCGCAAGTACATCACATTGAGTCGCTCTTCCTCACCGGGAAATCGCCTTACCCAATCGAACGAACGCTGCTCACGACAGGCATGACTGCAGCGGGAATCGAGTCGCTATTTCAAAGTCAACGCCGGATCGAAACGCCCCACCTCATGTTTCCTTATAAACCCACCCGGCAATCAACTTTCTGGAGGACTTAATGATCACGCGACGTACTTTTCTCGGTGCCCTAGGCTCGGCAACGCTGGCCGAAACCGTCCTTCCCGCCATGACCGCGGCGATTGTTCCGAAACGGATCGCCATCATCACCACGGTCTGGACGTATCAGTCCCATGCACAACATATGGGAGACCGGTTTTTGGTCGGGTACCCGAGGCACGGAGGATGGCACCGTCCGCCACTCCAGGTTGTCTCTCTTTATGTCGATCAAAAACCCACTGGAGACCTCAGCCGTCAGCGCGCCGCTGATCATGGATTTACGATTTATCCAACCATCGCTGAAGCTCTGCGCTGTGGTGGCAAGACATTGTCCGTCGATGCCGTGGTGATTATCGGTGAACACGGCGACTATCCTCATAATCACAAGGGACAGATTCTATATCCGCGTTACGAGTTTTTTGAACAATGCGTGGGTGTGTTTGAGCAAGACAGTCGTTCCGTGCCGGTCTTCAATGACAAACATTTATCCTATAGTTGGGAAAAGGCAGGGAAGATGGTAGCGGATTCCAAGCGTCTGAAGTTTCCGTTTCTTGCGGGATCATCCCTTCCCGTGACGTGGCGCTTGCCACCCGTCGAAGTCCCCTACGGCGCAAAACTGAACGAGGCGCTCATGGTGGGAGTCGGCGGTTCCGATCCGATGGATTTCCACGCTCTGGAGGCAATGCAGTGCATGGTCGAGCGACGTCGGGGCGGTGAGACGGGCATCAAGTCCGTGCAACTGATCGAAGGCGATGCGGTGTGGAGAGCCGGCGAAGAAGGTCGTTGGTCAAATCGTCTGCTCGAAGCGGCGCTCTCCCGTTCCGACTCACTTCAAGGCGATTCCGATCTCGACTCCCGCCCGCAAGATCTCTCCAAAAACGGCCAACTGCCCAAGCTGGTCAAGAATCCTGCGGCATACCTGATCGAACGAAATGATGGCCTGCGCACTACATTGCTAATGCTCAACGGGGCTCTTAGTGATTTCTGCTTTGCCGCCCAAATCGCCAACGGGGAGATCCGGTCGACACAATTCTTCCTACCTCCGACACCGAACGTCACATACTCCGCTTGTTTGGTGGCGCAGATCGAAGAAATGATTGTCACCGGTCGTGCACCCTACCCAGTCGAACGAACGCAGATCGCCAGTGCCATGCTGGATCGTTGCCTTGACTCGAAAGTTGAAGGCCATCGTCGTATAGCGACACCCGAACTGAACATCCACTACCGAGCACCGAGGGAATCGCGGTTTGGTGGTTAGGAATCGTTGCGAGATAGCGCGACGATCTGGGTTCCATCGCGCTGAAATTGCGCGCACATTCACCGATTGAAAATCTGGGTTAATCACTACCTATATTCGCGGGAGCCTGCCGACGTAAAAACAACCTTAGAGAGCTCGGACCAATTGTTTCGTGAGTCCAAACCGGCTGCGGCTAGTCGTGACCTCTCTCACAAGACGTTTCTAACGGAGCCGATGAAATGCGGCGCATTCAGTTCACAATTGACGGGGTGTTTCCCTAAATTTCGCTAGAAGATTGCTCAGGCACTAATCCCAAGTGCGCCCAGTCATTGAGCGAGGATGTCCTAAGTGGTTCCAACGACCTTGGAAATGGCCCCCATCAACGGGCCGAAGATTAAAACAACGGCCTGCTTGCACCCGTAATTACCGGGCTTAGGATCTAAAAAAAGGGAGACGACTGCGTGTTGTGGCCGATCGACGGCGAGGTGGAAACCGCGGAGGCCCACTGATTTATCCGAGGTTCCATTGGTCAGCAGTCCGGCGGTTGGAACTTGAGAACAACTCGCAGCATTTTCGTTTTTCAAATTTGTTCTGAGGGGGTCACGGGTGTCGAGCGGGCGGGCTGACTCGAAATTGGCGGATTTGTCGGAGTCCCCAGCGGGGGTGCCCCTCATCGATCAACCCTAGAAACATATCAGCGGTTTGATCGTCGGGCATTCGCTCCGATAAACCCGCTTCCGCATAAAATCGCTTAAAATTTAGGGATTTGAAGTCTCACCTGATTTTATAGATTTACCCTAGAAATTCTAAGGTCTGAAGATCTGAAATAGGTGTGATCGTAGTCTCGAAAGGGGCCTAGTAGGAAGAAGCATTGTCGCCGTAACCAAAAGCTGATGCCACAGTCGCAATCCAAGCATTGTCATTAGGGGAGGCAGTTTTCTAAAAACCGATACCGTCATACTCGTTCGATTCTTGGTGTTTTGAATTCAAAATGGGATCTCAAGATGGGGTTGATGATCTCGATTCCAGCGGCTTCGGTTAACGACCGTATCCTCAATCAATTGTTGGGTACGTTGACTAAGAACATGACCATCCGTGAAAAGAACATTAGCACCGCCATTATGTCTGTTTTTGGAAAGGATTCCATTTATAGAAAGGAGGAAGGAGAAATACTGAGGGAATCCGGGTTGGGACATGGAATCGGCAATGGCGATCATATCGGCTGGAGCTACCACTTGGTCTTCCTGCACTTGGGGAACTTCCTGTCCTGAACTCACCACAAATCCCAGTCCCAAGTTATCCTTCCAAAGAGTTTTGTTGACCGAACTAATTCCGAATCCGTTGTAACCATAACTGACCCCAACCTGTTTTTCCGGTCCAGTTGGTCCACGCATATAGGCATTACCAAAGATCCAAACGATCGCCTGATCCAAAGGCCATTCCCCCTTAAAACTAGGGCATTTTAAAATATTTTGACTATCTCCGTACCCTGGAGCAATTGCCGTTATCCAATTATTAGTGGTGTTGGCGTCGACGGTGTACGGGAAAACCCGATGCTCCGCCGTATACAAATGCAACGCCAACCCGACTTGATGCAGGTTGTTTTTACACTGAGTGCTCAAAGCAGCGGATTTAGCACCAGACAGGGCTGGCAATAACAGCGCGGCAATGAGAGCAATAATAGCAATTACCACCAGCAATTCGATCAGGCTAAAGCCTCCATTTTTCCCGTATTTCCCTGATTGCAAAAAGCAAATTTTTATCATTTGTGTCACAATCAAACGCCCCTTTGGTTGATGAGAAAGTTGCAACGTACTCCTTTTTGCTAGGGCGAAACCGAGGTGCTTTGAACCGAGGTCAGCCCTCCGCAACACCTTACGAAAAGCTAAGTAAATTCTACCAGCCCAAAGAGCGAATATCTTTACCCTTTCGTAAACAATCGCGAGATAAAGAGTTGTGACTCGAGTTAATGAGGCTCGGAGCCATCCAAACTTTTGCGCGCATTTAATCAAAGCCTCATCGAACAGGGGGAATGCAGGATTCTCACCAAGCAAGTGTTCACTCTAGCCACCCTAGTTAATTTGTAACTATTCAGGTCGTCCGTGCGAAGTTTTTCGTGAAAGAACTGACTTTTTCTTCTGGGCTCAATTTACCACAGATCCGATAGGTTGGGTGCATAGCAAGCGACAGGATTATTCAAAGGCGAGAACTCAAGGACTCTGATGTCGATCCCTATTCTCATTCACTCAGGGCCATGGTTTGATGCAGCTTTGGCCTGAAATTCTATAAAATCTGATTCCCCTTTCTTACCCAAAGAGGGGATGGGCGCGACTCGCTCATGGTTGATCTATCACGAATTCTGGCACTCTCCGGAAAACCTAATCCTGAGATATGCCTCCCATTCAATTCGACGGCGCTTGGAAATCTACCTTGGAAGAATTCTTCGAACCTTTCATGGACCTCTGCTTTCCATCCATCGCCAACATTATCAATTGGGCACAACCTATAGAGTGGCTCGATACAGAATTCCAAAAAATCACTCACAATGCCGATCAAGGCCTTCAGCGTGTCGATAAAATAGTCAAAGTAGCCCTCAAAGATCAGCGCCAGCGCGGCATCTTGATCCATCTCGAAATCCAGTGCCAAAAAGAAACTAACTTCGAAGAACGCATCTACCTCTACAATTGTCGTATTTATGGGCGCTACGAGGAAACCGCCTTCAGTTTCGTCGTCTACGGCGACACCGATCCCGATTGGCAACCCTCCGAGTACAAAAAAGCTCTCCTCAAAAAAACAAAAGCATTTTTGAATTTGGCACAGTAAAACTTTCCAATCTCGGCCGCCGACTCACCCTCGCACGCAATAAGGGGAATCCTGTGGCCTGGGTGATTGACGCCCACTTAGCGGCCCAGAAGACAATGAACGATCTCCCTAGGCGTTATCAGCTCAAACGCAAAATGATCTGCGCCCTTTTTCAACGCGGGATGGACGCTGAAAAAGTCAGCAAAATCCTCTCCTTAATTGACTGGTTGATGACCTTACCTGAAGATCTGACAAAACAACTTAACACTGAACTCCAAGCCCAACAAAAAACAAACGCCATGATTCCCATCAGCAGTTTCGAACTCGCCGTCCTTGAACGAGGCATTGAACGAGGCATTGAACAAGGCCGCCAAGAAGGAAACCGCAAAAAGGCTCAAGAAGCCGTCTTAGATGTTTTAGAAACTCGATTTGGAGAAGTAACCGAACTGTTGCGCGAGCATGTGCAGTCCCTTACCGACGCGATTGAATTAAAGCGACTCCACCGTCGGGCGATCTTGGTCTCTGACGTCAATTCCTTTAGCGCGGAACTTGTCATGCCTGCAGGTTGACTCTTTAGCTAGAGGGTGCGTTCGCAGATTGATGCTTTAATTCACTCAACCGATTGGCAATTTCAGTCTAGGAGCTTTCCGAGTAGTTACGATTCTTTTTGAGCCATTTGGAACCCCGAGTCTATGGTTTATTTTATGGGTGCCTTTGCAAACCCCTCCACGTTTAAGAACCGAAGGGCCAGCAGGTTTTTTAGAGCGCGTTTTGTAATGCTGACATTGCCCCTATTTTTAGGATAATGATTGTCGGTCGTTTCCCCGTTGCAATTCATTGTTATGAAACTTAATCCATTCAGGCTTTTCACATTTGGCCGTCCTTGGGCTTGGATTTGGATCGTTCTTTGTGGCCTCACTGCTGGATCTTCGTCCCACGTTTTTAGTGCTGACCTCGATGCTTTAAGATGGAAATGGTCGAATCCGACTCCCTTTGGTAATTCGGTGGCTGGCTTGGCTTGGCGCACCAATCGCCTCTATCTCAGCGTTGGCGACCAGGGTTCGATCTACGGTGCTGAAAGTCTTCCTAGTTGGCGCCGTTTGTCGACGGATACAACACTCTCCTTACGAGCTGTGACCTATTTAGGCGACCGCGCCATTATTGTAGGGGCAGAAGGTGTGATTTTATGGTCGGATGGAGATGTTTTCCAAACCGCGGTTACTGGCAAAACAAATTGGTTGGAGGGCGTAGCCGCCTCGGCGGATCGACTGGTGGTGGTTGGCGATGCTGGACTCGTTTTAGTGAGCACAAATGGAATCAATTGGGTGGACGGTTCTTCCGGCACCACTAATTGGCTACGAAGCGTCGCTTATGGTTCCGGAGTTTTTCTCGCCGTCGGCGAACAGGGGTGGGTCGGCAGCAGTCCAGACGGTCGTGTCTGGACTCAAAGAGCGTCTGGGCGCACAACAGCCGCCCTGAACTCAGTTGTTCCATCAACGACTGGTTTTTTCGCTGTCGGTGAACGGGGAACATACCTCTCCAGTCGCACGGCCTCGCTCTCTCAATGGGATTCCAGCCGCATCAGTACAGAATATGCTCTAAATGCGACCGTGGCTGTGGGTTCAGAACGAGTGGTGGTCGGCAATGGTGAATGCTGGTTCGGAGTTCAAATTGGCTCCTCGTTTATTTGGTCGAATGAAGTGAATTCGCTCCGCTCAGTCCCAGCCCCAGTCGATAATTATCTCAGTCTTATTGCGACAGGAACCATCCTTCTTGCCGGGTCGGATAACGGCCTGATTGTATCAGGTACTCGACTATCTTCGGTGGCCGGATATAGTTGGTCCTATACCGAACCGACTACCCTGTCGACCCTTTGGGATTCGCTTTCGGTTCTCGTTGCTCGGACTAATATTACGGTCGCTGCCCCAAGTGGAGTCCCTGTTTTCTCAACTAACCAGATCCCTTCTGAGTTTGTATTGGCGGTCGGTCAGCGGTCAGCTTTTGTCGATAGTACTGACGGAATAATCTGGGACCAAGGACTGGTCTCGACTCGGTTCTCCTCCATTGATTTCTATGGGATAGGAGGACGTTCGAACTTACTAATTGCCGTTGGAGCTAAAGGAACTTTAGCAAAAAGTACTTCTGAATTCCTTCCTCTGGTCACTGCGAACTTATTCACTAACGGAGCTGTGGTTCTCCGTGTTCTGTTGACGAATCAGGTTAACTCGTTAGGAATCACTTGGGATTCTGTCCCATCGCCGGTCACCGCAGACCTTCAATCCGTAGTCGCTTCGGAAGAACTAATTGTGGTCACAGGAACTGCAGGAACTTTGATCACCAGTCCAGATGCGGCGACTTGGACTCGGCGCAACTCAGGGACAACCGCTACATTGAGTTCTGTGGGACATTGGGCGGGCGGATTTGTCGCCACCGGCGAGCGGGGAGCTTTGCTGACCAGCACCAACGGAATTCGATGGAATGTTTTACCGCCCACAACCACCAACTGGTTGTGGCGAGTTCGATCTTTCGAAGGTCGATTGCTAGTGGTGGGTCAGAATGGGACTTTGATGATCAGTACGAATGCGACCTCATGGCTATCTCAGCGGGTTGGTAATACCACGTGGTGGAATGACGTCGTTCATGCTTGGGATAAATGGTATCTTATCGGCAATTCAGGAACGGTGGCCGTGTCGACTAATCTGACCTCATGGACACTCGCTTCCGCTCCCACCACTCGCGACCTCTATACGGCAACGGTGTTGGGGAAACGGATTATCGCGGGAGGAGAAAATGGGGTTATTCTTAGAGCAAGAGTGCCACCCTTCGAAACTCCAGTGAAGCTTGCGAATTACCCCAAGTCGGCAGTCGATGATTTTTTTGTCTTCACCGGTGAGCAGGATCAACCCTTTGTCTTCGAACGTTCCATCGATCTTCAAGATTGGATGCATCCGAATCTTCTAGAGATTACTGATGCTGAGGGATTTTTATTTCTATTCGATTCAGAGGCCAACGGGTTAACACAACAGTTTTACAAAACACGAACGCCTTGAGGCTTCAGTGGTTAATCCGAACCTCGAAGTTGAACGCTGACCTTCAGGGATAAAATACGCCAATTTTTAGATCACCCCCCGCGGTTGACCCTAAGTATTGAGTAAAATCTAGTCCGGCGAGATTCGCGTAAGATCCTACTTGCGCTAACTAGGGAACCATAGGGTTGGGCGTACGCTTACCTTATAGTGACTGCGAAGAATCCAACGATCGCACCTTTCCTCTCCACCTAAACCCAGACAAACGCCCGCCTTCGCTGTGCGTGAACCGTCACCTCGGCGCGAACAGAACGAAACAGACCCCATGACCAGCCATGAATCATTGCTGATTATTAGAACGGACTGATTCATTTTATCGCTAAAATCTCAGCCATCATTTCATCGCCGCCGCGGCACCTCCTACGAGATCCTATTTTATTTTCCAAATCGCTCCAGCGCCCAGTTCTTGAACACCCCTTGTGCTTTGCCACCCTCGCCAGGAAAGCCAGTGTGCTGCACCATCCATATGGTAGCTAACCCCTTCGAGGGGCGGATTTCCATGCTCGTCGCTTGCGCTCCACCATGTCCGAACCAGTCTAGGCCGACAGCGAAGCAGAGACCGTAGCTTTCCTTCACCGACGGGGGCGTTTGGCGTTTTGTCAGTTCCTTGAAAGAGACTTCACTAATATAGCGCCGGCTATTCCATTCGCCACCGTTGAGCAGCATCTGACAAAAACGCGCCGTGTCCCGCGCCGTGGAGAAAAGTCCACCTGCCGGAATCGGGAAGCGGCGAGTGCGATCCGAGAGCGGATAGGCCAATTGGGTGATTTGGAATTCCGCGAGGTTCGTCTTGGTGACGTCCGGGCGGTACGATTTGGCCACGCGCTTGACCTGTCGTTCGTTCGGCCAGAAAGTAGTGTCCTTCATTCCGAGCGGACTAAACACACGCTGCTGCATAAAGTCCTCGTAAGGCATTCCAGAGACCACCTCAATGACGCGCCCCGCGATGTTAATGCCGGCGCTGGAGTAGAGATAACGCGTCCCTGGTTCACTCACGAGGGGCAGAATGGCATAACTGCGCACCAATGCCGCCAGCGGCACGGTGTCGTGGGTTGGTAGTTCGAGCGCGGACATAAAAGGTACGCCGCTCATGTGATCGAGCACCTCACGAAGGGTGATGGGATGGGTCGGCTTCCGAAGCAACGTATGGGCGTCGTCCTTCTCCACCGTGACCATTTGACCGCGAAATTCTGGGAGATATTTTTCGACAGCATCGTCGAGCGCAACCTTGCCTTCATCCACCAACATCATCAGTGCCGTCGACGTCATGGGTTTCGTCTGCGACGCGATCCAGAATAGAGTGTCCGCTTTCATGGCTTTTCGTCCGACGATATCGGCAAAGCCCACGGACTCGACCGAGAGCACCTTGTCTCTACCCACGACAACTGCGACCGCGCCGGCGAGTTCATGCCTGTCTACAAACGGTTGAAGTAATGTAGCGGAAAAAGCGGGCGTGGCGGCGGCAGCAAGCTTGGCGGCCCAAGCAATGGCGACCACGAGTGAGAGAATGATGCACGTTGGTTTCATTGAACTAGAGTCTGTGATGAAGCCAACGGAACATCCAGCGCGATAAGGTGAAAACACTGCCAACTCCGCGTCCTCCTTTCTGCGCGAGCGGATGCCATCGACTTGTGGAGGTGAATGTCTCGATATATTTCGCATTGGGAATTGGCACGACTCCCGAGGTCCGTCACTGGTTTTTTCTGCAGCGGTAAGCCGAAATCTTTAAAAGTAACAGAAGAGCTTTGTCAGCCACCACGACGATTCTCATCGAACAACTCCACAGGCATCGAATGGTCGAGACGCCAATCCATTTGAATGGGACGTTCGGATCGAAAGTTCAGCAGTTTCGCGGGACCAAGGAAGGTGAACGGGGCCGTGATGCCTTCAACCTTTTTACGAGAACGAACAAAGAACAACATTGTGTATCCGCGCTCCAAGTGGTGGATAAGGTCCTGACCCGATTCGCTCGATTGGCTTGTCTGCCTCTGAGTTTCCCAGTGCAGTAACTCACGACTGATTGGATAATCCTGATACATCGTGCTAGGTGAAAATTCTTTCTCTGTTTTCTGAAATGTAACTAATGACACCACAGTTTTAATTTGCGGAAAATGAAGACGACCAACGCCGATCACTCCTGCGGATTCGAAGGATGCTCCACCGAGCGACGCTTTGATTTCGTCGCTGCCGTAGGTAGCGTGGAGTTCAAGCGAGCATGGGAATGGGAGGGTCAGCGATGCATTTCCAACACGGGACGCTTCGTCGGCCCAAGCCAACACTTCTTCAAGATCGCCTAGGAGAGACGGATTCTGGCTCGCACGCCGATATGATTCTTCGATGTTTGCCATACCGAGTTTACCCCCAGGCTTGCCCCAGATGCGGTAATGAATAACCAGCGCCGAGTCCCCAGCTTCAGTAAGTGCCCCAGTTACATCTCCAACTCTCAAGTGCGTGACAACTTTCCGAAGACGCGCGATTTCCTTGGGCCCGCTTGTCTGTACTGCACTGATGAGCGAGTCCTGCAATCGGCTGATGTCTGGATCGGTGGGAGTCTCGGTGAGGCGGGCAAACGCCTTCCATTGCGTCCATGTTTTTCGCGACAACAAGGCTTCCGGTTCGTAGTCGTGGAAGCGAACAAAGTTGCCAAACGTCAGAGGCAGTCCCGCTTCGTGCTCGAAGGATTCGAGGCGGTCGGGCACTTGGTCAGCGAGGTTCCGCAGATTCTCACGAATGTTCGCCAGCACATATTCGCGCGCAATTCTGTCAAGTTGGATGCTGCAACCCACTGGGAGATGAGGAAAATCCATCTCAACCTCTCGCTGAATATTAAAGCGACGCTTCGCAAGCAGCGCCTTCAGTTTTCTGTCAATGCGGTAGCGGCGATGCGCTTGACCGACGAAGTCTAGCACCGTGAGACAGTCTTTTTCAGGGGCGTGGCGCAAACCACGACCGAGTTGCTGGAGGAACACCGTGAGACTTTGTGTGGGACGCAAAAAGAGAACCGTGTTCACGTCTGGTATGTCGAGTCCCTCACTCAGCACATCCACGGTGAATAGGAATCGGATTTCTCCCGCCCGAAAATCGTTGAGTAATTCAGTTCGCTGGGCTGTGACGGTGTCGCCCACGAGCAAAGCGGAAACAATCCCGCGTGCATTAAACTTTTCTGCCATGAACTCGGCGTGACGAATAGAGACGCAAAACCCAATACCACGAATGCGCTCTAAATCGGGTTCGAAACGCAGCAAAGAACTGACAATCACATCCAACCTCTGAAGCGCTAAAGCGTGGCACCCGTATAGACGTTTTCCAATTCGCCGATGTTGTATTTTCCACCCTGCCAGAATTTGTCAGTCGCCAACGACACTGGATCGGCAACGCCGAAGTAATGGAATGGGCAGAGAAGTTTTTCTTCGAGCGCTTCCGGTAAACGAATTTCAGCGGCGAACCGGTTGCCAAAATCTGCAGCCACGCTGGCCCCATCCATACGCTCGGGTGTCGCTGTCAGTCCCAAAAGAATTCGAGGCCTGAACCGGTCGAATATCGCGCGATAGCTGGCAGCGGGTCCATGATGCACTTCATCCACGATGATGAAGTCGTAGAACTCGCTTCCGACCTTCTCCCACAAGCGCCGTGAACCGAGCATATCCACAGAACAAAAAAGATGGTCGTAACAGGCGGCGAGATGAGGCCCAACCAAAAGCTCACCGAAATTTGGGACTCGAAGAACAGCCCGGAATGTGCCGACTGCTTGTTCGAGAATTTCTTTTCGATGAGCAACGAACAAGAGGCGTGCTTGCCGCTGCTTACTCTCAAAGAGCCGCTTGAAATCAAAAGCTGCCACTACCGTTTTTCCAGTGCCGGTCGCCGCCACGACCAGATTGCGCCAATGCCCATGCACGTGCGGTGCATTCACAAGTTGTCGGTGAATGAGCTGGACTACCGGTGGCAAAGAGCTCATAAAGCAGGGCGTGCTTAAAGAACTAGTATTGCAAGGGCGACGGATGGGATCTGAGGAAGTGGAGTGGTTACGGAGATGGATTGAGGAGC
>SIAZ01000208.1 GCA_009695405.1 Pedosphaera sp. | reverse complement strand
TACCGCTCGATAACCAGTTGCGAACGACCTCGCATTTGAACGATTTATCGAACTTCCGGCGCGTTTTTGTAGGGGAGTCTTTGATGATGGATTCCATGGTACAGGATTCCTCTTACTCTCCGTCCGAGAAATCGAAGCAACCTCAAGATGTTTTGCTTCCACCTACCCCCAGCGGTATCGGATTGGGTGAGTACGCAAACTGAGTTTAAACGAAGTAATGGCCTTAAAACGAGCTAGGGTAGAATAGGCAGGCTAACACTTCTTCCTTGGGTCTTTACTTTGTCCCTATTTGACCCCTGACATACCCCGCGAAGGTCGTTTTGGTTGGTTTAAACTTTCAGAACTCACAAGGTTAAGAATCGTTTCGGCTGGGATTGTCATTTTGACGACCATTTGGGTCGTTAATCCTGGGTTTGCAGAGTCCGCCGAAAGAGTTGCGGTTCGAGCCACCATCCCAACCACATCTCCACAACGGTTCATCACCGGGCCACCGCTGGATCCGACGGCGAAATCGGCGGTGACAAACATCCATCCAATCGTCGGACTGGACGGTTCTACTGCTCTGTTTGCATAACGGGAAATCGTACCATGGGTAAAGGTAAAGAGATCACCATTGGGATGCGAAATAATAGAAATTGAGCGACCGACGGGTTCTTGTGGAGCGATAGCAAGTGTCGGTAAATCGTGGCAATCAATTCGCACAATGACCACATCACGCGTTCGATCCGCAACCAGCACTTCTTGAATGGGAAAGCATCGACCGTCCTGAGTCATGACGCCGACAGCCACGACGTTAGTATTTCGTTTCTCAGCAAGGACGTGATAATTCGATACAATTTCTCCACGGGTCCCGATGACCCAACCTGTGGCTGTTGTGCCGGTATGCCAATGGGGGCAATGGTTACATTTGTAAGCCGATCCTAAAGCAACAACGGACTTGGAGCAGATTTTAAAAATGTCTTCGGCTTTCTTTTCCGCGGATGTGAATTTTTTAAGCGAATTGAAGCCCGATTGGTGCGCTCAAGTTGGGTGTATAAATCTCTTAATTTAGGGGTCTTGCCCTCTTGATACTTTTTACCTAAAGCATCAGCAAACTCTCGCCAAAGAGTCGCGTCGTCTTGGAACTTTGTCGGGACCAAGGGAAATTCGCCGAGCATCTGCCCTACCAGACAAAGATAGAGCCAGCCGATGAGACCAAAGCGAAAGACATTGTGCTGCATAATTAAGGTTAAATCGGACTGAAAGTGAGGGGTTATCGAAGTTGAGTCTACTGGATTGATGCGAAAACGAAGCCGAGAAATGGTTTTCACCGAACCTTTTTGGGTGAGTAATGAATTGTTGACTGGCGAAAGGAGGATGAGTTCTTTTTCAAAAGAAAGGCGGCCGATAAGGCAACGAGGAAAATAAAAGGAAGAACTCTCGGTTAATGACAATCTCAGCATTTGAGATAGACTTACCACGCAAATGAATTCTGCACCTGTCACCGCCGGACCCGGCAACACTTGGCTCTATTTTGCACTGCTTACCGTTCTTTCTTGGGGTGTCTATGGCGTGATCCTCCACAAGGCACGAGGCTACATGCCCATGGGGTCTGAAGCGCCTCACGCAAGTCTCAAAGCTTTCCTTTTTGTTTGTATTGCTTACGCCCTGATCGGAATCGTTTCGGCCGTCCTACTCAAGGTGCGTGGTTCCAATTGGAGTTTGTCACCTGAGGGCATTCGCTGGAGTTTAATCGCGGGTACTGCCGGTGCTCTGGGGGCATTTACGTTGGTCCTAGCTCTTGGGGCAGCCTCTCCTATCTATAAAGGTGCCGCCGCTGCCGCGGTGATGCCGATTGTCTTTGGCGGTGCTCCGATTATTAATACACTTGTTGCTATGCTTCTGCACCCGCCCCAAGGAGGACTTCGTGCCCTGCCTGTTCCCTTTGTAGTCGGGTGTGCCCTCGCCGCTTCAGGTGCCTTTATGGTTGCCAAATATGCTCCTTCCAACACCGGCGGACCTGCAAAGCCCGTCGCTCTGCAACACTGATTTGAGACACCGCTCGACCGTGCCCTATCTCTCAACGTGTCATCCATAGACTTAGGTGCATCGGGTTGCTCAGAGACTGCTGCGGAGCCTCTGCGGGCCTTGCAGGATTTGCTGGGCTCGATCGTAAAGTCCAATTGCTTTTATCAAGGCAAATTAGCCGAGTATGTCGATCAACCGCTTCCAAGGTCCTTGGATGATTTCAGTGCCCGAGTCCCCCTGACCACCAAGGCTGAACTGGTCGCTGATCAAGCTGCAAACCCACCTTATGGCAGCAATCTTTCTTGCTCGCTAACAGGCTACACCCGTTGTCACCAGACCAGTGGCACCACCGGGAACCCGATCCGTTGGCTTGATACTGCGGAAAGTTGGTCTGCAATGACCGACGATTGGACGGAAATTTTTAAAGCTGCTGGGATTTCTCGAGAGGATCGTATTTTCTTTGCTTTTAGCTTCGGTCCGTTCTTGGGCTTTTGGCTCGCTTTCGAAGCCGCCGGACGACTGGGTTGTTTGGCCATTCCGGGTGGTGGAATGAGTTCGGCTCAACGAGTTCGAGTTCTTCTCGAGCATAGTTGCACTGTCCTCTGTTGCACTCCCAGTTACGCCCTTCATCTCGCTGAAACAAGTCGCACTTTGGGATTGGATCCCACTCAAGGCCGCGTCCGACTTCTGGTTGTCGCGGGAGAACCCGGTGGTAGTATTCCCAGCGTTAGAAAACAGATCAGCGCGGCTTGGAATGGAGCGCGAGTGTTTGATCACCATGGCATGACTGAAACGGGGCCGGTCACCTACGAGAACCCAAAGAGTCCTGGCGATTTACTGATTCTCGAGCGGAGTTTTTTTGTCGAAGTCATCGACCCGCTAACCACTCGACCTGTCATTGAAGGTCAGTTGGGTGAACTTGTCCTCACCACCCTTCGCCGCTTCGGTTCTCCTCTGATTCGCTACCGCACTGGGGATCTTGTCCTAAGGCGACATTTTCAGGGGCATCAGGTCTTGGAAGGCGGTATTCTTGGACGGGTCGATGACATGGTGGTGGTCCGTGGGGTCAATGTTTATCCCTCAGCCTTGGATGCCTTAATACGTAAGGTCGAAGGTACCGCTGAATATCGGGTCACGGTTGATCGACGAGCCAGCCTGATCGAACTCTCGATTGAACTTGAGGGAGACACTTCCGTCGCCCTTGCTGTGGCTCAGTGCGTTCAGTATTCGCTCGCGCTTCGGGTTACTGTTGTGCCCGTCATTCACGGTTCTCTACCGCGTTTCGAACTGAAAGCCCGCCGTTGGCAGACGATAGGCTAATGGTGGGGCTCGACTGAGGCGCGACGATCCTTATTTGATACCCATCAAACGCTCGCGCCATATCCGATATAGTTCGACGGTGGCGACCACATCTCGCAGACAATAATCGGCAATATCTCGATGACGCCCATCGGCTAATAAGGCACTAATATCCATGCCGGTAATCCCCATTTCCTTAGGCGAAGGAATACCGAAAGCTTTGCAGTAAAAATCGAGATTAAACTTCCGCGCTGCGCCTTCGCGACCACTCACATTGTAGAAAGAAAATTGTTCCGCTAGATCACAATGTGGCTCGGTCTGGTAGCAATAGCCGAGCCAATCTTTTCGGGTGATCGGCACATTGAGGAGCGCGGATCGCAAGTAAAGAAAGGGAACATCAAATCCTCGACCATTAAAGGTCACAATTGAATCGTATTTTTTTGCGACATCCCAGAAGGCGGTCAGTAATTCGACTTCATCCACTTGGGGCGCAAATTCCACAGCGTCTCCTGCTGTTTCGAGGGAGTCCTCGTCGAAATCATCAGCCTGATACAGCACTTGGCCTTTGCCAGAATCGGCATTGATCATAGCGATACAGACCACCTGAGCGGTAAAAGGCCAAAGGCTAAACTGTTGAAAAATTTCGGCCTTTTTGCGGGAATGATCCTCCGAAGTCGGTTGACGTTCCGCCTCACGGAATAAGTACTCCTGCTGGATGGAATCAAAGTTTTCCAATCCAACAGCCGACGTTTCGATATCAAAAACAAGGCGAGGCATAGCGGTAACAGGTTAAAGAAAACCTCCACCGGACACCAAGCGTCAATACACGTCTAGTGCCCCCATCTGGATAGTATCAGTGAAATAAATCCAAAGCGATTAGGGGCGCACACTCCCCGGTTCCGCCGTTTCTACCATCTCACGAATACGTTGACGAAACTCCGGTATTCCTTGGTCGAAGGCTGCCGAAATTGATAGGATAGATGTCTTTGGAATTTTCCGTTTAAAGGTTTTTAGATTCACCAAAGCCTGTGGTTCATCAATTTTATTAGAGACCACCAATCGTGGGCGACCTAATAATTCTGGATCGTACAGTTCTAACTCCTCCAAGAGGCTCTTATAATCATCCCACGGGGCGCGGTTATCAGTCCCAGCCATATCTAACAGAATGACTAATACTTTACAGCGCGCAATGTGGCGGAGGAACGCTTGCCCTAATCCGATATTTTCGTGAGCCCCAGCAATTAGTCCCGGTACGTCGCAGAGGGTTAAACGAGCAAAATCAGGATACTCCAAAATACCGACTTGAGGCGTGAGTGTCGTGAAGGGATAAGCCGCAATTTTTGGGCGAGCATGAGAGACTGCGGTCAAGAGGGTCGATTTCCCAGCATTGGGATAGCCGACCAAACCCACCTCGGCGACCATTCTCAATTCAAAGAGAAAATCGCCTTCTTCGCCTACTTCGCCGGGTTGAGCAAATCTCGGAGCTTGTCGAATGGATGTCGCAAAATTTCGGTTTCCCAATCCGCCCCGCCCACCTTTGCAGAGGATAAAGCGCTGACCATTCTCAGTGAGGTCACACACTAATTCCCCTTTCTCGGTGCGTTGCCGCGCTGTTCCGCCCACGGTTCCGGCCCCCAAATCAATCTCTACGGCCTGAATATTTCCTGAAGCTCGGATGACTTGTCGCTTGGATTTGGGCAAGGGGATTAAATCCTCCTCGTCTTCCTCCGAGCTTGTGACCCCTTGAGGTAATTCAGGGGGCTTGACAGGCTTCCATACGAGGGTGCCGCAGGGCACCTTGATAATTAAATCTTTGCCCGCCTTGCCATCCATTCCTTTGCCCATCCCACCTTGCCCAACTTGAGCTAAGAGTCGAGAGACAAAGAACTGTTGAATGAGGTTATTAAGGTCGTGATCGGCCTCTAGGATGACGTCACCGCCACGTCCGCCATTACCTCCACTGGGGCCACCCTTGGGCACATAAGCCTCACGATGGAAGGCCACCGCACCCTTGCCACCGTGACCTGCACGGGCAAACACCTTGATTTCGTCGACGAACATGAGAAGCCTGTCAGATAAAAAGAAAAAGGCGAGGCACCACGCCTCGCCCAGTGGACCAGAGGGAAAACCCAGAGGTCTTAATTTGCGGAAACTGAATTAGCGACCTCAGCAGGAGCGAGAGTGGGAACGATATTGACGCGGCGGCCGCCTTTGTCGAACAAGACCTTACCGTCTGCCTTAGCAAACAAGGTCCAATCGCGGCCGACACCGACGTTCAATCCTGCGTTAAATTTAGAACCGTTCTGGCGAACGATAATGCTACCGGCACTGACGAGTTCTGAGCCAAAGGCTTTGACGCCAAGTCGCTTGCTGACGCTGTCGCGACCGTTTCTAGAACTACCTTGACCTTTTTTGTGGGCCATAACGTTTTATTATAGGGGATTAAGCGGTAATTTCTGTGACCTTGATAACCGTCAATTCCTGACGATGACCGACCTTGCGATGATATCCTTTGCGGCGGCGCATCTTGAAGGCAATCACTTTCACGCCACGTTTGTGGGTGAGAATGTCTACCTTCACTGAGGCACCTGCCACTAAGGGGGATCCTACCGTAACAACATCGTCCTTACTGACCAAGAGAACTCGGTCAAAGGTGTGAGATTGCCCAGCATCAAGGGCGAGACGCTCGATATCGAGCGTCTCGCCTGGGGTCACGCGGTATTGCTTACCGCCAGTCTCCAAAACAGCGTACATAAAAAACTTTCCCGAAACGGGAGTTGGAAGAGACCACACTCGGGGTCGAGGTGTCAAGATACCATTTTTCTGCAATGTTTAAACCGGTGCATTCACAAGTTGTCGGTGAATGAGCTGGACTACCGGTGGCAAAGAGCTCATAAAGCAGGGCGTGCTTAAAGAACTAGTATTGCAAGGGCGACGGATGGGATCTGAGGAAGTGGAGTGGTTACGGAGATGGATTGAGGAGC
>SIAZ01000207.1 GCA_009695405.1 Pedosphaera sp. | reverse complement strand
CCTCAATCCATCTCCGTAACCACTCCACTTCCTCAGATCCCATCCGTCGCCCTTGCAATACTAGTTCTTTAAGCACGCCCTGCTTTATGAGCTCTTTGCCACCGGTAGTCCAGCTCATTCACCGACAACTTGTGAATGCACCGGTGGCGTACTTTTCGAACTAGGCTCACATGTCATTGATACCGTTGTCCGACTTCTCGGACGCCCCGACCGCGTGACTCCATTTCTCCGAACATCCTCCTCAGCAAAGACCGATAAACTGGCCGATACGACGGTCGCGATACTGGAATTCACTCGCACAACAGTGGTCATTACTAGTACCGCTCAACGCCATAATACCAACGAAAACCGCTCGTTTGAATTCTGTGGGACCCGAGGTAATGCACTTCTTCAACCGATCGAACCGCCTCATCTGAGCATTGATCTAGCGGCACCGGTGACAGATCTCCCCAAGGGACGATCAACAGTTTCTCTTCCTCGATTTCAGCGTTATCTCGGTGAATTGCACGAGCTAGCGCAAAGCATCCGCTCAGGAAATCCTCTCGCCGTTTCTCTCGCAACCGAACGTACCGTCCAAGAAACACTTCTTCGCTGCGTCGGGGTGCTTTGACCTTATTTTTGTTAAATGACATCGATTTGAGCAAAAGCTGAATCGAATTACTGTTCCCTTCTCACGAACACAAACACATCGACGGATCGCCTCCCAGATTGCGCCGCTGACGATCTGTCTCTAAGATCCACCCACTTTATGTCGAGGCGGCAATATCCGTTCCACCGGATTGAACCTAAGTGGCAGCGCCAATGGGCGGCACATCAAACCTATCGCGCTTGGAATCCAGGCGATTCCATTCCGGAGTCTCATCCCTTCGGAATTCGACACCGTCTCGGAGGACAATCCCCGAGTGCTGAGTCGTTACCGCCCAAATACTATATACTAGATATGTTTCCCTACCCGTCTGGTGCGGGGTTGCATGTGGGCCATCCAGAGGGTTACACAGCGACAGACATCCTTGCTCGCTACCGGCGCTCTTTGGGTTTCAATGTGCTTCACCCTATGGGTTGGGATGCTTTTGGTTTACCCGCAGAACAATATGCGGTCCGCACAGGTCAGCACCCTCGAATTACTACCGAACAAAACATTGCTAATTTCACCCGTCAAATTCAGTCATTGGGCTTTAGTTACGACTGGTCTCGCGAGGTTAATACAACCGATCCAAGCTATTTTCGTTGGACCCAATGGATCTTCCTTCAAATCTATAATTCTTGGTTCAATCCCGCCACACGTCGCGCGGAACCGATCTCATCGCTCACCTATCCCCAGGGGGTGGAGTCCAAGGCCCAACGTCGGACCTATTGTGACTCTCAACGGCTCGCCTTTATCTCAGAAGCGCCGGTTAACTGGTGCCCAGAACTCGGTACGGTCCTCTCCAATGAGGAGGTGATTGATGGTAAAAGTGAAGTCGGCGGTCATCCCGTTGTTCGCAAACCCATGCGACAATGGAAACTCCGTATTACTGCCTTTGCCGAACGTCTTCTCGAGGATCTTAACACCATCGAATGGTCCGATTCTCTCAAGGAAATGCAGAGAAATTGGATCGGCCGAAGTGAAGGTGCCGAAGTCGATTTTCGACTCGCCGGTCATTCAGAGAAAGTCCGTGTTTTCACGACTCGCCCCGACACTCTCTTCGGCGCTACCTACATGGTGCTGGCCCCAGAACATCGATTGGTTCAACAAATCACCACTGCCGCTCAACGCGCCGCTGTCCAAGCCTATCAAACAGAGGTCACTCGCAAATCGGATCTCGAACGGACTGAGTTATCTAAGGAAAAGTCCGGGGTCTGGACGGGTGCCTACGCCCTTAATCCAGTCAGCGGCGCAGAAATTCCCGTCTGGATCGCCGACTACGTCCTAGCGACTTATGGTACCGGTGCCATTATGGCGGTTCCCGCTCACGACCAACGGGACTTAGAATTTGCGCAAAAATTTGATCTTCCGATCATTCAGGTTGTTCAACCTCCGGACTCTAAAACCCAGTGGCAAGGGTTCTGTGATGAAGGGACGTCCCTCCATTCGAGCAGTGCCGAAATCCATCTCGACGGTCTTCCAACGCGTGCAGCCAAACAGAAGATTACTGACTGGCTCGAATCCTCGGGGCGCGGTGCTCGAACGATTAATTATAAACTGCGCGATTGGCTCTTCAGTCGCCAACGCTATTGGGGTGAACCTTTCCCTATTGTTTGGAAAAAAGATGACGACGGAACCCTCTACCACGAGGCTTTGGAACCTCACCAATTGCCACTGCTCCCGCCCCAACTGGAGGACTACAAGCCCACCGCCGATGGCCAACCGCCTCTGGCTCGGGCCGTCGACTGGTTAACGCTACCGGACGGGTCGCTTCGCGAAACCAATACCATGCCGCAATGGGCGGGTTCCTGTTGGTATTACCTCCGCTACCTCGACAACAACAACAACACTGGGTTCGTCGGTCACCCTGCGGAATCTTACTGGATGGGCACGACCCAAACCTCCCAAGCAACCCCAGGGGTTGACCTCTATGTCGGCGGGACAGAACACGCCGTTCTGCATCTACTCTACGCACGATTCTGGCACAAAGTTCTCTTTGATCTTGGACATGTGTCCACTTCTGAACCGTTCTTTAAACTGGTCAATCAAGGGCTCATTCAAGGTGAAGACGGCCAAAAAATGTCCAAGTCTCGAGGTAATGTGGTCAACCCAGATGACGTCCTCGTCGAGTACGGGGCCGATGCCTTCCGACTTTATGAGATGTTTATGGGACCGCTCCAAGATACAAAGCCTTGGAACACCAAAGGTGTTGAAGGTGTCTATCGGTTCCTTGGACGTGTTTGGCGTTTATTCATCGATGAAACATCGGAAACGGCTTTTGAACAACTCGAAGCTCTCGCGCCACAACAGGATCGAAGCGAGGAATTGCTTCAAGAACTTCAGATTTCCAAGGCTATTCGTGCAGTTTCTGCCACACCAGCACAACTGAAGACCCTGCATGAATGCATCCGCAAGGTCACTTACGACCTCGATCATCTTCAATTTAATACCGCCATTTCTGCCATGATGGTCTTTGTCAATTCAGCCATCACTTGGGAGGTAAAACCCGTCTCGGTTCTCCAGACCTTCCTTCAGCTTCTCGCTCCTTTTGCACCGCATATCGTCGAAGAACTTTGGGGGCGATTGGATATATTCTCGCCTCCAACCTCGCTGTCCTACGCACCGTGGCCCCAATTCGATCCCACTCTACTGATCGAAACTGAACTGGAACTACCCGTTCAAGTGAATGGCAAACTCCGCGATGTTATACGAGTCCCTGTCGATGCTTCTCAAGCCGATATCGAAAAAGCCGCCTTGAGTGCCGAAAAGACACTGCCTTTTCTTGAGGGAAAAACAATTCGAAAACTCATCGTCGTCCCCCGTAAAATGGTCAATATTGTGGTGGCTTGATCCCGCTGCTGCGCGACATGTGAAATACCTAACCCCCACCGAACACCGAGTCCTTTGGGTGATAACCGCCGTTCTCCTTTTGGGAATCGTTGGACGCCTATGGATTCAGACCCAGCCAGTCCATCCCTTGCCTCCTTTGCCGCATCTCGCTACCAATCTCCCGAGCGGAGTTACCCACTGAATGTAAAGACTGACTGTCACCCTATCACGCATGGACCAAACCCCAAAAAAAGATCTGCTCAGCTCGCTGTTAGCCAATGATTCTCGGTACACTCGGGACTCCTATGAGTTCTTGCGCGAGGCACTCGAATTCACCCAACGACAGATTAAACGCTCACCCAACGCCGCACGCCATGTCTCAGGACAAGAACTCCTCGATGGAATTCGCGAATTTGCCCTGAAACAATATGGCCCAATGACCCAACTCGTCCTCCAAGAATGGGGAATTTATCGCTGTGAAGATTTCGGCGAAATCGTCTTTAATATGATCGATTATCAAATCCTTAAAAAGACCTCCAACGACTCGCGCGAAGATTTCAAGGGCGGTTACGAATTCAATGAGGCATTCAAAAAGCCTTTTCAACCTCTCAGCACCTCGCCTTCTCACTAGATCCATTAGCCGCCCCCGTTTTTAAGTGCGCGCCCATCGCCTCTCTCTTTTTATTTTTCTACTCCGTTCATGTCTCCCATTCCTCATCCGATCGCACTCCTCCGCTTCAACACTTGCGGCTCCGTCGACGACGGTAAATCTACCCTGATTGGGCGACTTCTTTATGACTCCAAATCGATCATGGAAGATCAATTGGAGGCTTTCGAACGTTCGGCCGATATTACCGGTGGCGGGCAGATCAATCTGGCCAATCTGACTGACGGTTTACGCGCCGAACGCGAGCAAGGGATTACCATCGATGTCGCCTACCGATATTTCGCCACGCCTCGAAGAAAATTTATCGTCGCCGATACCCCCGGCCATGTGCAGTACACTCGCAACATGGTCACCGGTGTTTCTACAGCTAACCTTTCCATCGTCCTCGTCGACGCTCGATTAGGGGTAATCGAACAATCAAGGCGCCACACCTACATCGCCTCTCTTCTCCGGATTCCTCATTTGGTCATCGCTATCAATAAAATGGATCTCGTGGGTTGGTCTGAAGCGCGTTTCCTCGAAATCCGAGATGAATTTGAGACCTTTCTTCCCTTACTCGATATAAAGGATGTTAAGTTTATACCGATTAGTGCCCTCAACGGAGACAATGTTGTCGAACCATCGCATCACACCCCTTGGTATGTCGGCCCGACTCTCCTTGGCCACTTAGAAACCATTCACATCGCTAGTGACTGGAATCTTAATGGACTGCGTTTTCCGGTTCAATGGGTCAATCGCCCTAATGATCCCACCAATGCCGACCTCCATGATTTCCGCGGTCTCAGCGGGCAAATTGCCGGCGGTATTCTACGCACCGGCCAAAAAATCATGATTTTACCCAGTGGAGTCAAAACTACGATTAAACAAATCTGGACGCTCAATGGCCCTATTGACGAAGCTTTCTGCCCTCAGAGTGTCACCGTTCAACTCAGCGATGATATCGATGTCAGTCGTGGAGATATGATTGTCGGTCTCGACGCCCTTCCGGGAATGGCGAGCGATCTTCAAGCAAAAGTCTGTTGGATGAATTCTCGCCCCCTTCAAAAAGAGCGAAAATATTTCCTCAAACATTCAACTCAGACGGTCCAAGCAATCATTACTTCGCTAGAAAGTCGGACCAACATTCGAACCTTTGATTCCGAACCCAATCCGGATGAATTAGTCATGAACGACATCGGCGATGTTCGAATTCAAACGGCCAAACCTCTTATATTCGATGGCTACACCTCCAATCGCCTAACCGGTTCCTTCATTCTCATCGAACAAGGTACCAACGCCACAGTCGCCGCTGGTATGCTTCAACCTCCTATTGAAACGGTAAAACCCGAGTACAACGACTTCGCTATTTAAGTCAGTCAAACTCGGACGCTGAAGCTCTCTTAGCATCAGCGTACGACCAACTCCATAGTTTCCTAGTTACCGAAAGTAGGATATCCCGCGATCGAAGGCGGGAGGGAGAAAGGTCGACCGATCCTGCGAACCAATTTATAGATGGCATGGGAGCTAGTGTTTAAATGCGAAGATTAACGATAGTATTCTGCAACTGAGATCCCTTCACTTCTCGCTTCCGCCATTTGAACGGTTTGGCCTTTGGATTGTAAGCGGCGATGAAAGCCTCAATGGCCTGACGCAGCTCAGTGATGTTTTTGGCGCTGTTGTTGTTTCAAAATCAAGACCCTTGCCGGCAACTGTACCGGTCACCGGCAAGGGTCCGTACCCACCATAAGGAGCCGACTCTGCGAGACGGTAAAAATTAGAATTGATGGACGTTGGTCCGTAGCCAAACGCCCAAACGGCAATCGAACGCGTGCCGGTTTTTGACGGTGACTGGTCCAATGGCTTCCAAGATCCTAAGAAGCGTTGTTTCCTGATCGCACGGGGCCTCGGAACGGATTGCGGCCCATTTCGGCAAAGGCCAAGTGGTGATCTCGTCGGAGATAACATCGATTAAGCCGGTCACCAATTCTTCCTCGGCATCAAAGTAATGGTCTTGCCTGTCATCCAGCTGCGCGATCACTGAAGGGGTAATCCCCCGCAGGGCAAGAACCGTGCATTCACAAGTTGACGGTAAGAATCAGTTCCAGAGGAGGTGATCGTCCTTGTTTTTGACCAAGACGCAGAGTTGAAGGAGATGGGTAAGGCCGGGGCGGCTCCAGAACTGACCACAGCCCCGGAGACGGCGCTGAAACTGTT
>SIAZ01000206.1 GCA_009695405.1 Pedosphaera sp. | reverse complement strand
CGGTTGGTTTTCCCAGCGACCTTGGTGACCTTGGGAATGGCGGCAGCAAACGGGTTGTTTGGGATCAGTCCGTCGGTCACGGCCTGCTTGAATGCCGAGCGGAGCACCTTGCCATACACTGAGACAGTCTTACTGGCGTAGTTGGCGCTCTGGAGGCTATCGATGTAAGCGCGAGCATCCTGAGACTGGATGGCAGCAATGGGCATAGAAGCTTTTTTACCAGCCCAGGTCAGGAAGCCAACGACCGACTTCTGGTAGCTCCAAGCTGAGCCGAAGTCTCAGTTCAAGAGCACTGCTTTTGGACGAGGAATGGCCACAGATTGCACGCTTTTATCCCAACTTCATCGGTCATCAGAATCGAACCTGAACTAGATCAGAACCGAGCCTAGGATCATTCCTATCTTGCATCGTCTCGGATATCCCGCTGAAGGTTTTGTTTTCCATGCAACTATTCCTGTTCCTTAATAGCAGTCCGATTTAATTAGAGCCTTTGGTTCTTGCCTGGAAACAGGTCGAGCTCATTTCTTTGAACAGCAACACTCTCTCAATTCTACTTACTGACAGCGTATGATCGCCACGCCCTTCTTTAGTCCGACAATTCCTTTAATTGCCGCGCCGCTCACACCACTGAGCACCGATGGTTCACTCAATCTCGATGGTGTGGAAAAGCAAGCCACTCAACTTGTTGCCGACGGTGTGAGCGGTGTTTTTATTGGAGGCACTACCGGCGAGTCGGCTTCTCTGACTCTTGAAGAACGACAGCAGCTTGCTGCCCGTTGGTGCGAGGTGCTTCAGGGAAGTTCATTGAGACGAATTATCCATGTGGGGTCCAACTGCCTTGCCGATGCCTGTCGAATGGCGGATCAAGCGAGAAAACTGCATGCCGACGGAATTGCCGCCGTCGCTCCGTGCTATTTTCGACCAACCGATACACGTCTATTAGTCGATTGCTGCGCCCAAATTGCTGCTGCCGCTCCAGAGCTTCCCTTCTATTACTATGAGATCCCGAGTATCACCGGTATCCATTTGCCAACCGACCGATTCCTTTCTGAGGCTATGGAAAGAATTCCCTCGTTTGGTGGGTTGAAATATAGCAATTCCGATCTGCCTTTATTTCAACGTTGCGTCGCGGTTGCTGCGGGCCGACTCGAGCTCTTTTTTGGTTCTGACGAAATCCTGCTCGCCGCCCTCGGGTTTGGAGCGACGGGTGCGGTTGGGTCCACCTACAATATTGCCGCACCACTCTATCGTCGGATGCTGGCGGCAGCAGCCAATGGGGATTTTGAAACGGCTCGGGTGGCCCAACTTCAATCTGTCAGCTTAGTCGATGTGCTTTCACGCCGCGGCTACCTTCCGTCACTCAAAGCGGTGCTCACCTATCGGGGAATCCCAATGGGCCCGGTACGACTACCGCTGCGGAATCTGGGGGCAGAGCAAGTCACTGTTTTACTCAAGGAAATCGAGGCGATAGGCGCATTGTAACGTGGGCCATTGTTTCGTTGATCATAGAAAAGGGGCTGGTCGAGTTTGGATTTCCCGCCAAAGCGGACTGCTGAAAGGATTAGGCTCTCTGCGGTGAACCCACTAATTCCTTCAGCGGTGGGTTAAATTCACCGCAAGTAAAGAAGACGTCTTAGGGCGTCTTTTTTTGGATGAGGTTGAGGTGACCGTTGATGGCTCCAACTTGATTTGCTGAGGGACATTGCCGACGGATTCAGCCAAAGATTTGGAGGTTGCCGGCGTTGATGGGGCGCCGGAATATCGAACCGCTGAGTGACCGCATGGGCGCTGGCCCGTTGTTTTTTACACGATGTGCCCTCAATTATTAGTCAAAAGTCGAATCGAATAATCTTCTGAACAAGGGCATGTCGCAGATGAATGAGTTTGGGTAATCCGACCCCAATCAATCCCTAAGCTGGACTTGAGGGCTCGATTACTGCTTGGATTTTGTTCTGGTTTTATTCCTATGACAGATTCCCCTTTAACTTCCTTTATTGATTCACTTAAGACCGCCAGTGAGCATCTTGTGCGGGTCCGTTCCGAAATGGGGAAAGTGATTGTCGGGCAGCATGAGTTAATCCATCGGTTGCTAGTGGGAATGGTGGGTGGAGGGCATATTTTGCTGGAGGGTTTGCCGGGTTTAGCCAAGACGGCCAGTGTGAGCACTTTGGCTCGGGCGACCCATTGTAAATTTTCGCGTATTCAATTCACCCCTGACCTCTTACCCGGCGATATTACTGGCACGCTTATTTATGATCCCTTGCAAGGGACCTACTCGACTCGGCAGGGCCCGATTTTTGCAAATTTAATTTTGGCCGATGAGATTAATCGCGCACCCAGTAAGGTTCAATCGGCGCTCTTGGAAGCGATGCAGGAACGTCAAGTCACCATCGGCGATAAGACTTGGCCCTCACCGGAACCGTTTTTGGTTTTAGCCACTCAGAATCCGATTGAACAGGAAGGGACTTATCCTTTGCCTGAAGCTCAGATGGATCGGTTTATGTTGAAGGTAGTGGTGGGGTATCCGACCGCAACTGAGGAGTTAATCATTCTGGACCGCATGGCCACGACGCGTCCGGAGATCATCGTCGATTCTGTGGTGTCGCCGAAGGAAATTATGGCTTATCAAGCCCTTTTGAATGGCATCCGCGTCGACCCATTGGTTCGTGATTACATTGTGAGGTTAGTAGTGGCGACACGAGAGGCTGCTGCGGGTACCGGTGTCGCGCCAGAATTAAAACGATTTGTACGGATCGGGGCGAGTCCTCGGGCGACGATAAATCTGACCCTTGCGGCGCGGGCTTGTGCCTTAA
This sequence comes from Pedosphaera sp., assembly GCA_009695405.1. GTDB lineage: Bacteria > Verrucomicrobiota > Verrucomicrobiia > Limisphaerales > UBA9464 > SXXZ01. Next base: position 3,527 of record SIAZ01000206.1, on the reverse strand, counting down.
TCGAAGGGCGGGATCACGTGACACCGGATGACGTGAAACTGATTGCCACCGATGTGTTGCGTCACCGCATTCTCCTGACCTATGAGGCCGAGGCGGATGAGGTGGGCACAGAGAGCTTGGTGAAGATCCTGTTGGCCAAAGTAAAAGTACCTTAAAGCAAGGAAAGTCTCCTTGGCCCAATTCCAGTTAATCCTTGAGTGGAGACCAATCTTGGAGTGGGGCAGAGCGGTCAATCGGCAGCTATTTTTTTGGAGGTAAATCCTTTCGAGGAAATAGAGGCAGTGGCTCACCGATTTGATGCCCTTCGGTCAATCCGCCCCAAGCACTATTTTGCCAATTTGAGGGTTCCCCAGAGGCTTTGAGTTGGTCGTAGATCTTTACTGCAATCGTAGGCATCACCGGCCAGATGAGAACGGCAAGGATTCGGCAGACCTCGATTAAATTATAGAGAACATCGTTCAGTTCAGAGGCCTTGGAGGGATCTTTGGCAAGGGTGAAGGGGCGAGTTTGTTCGACGAACAGATTGGCTCGATTGACCAAGGTCCAAGTGGCGATCAAGGCTTCTTGTGGATCATGGCGAAGGTAGGCAAGCCGAGTGGATTCAACGGACGTCTGAACTTCAGACGCAAGTGTTGGGGTTGGCAGGGGCACGATTCCAGCGCGGTATTTATTGAGCATATTAACGGCGCGGTTCAGAAGATTGCCCAGACCATTGGCTAACTCTGAGTTATAGCGTGCTTTGAAGCTGTCGTCGGTCCAGTTGCCGTCGGGACCGATTCCGAGCTCTCGGGTCATATAGTAACGGAAAGCGTCGACACCCCATTCGTCGATTACGCTGAGTGGGTCGACGACATTACCCGTGCTCTTGCTTAGTTTTTGGCCGTCTTTTTGCCACCATCCGTGGACCAAAATAGTCTTGGGAAGGGCCGCCCTAAGGGTGTGGAGCATAATTGGCCAGTAGACAGCGTGAAATTTTAGGATGTCTTTACCGACAAAATGAATATCAGCGGGCCAAACTTCCAGTGAGGTTGGCCGAACTGGATAGCGAGCACCGAGTGGGCCGGTCGCTTGGGAATCTCCCAGTGAGGCGGGTACCGAGAAATAATTAACCAAGGCATCAAACCAGACGTAGGTGACGAAGCCGGGGTCGAAGGGAAGGGGAATACCCCAAGAAAGGCGCGATTCAGGGCGGGTGATACAGAGGTCACCGAGGACCTGAGATCGGAGGAATCCGAGGACTTCATTGCGTCGATAATCCGGTTGAATGAAGTCAGGGTGAGTCTCGATATGTTGAAGGAGCCACTGCTGATGTACCCCCATACGAAAGTACCAGTTTTCTTCGATCAATTCATTGACCTGCCCCCATCGAGCATCCCAGGTGCCATCGGGATTGCGGTCTTTTTCGGTCAGAAAAGTTTCTTCTTTAACCGAATAAAAACCGGTGTAGGCAGCTTTGTAAAAATGTCCGGCGTCATTGAGTTGGTGAAGCAGGGCTTGGACTACGCAGGAATGGCGCGGTTGAGTGGTACGAACGAAGTCGTCGTGACTGAGATTGAGGCGATCGACAAAGGCTGACCATTGATTGGCAAGTGTGTCGCAGTAGAGCTGAGGTGACTGTCCTTCCTGCTGCGCGGCGAGTTGGACCTTTTGACCGTGTTCGTCCAAGCCAGTCAGGAAGAAGACGGAATCACCGATGCTACGGTGAAATCGTGCGATCACATCGGCGACAACTTTTTCGTAGGCGTGACCGAGATGAGGCGCGCCGTTGACATAGTCGATCGCGGTGGTGAGATAGAACCGCTTGCTCATGGGGTGTGTAGTGAAGCTGAATTGAGATCAAAACCGAAATTGAAAGAGTGCAGAAATAAAAAGGGCGCGGTGGAGAGTGTCCATCGCGCCGTAAGCCGGTGGCCTTGTAGAAGCCGTTGGCGACAGAATCAGATGAAGTCGTTGAGGATAGCCTCGAGTAATTCCTGACGACCGGATTCCAAGCCGGTTACATTACCGAGGGCAAGCGCGTGTTTTTCGCAGTCAGCGAAAGAGGCTTTACCTGATTCAATTTTGGCACCGATGCCTGTATCCCAAGTGCGGTAACGATTCTGGACGAAGGTGCCGATACGCCCATCCTTGCGGATTGCAGCCGCGATCTTTAGTCCGCGAGCAAAGGCATCCATGCCCGCGATATGAGCGATAAATAAATCGTCGAGTTGGAAACTTTCGCGACGAACCTTGGCGTCGAAATTGACTCCACCAGTGGTTAGGCCGCCATACTTCAAGATGCTGAGCATAGTTTTGGCAGTTAAGTAGAGGTCGGTGGGAAATTGGTCGGTATCCCAACCGAGAAAATAATCTCCCATATTGGCGTCGATAGAGCCTAGAGCCCCAGCGGCGCCGGCGACCTCGAGTTCGTGTTCCATCGTCTTACCCGCGAGCCAAGCGTGATTGACTTCGAGATTGAGCTTAAAGTGTTCGAGAAGACCGTATTCCCGGAGGAAGTTGAGACACGATGCAGCGTCGCTATCGTATTGGTGTTTGGTTGGTTCTTTCGGTTTCGGTTCAATGCAGAAGGGGCTCGTCAGAGCAATCTTCTTTTTGTAATCGACGGCCATATGCATGAAGCGTCCGAGGTGATCGAGTTCTCGCTTCATATCGGTGTTAAGTAGGGTTGAATACCCTTCGCGACCGCCCCAGAATACGTAGCCTTCACCCTTGAGTTCGTGGGTCCATTCCATTGCTTTTTTGACCTGCGCGGCAGCGAAGCAAAAAGCATCGGCGTTGGGACTGGTTGCAGCACCGTGCATGTAGCGAGGATGAACGAAATTCTGAGCCGTACCCCAGAGGAGTCGAAGCCCAGTATCGGCCTGAAGTTTTTTTAGCTCGCGACCCACCGTATCAAATTGAGCATTGGCTTCCTTCAGATTTCGCCCGTGCGAGGCGAGGTCCCGATCATGCCAGCAATAGTAGGGAACGCCTAGTTTTGTGGCAAATTCGAAGAAAGCGCGTGCTCGACTGATGGCCTCTTTGGCGGTGCATTCTCCGGCATTCCAAGGCCGATCGGCGGTTTCCCAACCGAACATATCGCCGCCAGTGCCACGCATTGTATGCCAATAAACTGCTGCGAAGCGGAGATGATCCTTCATCGGTTTCCCCTCCACTAACTCAGCGGCGTCATAGTGTTTGAACGCCAGAGGATTTTTGGAATCCGGACCTTCGAAGGCGATACGGTTAATCTTTGGGAAGAACTGCTTGCTCATGGATTTTTCTAAATAAAATGGGAGTGTAACGGGTTGGATCTCCAGTTGGAAGCCGTTAAAATAGAAGGGTGTGGTCCGTGAATTTTGGTTGCTTCGACAGTTCGATTGAGTCCATCCGGAGTTGTTTAGGGGACTTCCAAAAACCGAGCTTTTTGAAACGTGACGTTTGAAATTAAAATTTGGAAAAAAACCGACGGCAGTCTGCGGCTCGATGGAATGAACCGAGTGGTTCCGAGAAAGAGTGGGAAGGGTTTCGAGAGGTCTGACGAAGGC
>SIAZ01000205.1 GCA_009695405.1 Pedosphaera sp. | reverse complement strand
GAACCATACCGTTGCCGAACTCCTGCCTTGGAACTGGAAACCGGCGAAAGCCTAATCCGGTCGGTCGACCTTTCTTCCCCGCCTTCGATCGCGGAATATCCTACTTTCGGCAACTAGGGAACCATGAGGTTGGGCGTACGCTTACCGTTGATTGCCGATCTAAAGACTCCAAACCTTGTCATCAACTCGCTAACTCGTCTGCCATCGGACTATTTTAGAAGTGCGATTTAGGGACATCGACTTGCCTGCCTCGGCCAAAGCACAACTGAAACCCATCCCCAGTAACATACCGCAGATCATCCCGAAAAAAGCTCCAGAAAACTGCCAAGGGTGCATCGGGCCCATCCATTCGAGGACCTTAACAGCACCCCAATTCATTCCAAAAACCATGCCTGCGGCGACCAAAGCAAGCGCAGGCCATCGACCAAAAAATCCACCCCATCGGGACAATCTAAACCACATTCCAGGTAACCCAGCAGAGATCATTCCTAGAGCCATCCAAGGCACTTTCCATCCTCCTTCAAATAGCCCCATTCCTCCACAGCAGAGACAGTGCCCCTCTCGCATTACCAATCCGAAATCCACCTCCACCCACCAACCAGTCAACATTCCCAAACTCGAGGGACCCAGCATCGAAAAAGTCATCTCGATAAAGGCGCTCCCAACGCCATCGAGCGAAAATTTCAGGCGCCGGCTCCAGACGATACTAGCCCAAATAAGACAACTAAACCCGAGAGTTAGGGCGGCGACCTGCTTCAAGGGAAGGTTTCCCAGCAAGGTCAGTATAGGAACCTGAAGTGCAAAGGTGGTCGTCAACATCCAAGGAAAACGAGGCGACTGGTTAGCGATCGACGGAATGCAATCGGAGTGTCGCCACGCACCCCACCCAACTACCGCACTACTTCCTGCCATCAGCAACGCCGCTGCCACCGGATGTAAATGCCCAGTGGCGGCTAGGAGCATGCCGAGTCCATTGTAAACAGTGGCAAAAAGCAGATTGCCGCGAATGGAATTCCGAACCTGCCGAGCCAAGGTCAGTACGAAGACGACGCGTCGAAGATCAGTCCCCAAAATAATAGCGTCTGCAGCCTCGCGAGTCAGTGAGTCTCCCTCCGCCAAGGCCATTCCCACATAGGCTTCTCTTAGCGCTGGGCCATCATTTAAACCATCCCCCACGAAAAGCACCCGACCGTCACCCTCTTGCAGAACACGAATTCGAGATGCCTTGCCTTCCGGAGTGAGACTTCCCTCCCACGGAATCGTTCTGTCCAAAGCGGCTACGGTTGTACCCACTCGGTCAGGCTGATCGCCTGAAAGAATTTGGATCGATAACCCTAAGTGTCGCAAGGGATCAAAGAGATCCTTAACCGAATCGCGAATCCGCTCTCGAACACGGGCTATAGCGACAAGAACACCTCCCACAGAAACCCAAATTTCTGTTGAGTTCGGAATCGCTTGGCAAAGGAGTCCGCAACGGATTTTATCGGCTTTTTCGAGAGATCCACAAATCCAATCAATCGTCCCAATCCGCCAACTCTCCTGAATTCCCTCGGAACCATCACAGCTTAGTTCAGCCTCAATGCCACAACCCGGAATAACGCGGAAGTCATGGACCGCAGGAAGCGGAACATCATCCCTCTGAAAACTTTGAAACGCGCGAGCGACGGGATGCCGACTCCGGGCTTCAATCGCAACGACTCCAGCAAAAAGTTCTTGGCGTCGCTCTGGATCCGCCGCAATAAAATCGACCAGCGACATCGCACTTTCGGTGAGGGTTCCTGTCTTATCGAAAACAACTCGATTAATTTCAGCTAGTCGCTCCACCGTAGCGGCCTCACGAACAACCACACCGTGGGCGGTAAGAGTGGCGAGGGCTTGCCAGAGGCCCAAGGGCGTGGCTAACCCAAGCGCACAGGGACAGGCAACCAGCAGGACAGAAAGAGCATGAAACAAGCCGGGGCGCCAGTTTCCTTGAAGACCCCAGAAAATAAAGGTGCCGATCGAGGTCAGAAGAACAACGGGCAGAAACCAAGCGGCAAGACGATCAGCTTCCCCTTGCGCTCGGGTAGCTAATAGCGATCCCCTAGCCGATTCCATCTGATTTAAAAGACTGTCAATTCGACGCGATCGTCCGTCGATCAAGGCCTCAATCCGTAATTCCCCATCTTCTGAAAAACTGCCCGCTAAAACCGTATCACCGAACCGCTTGACGACCGGTCCTGGTTCACCCGTTAGAGGTGATTCCCTCACAAAGGCGGTACCTGACAAAACCTTACCGTCGACAGAAATGGGTTCGCCGGGTCTGACGAGCAGACAATCGCCAGCGATAATTTCGGTCACTGGCACTTGACGTCCATCTTCACGGCGCGCGCTAGCGAAAGTTTGGCGGAGTCGATCTGTTTCAGTTAAAGCCTTGCGGCGGGCGGTCGCAGTCAAACTTTTGCCTGCAGTATAAACGGTCAATAAGACGGCAACGACCTCGTAGTAAACAGCACCGATCCCAGTAATACTAGACCAGACAGAAGCTGCAAAGGCTCCGAGGACGCCGGAAAGAAACAAGAACTCAACGCCAAAAGTGCGTCGGCAGGCACACTCCCAAGAGGCCCTTGCTAGAGGCCAGCCAAGGATTGCGCCAACAGCCAGAGCGGAGGCCATAAGACCGCCATGTAAAAGAAGGCAGATTGATCTGTCAGGTTGAGAAAGATTAAGGGCGAATCCGAAGACCATCGTTTGACTTGCAATGACAGCCCCAAGGCCGATCCGAAACCAAGGCGACGATCCCGAGTCATCGAGGGTTACATCGCGGATTGGATTTTGAAAATGAGAGGAGTGTTCACCGAGGATTCGGCATCCATAACAACAAAACAATAAACCATTTTTGATTATCGAAAGAGCTTCCGCCGGCAGTGGAGCAGCGCAGTATCCACAGCGATTGCGCCCCTCCTGGTTCAGGATCTCAGCCACAGAAATAGACCCTCCTCAGTTCAGGAGTCGAAGGCGATCACTTAGGATCAAGATTTGCGGAAAGTTGCTTAGTGGTCACCGTCGATTGAACACCGCCTTCAGGCACTTCCACCTTGGCGATCCAAAGGAGAGCATTGAGAACGACTCGGCGAAAATTGGGTTCGCCCCAATTCTTATGATAATGCCCCCCAGTAAAGCCGAACCCGCGTCCTCCATTAGGTCGGTCATAGGTCCACATCAGCACCTGCGGTTCGCCTTTTGCGACATCTGTTCGAACGAAGGGATTGCCGCTATGTGGACCATTAGGCCTATTCAGTGTTTCAGCGGGTGGCACCACTGAGAGAATCGGAGTAATACCGCGACGATCCGGGGTAAATCGCATATGATAATACCACTCGTCGTAAATGGAAAAAGGCTTCACGCCCCGAGTCACCGGATGTTGGGGGATCGATTTAAAGTCAGCCGTCCAAGTGGGGTTCACACTCCAAAACATTTCAAAGTATCCACCCGTCCAGTCGAGCATAGCAAAGCCCGGATCACCGGCAGGAACTTCGACCCCATAATGCGCCGTCCCAATGCCCACGCCACGGGCCGAAAGTTCGTTCATCAATTTAAGGCGATCCGGTTTAATCGCAGGATGCGATTGACCTCCGTTGGAAAAAACCACGATCGCATCCGCGGATTTAAGAAGACTGACATCTGAGGGCCAACCATTACTAACCACGGTAGCGTGGATGCCAGGCAACTGATTCAGGCAATCCGCCAAAAGAATAGACCCAGCCCGAAACTCATGATCGCCTGGCGCATGACTGGGCGTACCCGCAATTAAAATGATGGACTTGTCGGCTGCTAAGAGAGTCGAAGCCGCGAGGCATAAAGCGCTCAATGAAAGAACAATTCGTTTCATGGATTTCCGGAAGCCTGCAACTCGACAGCAATGCATGCCAGCGTTTGTTCTAGATTCTTTAATTCGGCGCAGATGACAGACCAAAAATAGAATCTCCTTCTATAAGATGCCAGAGGGTCTCGATTGCATAATGCCCAAAAACACGCCCTTTTTATCTAGGGCCACTTCATCTGGAATGGCTTACTGGCCGCGGGCGTGCTGGGATTAGTTTTTTGACTGAGCAAAGTTTCGATCCCTCCCCATGATCCCGAAGTCATGGCCGTTGCAGGTACCCTCCACTACATCGCCTTCATTGACGAGCAACCCGTCGCGATCCTCCTCTTTTCCAGCGCCGCCCTCCACATCAAGGCCCGTGATAACTGGATCGACTGGTCCCCGCGCCAGCGCGCCCGTCGACTCCACAGGGTCGTCAAAAGCCCTCGTCCTCCTGGTCGAGAGCTTCGTGGATGAGTCTCGCTTCCAGAGCACATGCTACAAGGCCTGCGGCTTCGAGCCCGTCGGGGCTTCGGCCGGCTTCGGCCGCGCCTCCCGCGACTTCTACCTCGATCACGGCGAGCACAAGCAACTCTTCCTGCGCCAGATCCAACGACGTGGGCGCGAGCTCCTCCGCCAAGCTCGCCTCCCGGCATCCCTGGCCGAGCACGAGGCTATGAAGACTGGTCCCTGCTCCCTTCAAACCTCGGCTCTCCACAGCCTCTATCAGAGCCTACATAGCCTTCCGGACAAGCGTAGCGGCCACCGCAAGGCCTAGGTCCTGACCATGGCGAAAGTCTGCACCTTGATGGGGGCTCTGGCTTCCAGAACTTCGAGCCCATCAACACTACCTTCACCCAGCGCCAGTTGGCGGCGATGGGCGTGCGGCCAGGCAAGGACGGCGTACGGCGTTCTCCCAGCGACACGAACTTTGGCCGTGTACTCGCTAACTGCGAGGTGCGCTAGTTGGTGGCGATCATCGGCCAGTGGATGCTGGCGCAGGAGCCTGCGACCATCGCCCGACTGGCCGTGGACAGCAAGACGCTGCGCGGCAGCGGGCGGCGCGATGGCAAGCCGTTGCAACTCTTCTCCGCTGTGACGCACCACCTGCGGATGACGCTCCAGCAGGTGCCGATCGAGAAGAAGACTAACGAAATTCCCAACTTCAAACCGTTGCTGCGGGCGGTGAAGCCGACGCCATGCACTGCCAGCAGGAGTCGGCCCGGTGCGTGGTTGAGGAGTTCGGTGGGGACTTATCTCTTCGGACTCAAAGGGAATCAGGATGGGATTCTGAGCCACGCCGAACGTCTGCAGGCCCAGCAGGTATTTTCCCCCTGAGGAGGAATGTTCGTAGGACAAAAACCCTGATCGGCTCGAGCGTCGTCGCATCGCACGGGTGGAGGTGAGCCCGGAGAATGCATGGCTGATCGGATGCTGGCAGTTCTTGGCGGTGAAGCGGAAGCGGATCCCTCGGAACCCAACCAAGAAACCTAGCTCCAAGGTTGGGTATTACGCGACGAGCCGGACTCAGAATCAGATGAGCTTTAAGGAGTTGTTAAAGTTGATCCAAGGGCACTGGTCAGGCATTGAGAACGGAGTGCACTACCGGCGAGATGTGAGCTTCGAGGAGGACCTGTGCCGGGTGAAGAACCGCCAGGCAGCCGAGACGTTGGCGGTCTTGAGAAACCTGACAATTGGACTCTACGAACTGGAGCGGGCCCGCGGCAAAACCCAGGTGGCATCGCTGAAGACTTGGATGAAACAACAAACTTTCAGGACGGCCCATGCGCTGCTGAAGGACTGAGGAGGAAGGAAACGCAAGGGAGGCAAGACTACAGGAAATCCACGCCCGGACGAGCGGGCCATACGCCGAGATCATCCCTGCTAGGGGTCGTCCGGCACGCCGCCGCTCATCCATGGTATCCAAACCCCGCAACGCCACAGGGTCTTTACCCCATCCCCAAATCCAGATGAATTCGCCCTGAACTATGGGGCAGGCTAGATGTGGTTGCATCGACCCTGCGAACCACTCAGAGGTCGTGGGCATATACGTCGAGAGCGAGTTTAATTTGTCGATAGGGAGGCGGCTAAGTTGGTGGAGCCTCGGGGAGAGGATCTACTGCAATGAGAACTGGCAACGGTGGGTCCGAAACCACGCTTTGAGACAAGGAAGAATTAGTTGACGTCTGAAGTGGTCCTAGGAAACGGAGCCAGTGGTTTATTGAAACTTTGACTGGTCTGAGAGGGGCGCATCACCCCGAAATCAGACTGATGAAAGTAAGCGTACGCCGAACCCCATGGTTCCCTAGTTACCGAAAGTAGGATATTCCGCGATCGAAGGCGGGGAAGAAAGGTCGACCGACCGGATTAGGCTTTCGCCGGTTTCCAGTTCCAAGGCAGGAGTTCGGCAACGGTATGGTTCGTTGCCTGGGGAATACGCCGCAACACATCCGTCAACCCTGCCACCGGATCTAACCCGTATCGTCGTGCAGTTATTAAAACACTGTAAATC
>SIAZ01000204.1 GCA_009695405.1 Pedosphaera sp. | reverse complement strand
CCTTGAAGGCGGCCGGTTTGGTTGCCTCCATGAGCCGACGGGGTAACTGCTACGACAACGCTGCAATGGAAAGCTTCTGGAGCACCCTCAAACTGGAATTGGTCTACCGAGGCAAGTTCACCAGCCGATCCAACGCCAGGTCCGAAATCTTCGACTACATTGAAATCTTCTATAACCGCCAGCGCCGTCACACCTCCCTCCGAGGCCTTTCACCCGCTCAGTTCGAACTCAAAAACAACTAACCAATAACTCCCTTTTCTCTGTCCGTTTTATCGAAGCAGGCCCATTAATCAATTTACTGACTCAGCTCTTGGCAAAGTGGCCTCAATTGTGGGCAATCGAGGCTCTAGAATAAATTAGGGTTTAGGCGTCGCTCGACGTGTTTTCCATGCCTCAAAAATCACCGGTAAAAGAGAAATTAAGATAATGCCAATGACGATGATCTCGAACCGTTTTTTGACAAACTCGAACTGACCAAGAAACCAACCGGCTGGGAGAATAAGAACAACCCAAGCAATCGCTCCACCGATGTTGAAGGCCATGAATCTTCGGTAGTGCATGGCACCCATTCCTGCGACGAACGGAGCGAAGGTGCGGACGATTGGGATAAATCGGGCGATAACGACCGTCTTGGCACCGTAAACATCAAAGAACGATCGCGTGCGATTCAAGTATTCTGGTTTGATAATTTTTGGAAAACGCTCGGTAAGAAAACGGCCCGCAAGACGTCCGATGGAATAATTGAGTGTGTCACCTAAGATAGCCGCAATGATCATAGTCAATCCGGCGATCCAAACATTCAGACCCGATTTCGGATTAGCTGCCACCGCGCCCACGGCAAAAAGAAGGGAATCACCGGGAAGAAATGGGGTCACCACGAGGCCGGTTTCGGCAAAGAGGATCGCAAACAGCAGGACATAAATCCACGGACCGTTGTCGCGGGTGAGGTTAAAAAGATGATCTTGCAGATGCAAAAGGATATCGAGCAGATGCCGGAGGAAGTCCATGGGATCGGTTAAGGTAAGGGATTGTTTACACTTTTGGCGGTCGAACCGAACGAGATTCTTCATCTTCCATTCGAATGGAACGTTGGATGAAAATCCACGCGATAGCCCAGACGAAAGGGAAGAAGAGGACTCCGAGTATCAGCCAAGTAAGAGGGAAACCTCCGATTCGATGTGCCATAAGAGTTGGGGCGAACAGATTAACCAGAGGTAAAGCCATCAGGGCGACGAGGAAAGTCCCGGCACAAAGGCTGGAAAGAATCAACTGACGGCGCATGAGTCGGCGAAGAAAAGCTTCGGACTGGATATCAACGGGTACCGATTTGGGCTCAGGCATAGGGAAAGGATGCCGTGTAGAGAGCTTGAGGTCCAAGAGTCAATTTGCTCAAATATGTTACAGAGGATTGACCTAGAAGGCGGTAACGATTAGCACCTGTTGTTACCAACTCTTTGCCGCAAATGAAAACTCTCTTTCCACTTACACGTCGACGGTTTGTCGCCGCCTCAGCCACCCTCATTGCCCTCGGTCTTGGAGGATTCGCCAGCTTGGCTGCATTAAACGAACCGCCTCCAAATTTCACTCAGGTTTTTAACGGGAAAGATTTAACAGGATTTCGAGGTGGAGACACCTATGACCATCGGAAGTTGATGTCCCTGTCGGAAAGCGACCGATCTGCACAGATTGCCAAATGGAGTCAGACATTGACTCAAGTTGATCCCAAGACGGGTAAGCCTAATTGGCATGTGGAAAACGGGGAATTAGTGAACGGCGGCAACGGGGCTTATGCCACCACCGAGAAGGAGTATGGAGATTTTGAGTTGCTCCTTGAATACCGGACAGTGCCATTGGCGGATTCAGGCATTTATTTGCGAGGTGTGCCTCAGGTGCAGATCTGGGATTATACCGAGAAATCTAAGTTCACTATCGGCGCTGACAAAGGCTCTGGAGGGCTTTGGAACAATTCGCCAGGGGCTCCCGGTAAGGATCCTACTGTCTTGGCCGACAAGCCGTTTGGTCAGTGGAATGCTTTTCGGATTCTAATGGTGGGTTCGCGAGTCAGTGTGTGGCTCAACGGGAAAAAAGTTGTCGATCACGCGATTATGGAGAATTTCTACGATCGCAAGGTACCGGTGCCCGCTCGAGGGCCGATTCAATTGCAGACCCACGGTGGCGAGATTCGTTGGCGCAATGTATTTATTCGCGAGGTTGGAACTGCGGAAGCCAATAAGGTCTTAGCTAGTCATAATAATGAGGGGTTTAAGGAAATGTGGAATGGGAAGGATCTAACGGGGTGGTCAGGTGCGATCGCCGATCACGAAGTGGCAGAGGGTAGCATTCGTTACAAGGCGGGGCGTGGCGGACATTTATTTACCACAGAGGAGTTTGCTGACTTTGTGGCTCGAGTTGAAATTTTGGTTCCTTCGGGCTGTAATAACGGCTTGGCGATCCGTTATCCCGGCAAGGGAGACCCTGCTTATGCGGGTATGGCCGAATTGCAAATATTGGCCGCTGATTACGAGACCAAGCACAACGCCAAATTAGATCCGCGTCAGGTGCATGGGTCGGCCTATGGAATGACTGCCGCACACCAAGGTTATCTGCGTGCGTCGAACGAGTGGAATTTTCAGGAAGTATGTGTTGAAGGTTCGAAGATCCGAGTTGAACTCAATGGGTTCGTCATTCTCGACACCGATTTGTCCAAGGTTACTTCGTACATGGCTAACAGTGCACATCCGGGCAAAGAGTTAAAGCAGGGGCATTTCGGATTTGCAGGGCATAGTGATCCAGTGGCCTTCCGTAACATTGCTATTCGCCGGCTTGAAGAGCGCTAATTGGCGCGGTGTCTTTACGGTCTTGACGGTGAAAAACACCCAGCGAAAGTGATTTCGCTGGGTGTTTCTATGTTTAGCCACGGCCAGTGCAGAACTGGGGGCAAATTAAAGATATTTGGAGCCTCAGGTTGTTGGGGAATAATCGGTGGGCTTGAGGAAAACCGAATTTACGCCCTTATCGATGGTGAGAGAACCTCCAGCGGCCTTTTCGCTCGCTTCACGAGCTTCCTTCCAAGCTGGATCTTTTCCAAATGCCCCGAAGCTAACCTTGGCAGCTTTTTGTGATTTGTGTGTCAGGAAATAAAGGAGTGTGGCATCGGCTCCGGCTTGGTCGGGCATTTTGTGGAAGTAGCCTTGATTGCCCATTCCGTATTTTGCGAACAAACCCAGTGTATGGTCGCGAAAACGGGCGTCGAGGTGAGCTAATCGGCCTGGATGTGTGGTGTAAGTTCTCATTTCCCAGACCCCCCCTTTGGAGACGTTGCCGGTAGGAACAGCAGGCGAATAACCCGTCTGAATTAAAAACGGATTTTCTACTTTCGAGACCAGTCCGCCGTTGGCCTCGCTGGCTTTGTAGGCGGCTTTCCATTCCGGATCTGCCATGAATGCTTTCCAAGCCGTTTCGCGCGCTTGACGATTGGGATAGCGGAGTAGGAAGTGAAGGCGCTCGTCTGCAGCGTCGACTGGCATCCAATAACCGATGCTTTCGATGCTATGCGTGCGGAAAAGTTTTAGAGTGTGGTTCCGGAAACGATCATGGAGAGCAGAGGCCTTTCCAGGATTGATTGAATAAACTCGGAGCTCATAAACAGAATTCGCTCCGTTGGTTGCAGTTGATTCGGCGAGGGATTGGCCTGAGGTGATTAGGGCGGCGGAGGCCAAACTGGTGGTTGTTATAAATTTGCGGCGATTCATTGGAAGACGCTACCTTCAGGTGAGAATAGCGTCCGTCAAACAAAAACCTTGTTGCGATGGAGTTCACCAGTTACCGATTAGTAGCCAATGCTGAAACGTGAGGCTCAGATCGATCGAGTTACCAGTGAGACCCAAATACACTTGAAGTTGAGTGTCGACGGTCGAGGTAAAGCGAGTGTGAAAACGGGAATCGGATTCTTCGATCACATGTTGACCGCGTTCACTAAACATTCCGTTTGCGATCTTCGATTGCGCTGTAAGGGAGATCTGCAAGTGGATGCTCACCATACCGTGGAAGATTGCGGCATCGCTTTGGGACAAGCATTTTTGCAGGCACTTGGAGACAAGCGGGGCCTTCGTCGTTATGGGACTGGATTTGATCCTCGCAATCCATTTACGGGCGAAGCTTATGTGCCAATGGATGAAGTGTTAGCTCGATGTGTGATCGATTTCAGCGGTCGCCCCCATTTAGTCTGGCGCGGGATGGACAGTTTGGCGCAGCGCCGTCTTTCTTTAGAAGATCGAGAACAGGATGACTCTTCGCGCTTTCGATTTGGTTTAGCCAAAGAATTTTTCCAAGGATTCACAAATGAAGCTCGCTGTAATTTGCATCTCGAACTTTTGACCGGTGGTGAACCTCATCATGTGGTTGAGGCTCTTTTTAAGGCGTTCGCTCGCGCGGTCGATTTTGCTTGCCAGAAGGACCCGCGGATTGAGGGACAAATCCCAAGTAGTAAGGGTAAGCTGTGAAACAGATATTTTCTCGGCTAAACTTGGGAGAAGTTCTCGGGTCATTCCAAGGGACTAGAAGGTTTCCTTCGATAACTTGAATCTGCACTGAATACGGTCCAAGCCTTCGCGTCCATGCCCGCGCCGTTGAAATATGATTATCCGTCTGCTTCTGACGAAGAGTTGGTCAAGTGGTCTCAATGCGGGGCTACCGAGGCGTTTGAACAGTTAATTTTTCGTCACCGAGATAAAATTTTTGCCCGTGCCATGATTATGATGCGTAACGAGGATCAAGCTTTGGAATTATCCCAAGAAGCATGGGTCAAGGCGTGGCAACGGTTGGTGCAGTTTCAGGGTGATTCTAGTTATACAACATGGATGACGCGGATTGTTATAAACCTCTGCTTGGACCAATTAAGGCGTCAAAAGAGGGTCAGAGTTGAATCAATTGACGAATTGGAAGAAGAGTCAGGCGGGGTAGAGCGGTTGATGCCAATTATTGATTCGAATCCCACGGTTGGAATGGAACAGGTGGAATTGCGCCGCCACATTGATGAGGCTTTGGGCCAAATGTCAGAAGCCCATAGGACCGTGGTGGTCCTCCACGAGTTTGAAGGGTTAGAATATAAAGAGATTGCCAAACGCGTTGGTATTTCGATGGGGACAGTTATGTCCCGACTTTTTTATGCGCGTCGCCGTTTGGCGACTTTGCTGGTTGGTATCAAACGGGAACGATCTGAATGAAAACGAGTGACTTGAAGTTGGAATTGCAGGCCTACGTTGATGGTGAGTTATCACCGGACCGTCGTGCTGGAGTGGAGTCTTTGATTGCTGGCGATTCTCAGGCTCGGGAATGGGTCGAAGGCTTGCGACAGATTAGCCTGTTGGTGCGAACCAATGAGCCCGATTTAAAGGTTCCCAGTAGTCGTGAATTTTATTGGAGCCAGATTAAACGGCAGATGGATCAAGCCCAGGCTTCGAAAGAAATCAGGCCAGCATCTGCGGCATTGAATTGGTTTCGATGGGTGGTGCCTGCCGTGGGAGTTGCAGCGGTGGTGGTGGTGGTGGTTTCAATCCGCTCCGATCGTCAAGAGACGCTGTTAGCCTCTAATTTTGACTCGATGCAAACCGACTCGTCAGCGGTTGTTTTTCGTTCGGAAAGTGATGGCGTTACAATACATTGGATTGATTAAATTTGTTCTTTAGCTAGGCCTATTTTGATTTAATGACTCTCCCCCGTATTTTTCTGATTGTCGTGGCACTCTTTTCGAGTGGCTTTTTCCCGATGTATGCAGCGGACTCTAAGTTGAGAGTTGAGTTGGCTTGGGGAACGGATGGAGTTCGACCCGAGAATAAAGAAGGAAAAGAAATGGCGGAGTTGGACACGAAAGCGCGGGAGAAACTGCGTCATTTGCGTTGGAAAAATTACTGGGTGGTCAAGGCTAAAACATTGGTCGTAGACTCAAAGGAATCGCAGCGGGTGACTCTGGATCGGTGCTTAGTTGATCTAAAGGCTGCTGCGGGGGGGCAAATCGAGGTGCGGTTGAACAGTGCTACCGGAGGTAAAGAACCGAAGTTAATAAAGACTGTGCTTCATTCAATGGAGGCTTTGAAGCGGGGTGAATTTTTAATTTTAGCGGGAGACGACAAAGAGAAGTGGGATGATGCTTGGTTTGTGATCATTCGGAGTGAGCCTTAGACGCCGGATCCCCGACCGTCAACGGTCTGTCCACTACCTGTCGCTTAGCGCGATAGAACGACCCCCGCCGTAACTCAAAAGGGGGTGTTACCCAAGACGAGGCCGGAAAATGCTCCGGTTGACTCAAAAGTGGTGTTACCCAAAGTCCCCTGAAATTTGGAAGCGAAGGAAGCCGGGGCCCGGTGGCAGTCCGGCCTCCCTCGTTCCCGTT
>SIAZ01000203.1 GCA_009695405.1 Pedosphaera sp. | reverse complement strand
ACCATACCGTTGCCGAACTCCTGCCTTGGAACTGGAAACCGGCGAAAGCCTAATCCGGTCGGTCGACCTTTCTTCCCCGCCTTCGATCGCGGAATATCCTACTTTCGGCAACTAGGGAACCATGAGGTTGGGCGTACGCTTACGTTAGATTTCCTTATTATCATGAGTGTGCCGCTCTGTGTTGTAGACGCCTTTACTGAGGAATGTTTTCGAGGAAATCCAGCCGCTGTTTGTGTTCTCAAGTCAGCGGCTCCCGAGACTTGGATGCAGTCTGTTGCTGCGGAAATGAATCTCGCTGAGACCGCCTTTGTGGTGCGCCGTATCGACGGCAATTGGGATTTGCGCTGGTTCACCCCAGTGGTTGAGGTGGCGCTCTGCGGTCACGCCACCTTGGCGACGGCTCATGTCCTTTGGGAAATGGGTGAGGTGAAGAAGACTCAAAGACTTCGGTTCCATACCCAGAGCGGATGGCTCGAGTGTGAATGGCAAGAGGGTCGCATTGTGATGGATTTTCCTACCCGCCCAGCTGAGCCGAGTGTTATGCCTCTAGGATTAGAGGCCGCATTGGGGGAGTCTGTGCTTTGGTGTGGGCGCAGTCTAGACGATTTATTAGTCGAACTCACCGACGCGACCGCAGTGCGTCAACTGAAGCCGAATCTAGCCTTTATCGATCAGATTCCAGTACGAGGAGTGATAGTGACTGCTGCATCGGATTCCTCGAAATACGATTTTATCAGTCGTTTTTTCGCGCCCGCGTTGGGGGTTGCAGAAGATCCGGTGACGGGTTCGGCTCATGGAACATTGGGAGCCTATTGGGGAGCCAAGCTAGGACGAACCCTGCTGACTGGGTATCAAGCTAGTACTCGTGGAGGGATCGTCGGGGTTGAACTCTGTGGTGAGCGGGTCCGATTGAGCGGACCTGCCGTCACCGTTTGGCGTGGCAGCCTACTTTGATTTGTCGGAGGGGTAGGGACTTTATTTAGCCCTTAAGTGCACGAAACGGTCCATGCGGCCTAACCCCTTTTCGATATTAGCGAGGCTCGTGGCGTAACTGATTCGGATGTAATCGTCGGCACCGAAAGCAATACCTGGGACAGCCGCAACCTTTTCTTCTTCGAGAAGGCGCGAGCAGAAGTCAGCGGATTTGAGTCCGGTCCCTGAAATATTAGGGAACAAGTAAAAAGCACCCTGACTATTGACGCAGGAGACGCCTGGCATGGCGTTAAGTTTTTGCCACGCTGCGGTGCGGCGATTTGCGTATTCTGCGAGCCAACCGGGGAGGTGATCTTGAGAACCAGTCAGAGCGGCGACGCCCCCCCGTTGGGCGAAGGAGCAGGGGTTACTGGTGCTATGGCTTTGCAGAGCATCGATGGCCTTAGCGATTGGCTCTGGTGCGGCGAGGAAGCCGAGTCTCCAACCGGTCATACTCCACGCTTTAGCAAAGCCGTGAACAATGATGGTATGATCTTTGTGTGCCTGACTGAAGGACGCGACGCTCTTTACCACGGCACCGTCGTAGGTGAGGTGTTCGTAGATTTCGTCGCTCATAATCAGCACCCCTTTTTCGACGCAAATATCGCCGAGAGCTTTAACTTCATCCGGAGTATAAACAGAACCGGTTGGGTTACTCGGAGAATTTAGAATAAAGAGTCGAGTCCGAGGGGTAATAGCAGCGCGAAGTTGATCTGGAGACACCTTAAACTCGGTACGATCTGAGGTCTCCAGAATAACCGGAGTTGCCCCAGCGAGTTTGGCCATTTCTGGATAACTGAGCCAATAAGGTGCCGGAATAATCACTTCATCGCCCTCTTGGCAAGTGGCCAAGATTACATTGTAGCAGGAGTGTTTCCCCCCATTACTAACAATGATTTGAGAGGGTTTATAGGAGAGTCCATTTTCCCGTTGGAATTTATCGGCAATGGCTTGACGGAGTTCAGGAATACCGGAACTGGGGGTGTACTTGGTAAATCCCGCAGCTAAAGCAGACGCAGCGGCGTCTTTAATATGCTGAGGGGTATCGAAGTCGGGTTCTCCAGCACCAAATCCAACAACATCTTCGCCTCGCGCCTTCATTTCTTTCGCCTTCGAATCGATGGCTAAAGTAAGGGACGGCGACAGCGTAGCAGCACGACGTGAAATGATGTAATTCATTGCTAAAACGGGCCGGAGATTGGCGACCTGTGGCTGAGAGGCAAGTGGAAGTTCAGGAATTAGTATCCTCTGCACCTCAAAGTGGCCGGCTGGTATCAGTTTCAGAGGAGGTAATCGCCCTTGTTTTTGACTCGGACAAAGGAGGCTGAGGAGTTCTCACAGTCCAGATCAAACTAACAAGCTGAGTGTCGTTAGGGTTCTTTCGTTAGGATTCTTGCCCCTTGATCCAGACGCTCAGTGAGGTCAAGCCACTCGATCTGACACTTCACCCTTTTTGCGATGCCCTCTTTTGAATTCACCGACGAAAATCTCTTTACGATGTCCGCGCTTGGTGAAGAGCGGTTGGGGATTTAGGCTCTAGCGCTCATGAAAACGAAGGGTAAAGTTTATTTGGTCGGTGCCGGACCGGGCGATGTGGGATTGATCACCGTGCGTGGAGCTGAAGTGTTGGCGCGCGCCGATGTGGTAGTTTACGACGCCTTGGTGAATCCGGAATTACTCGCTCTTGCGCCGAAAGCTGCTGAGCGGATTTACGGTGGAAAAAGGGCCGCGGCGCATGCGCTTTCGCAGGAGGAATTAAATCAATTGCTGGTGAGTCGAGCGGCGGAAGGTAAAACAGTGATACGACTCAAAGGTGGCGATCCTTATGTCTTTGGCAGGGGAGGCGAGGAAGCGGTTGAACTTGCCACGCAAGGGGTTGCTTTCGAGGTCGTGCCGGGGGTGTCTTCAATCACTGCGGCGTTAAATTATGCAGGGATTCCGCTCACCCACCGAGATCATTGTTCCAGTTTTATGGTGTTAACAGGACATGAAAATCCAGATAAAGCTCAATCGTCGGTGGATTGGGATTTGGTGGCAAAGATGCCAGGAACGAAGGTTGTATTGATGGGCGTGGAGCGGGTGGAGGAAATTTCTAAGGCACTAATTGCCGGCGGTAACGATCCAAAGACCCCAGCGGCCATGATCCAATGGGGCACAACCGGGCGACAACGGTCGGTGGATGGGACCTTGGAGGGGCTAGCAGCCGTTGCGACCAAGGCGGGCTTGAGCAGTCCAGCGATAACGGTGATTGGAGGGGTGGTGACCGAACGGAGTCGATTGAATTGGTTTGAGAAGCGCCCTATGCACGGACGTCGAGTTGTAGTGACTCGGACCCGAGAGCAAGCATCCCAATTGTCCGATCAGTTAAGAGAACTTGGAGCGGAAGTTCTTGAAATTCCAACGATTCGGATTGGTCCACCGAACGAGTTGCAGGCTTTGGTCGAAGGCATAGCCGGTGTGGGTGCCTACGATTGGTTAATTTTTACGAGTCCGAATGGAGTCACGTCTTTCTTTGATTATTTTTTCAAGGCCTTTCGCGATATCCGTGACCTAGGAAATATTCGGATTGCAGCGGTCGGTCCCGCCACAGCGTCTAAGTTAAAAGAACTGCATTTGGTGGTCGATGCGATGCCGTCGGAGTATGTGGCAAAGAAAATTTCAGCGGCGATTGCGGCGGTTGAGACCATTGAGAATCTTCGATTTTTAGTCGTACGCGCCGAGGTCGCCAGTCCGGAATTACCTCAACTGTTAGAAGAATTGGGAGGGATTGTCGATGATGTTGCCTGTTATCGAACAGAGCCTGAAACGGAGGATTTGACCGGTGCCGCTGCATCTCTCCTAGCGACCGGTGCGGATTGGGTCACCTTTACCAGTGCTTCGACGGTTGAGAACTTTCATGCACGGTTTGATTTACCGGAGTTGAAACGTCGTTTTCCGGGGCTGCAGACCCTCACCATTGGTCCGGAAACCAGCAAAGCACTCGTGGCATTGGGGTTAAAGCCCGACATCGAGGCCCGCGAGCACTCCATTGCCGGAATGGTAACGGCACTGGGGCGAGCGATGAAGGGAGTACTCCGATGATTTTATCGGTTGCGTGCTGTGGATCCTCTGTCATCATTTCGTGCGAACGATAGTCTCGGTTTAGCGAATGACCCTTATGTTGAAGCCTACGATTACTGCCTATTTGAAGCCGTGGTGTGGTTGGAGCGCCGGTGTCCGTGCGGTGTTTAAGAAATACGATTTCACCTTTACGGAAAAAGATATTATCAATCACGCGGAACATTTCGATGAAATGGTCCAAAAGACTGGCCAGACCAAGCAACCCACGATTGAAATCAATGGGCGAATGTTGGCCGATGTGAGCGGTGAAGAAGTGGAAGCGTGGTTGTTGCAAAACGGCATTGTGTCCGAGAACAGCCTCGTTCCAGAGGTTCCAATCAATCAACCTTGCGCCCACGAGATGCCGCA
Source organism: Pedosphaera sp. (assembly GCA_009695405.1). GTDB lineage: Bacteria > Verrucomicrobiota > Verrucomicrobiia > Limisphaerales > UBA9464 > SXXZ01. The sequence goes on along the minus strand of SIAZ01000203.1, from coordinate 1,965 downwards.
AGCAGCACCGATGGCCTTTAAACGTTGATTTAATGAGCCGCCCCAGCCTCCGGAGCCACCCGCATCCGGGGGCTTTTTTTCTAGTTTGGATTCTTGCCTTGTCGGGACTCTTGGCCAGAGGCGAAGAAACTCCTTCACTTCCAGATACCATGGATTTCATCCGGCGCTCCTTAGATGAGCACGGTGACTTTAGGAACATCGGCGGTGGTGGACGCCTCCAGATGAAATTGCGAAGCGTCTTGGGGCGCCGCATTCGGATTCAAAAAATCTTCTCAGACGGAACTCCGGGCGGAGAAGAAATGAAAGAAACCACGGAGTTTTCTTTTGAGGACCTCGATCCAGAGGTGACTCATGTGAGGCTTTACTTTGCCGGAGATCGCCTGACGTACGCAGTTTGGATGGGAGATTCGGGGAGGGGCGGGGGAATCCGAGTCTGGGGTGGTGGCAACGAGGATCTAGGTGCGAAGAACCGTCCCTATGGATGGGTGGCGGTGGACAACGAGGCTCTTGCTCAAGCTTTAGTCAAGGCGTTGAATCATGCGATCCGATTAAGTGGAGGGAAACCACGACCGTCGGCAGATGGCTTTTTTGGAGCACCCTCCACGGTTCGTCTGGTGCCGCCCAGTCCGGTGACCGATGGGGTTTATCATGTGGTGGCTCTAGAGGATGCGGTGATGCTTTTACGGCGGCGGATGAGGGATAAGGTTGTCGATTATCCGGTGGTAGGTCCCGCTGATCTGTCGAAGGGAAGTTGGCCTATGTCGAGTTTGTCGGGTGCCCCACTTTTGGTCACTCTGCCGAGCGACGGATTAAGATTTGAAACCAACAGCTTAGATGCCGTGCGATTTGAGGGGACCCTAGCAGGGAAGGGGAGAGGATTAGCGGTGCTCTTAACCGAAACACCCTATTTTATTGGTGCCGGTGTCGCTTCGGTGCGTGAAGGACCACTGCCGTGCAATTTAATTCAGTTGCCTCTTCCAGCAGCCCAATTGCCGCCACTCGATCAGGCTGTGTCTGGGACATTAGGTGTCCGGTTATGGACGACGATCGGTGCTGCTTGGCCTGACGATGAACCCGGTTTTCTTTGGTTAGCTCGATCGAAATCGGACTCACGCGACTGGCGTTTGGCGATACAGTCGATGCCACGCTCAAAAGAATTTGGGCCTGATTCGGTCAAAGCGGCCGCCGCTGCCTTCGGTCTTAAGCCCTCCAAGCCGCTGACAGATTTGCTCAAAGCACAGGCAAAAGAAGAACGGGCTATACGCAAAGCGGCGCGTTGATTTGCCTCACCGTTGATTCGCTTTTTCGCTTTTAGGCTGAGTCTTTATTCCCAAGAGAACATTGGGGTTGCACCCTGTTTGTTCCCTCGGTAGGACGTCAAAATCTTATACGCCTAAGGGTCTTTTTTGAAAGTCGAGACGCGTGGATCTTCTTTTCAAACGAGCTGATTTAGTTGGTATCCGTTACGAACTCGACCGAATAAAGATGATGGCTCGAGGCTTTATTTCAATTCGCACCGGGGTTCGTCCAATCAAGTCCCCATCTGCGCTCACTGCCTGGGCCGGCACAGCCTCGATATCGAGAGCAGTTGCGGGGAAATACTGAACCTGCGGGTGATGAATATGAGTTCCGCAAACAAGACGAATAAATTGTCGAGCCACATTGAATCGACCGATGGCGCGAATCAAACTGATGTTCATTTGTAAGCGTACGCCGAACCCCATGGTTCCCAATTCGCCTTCTTTGGGTTTAGCCTGAGCGAATGAACTCAATTAAACCGTCTCGGAAGCGGCGTGGTCTTGCTGAAATCCAACTGCTAATCACTGAATTCAAAGCTCGGGACTCTCAAAGACTGATTTTGCTGCGAGTCTGGGTGTTCATCCTCTTTCGATTGATCGCTGGCTACGGATCACTCATCCAACACAGCCAACACCGCAGCAGCAGCCAGCCCATTTCATCGCCTCC
>SIAZ01000202.1 GCA_009695405.1 Pedosphaera sp. | reverse complement strand
CGAACCACACCGTTGCCGAACTCCTGCCTTGGAACTGGAAACCGGCGAAAGCCTAATCCGGTCGATCGACCTTTCTCCCCCCGCCTTCGATCGCGGAATATCCTACTTTCGCTAACTAGTGAACCATGGGGTTGGGCGTACGCTTACACTCAAAACGCAGATAGCAGACGACTGGTCAACTCAATCAGAGAAGGTCAAGGCCGAGTTAGCCAAACCGGAGACAAGGTGTCCCCGGCACTACGTGAAGCAACAAAAAGGCAGAATACAACTCACCTTCACAACTAAGGGGTCGGAGGGGGCAAGGGTTTGCCTAAATCAAGTTGGCTTACCTTAAAATTTTTCCGTTCACTGCCAAATCCATACATGCTCGGAGAATACGGATCTACGTAGACGACATTGGCCTTCGCTGGCACTTTCAGTTTCAACCCCCAAAAAACACTATTAACGATTAAACGGCGGAGATCTTCACTCTGCAAATCGGTTGCCGCCCCCATCGTAGTGGTGACAATACGATTTACCTTCCCGTTTTCATTCTTGCGCTCACGCGACCAAACGATGGGTTGCATTGGAGTGTTCTTTTTGCCTTCAACCGCTTTGCTATCGGGTGTCAGTGAATCGGTGACTTGCCCAAGCATCAACACGGTGGCATCGGACGGTGTAGTAGCAGTATAAACGTCGCTGTCGGCAAACACATCCAGTACACCGCGCAGAATTTCATGTTTCTTGTTCGATTCCACAATCACCCCTCGGCAACCTTCGTGCTTGTGGGAGCCATGATGATTCACCCAAGTCTCTCCCAAAACCTGCTTACCAAAGCCACCTTTCCAGTCCCCCGATCCATTATTCCAATTCCACTTCTTCCAAGGTGACTCGGCTTCAGCAATATCAAACGCATGAGTTGATGTCCGCAGCGCAATGATCGGTACTCCGCGCAAATAGGCCTTTTCAAACTTCTCTAAACCTTCGCTTGTCCAAGTCCGAAATCGCAGAAGAAGGATCACCGCATCCGCCTTATCTAAAGCCCCTGGATTCGATAAGAGCATGTGGTTCGCAGGCTTAATGACCTCGTCCATTCCTGCCGGGAAAAGGACCGTGCAATCAAATCCGTGCCGTTGGCTTAGAATCTTACCCAACATCGGCAAACCTTCCTCGCTGCGATATTCATCGTCACCGGCAATTAGCACTAGTTTCTTTCCATGCCCAGGTCCACTTTTAGCTGGGAAATGAAGAAAATTCTCTGCGAGAACGCACGGTGCAGACAAAGCCAGCAGAGAAATTAAGACCGCACGAAGAGGCGAAGCGAAGAAGCTCATGGTAAAGTAGAATCGAGATCCAAAGGACAATACTGAGGTGGATTTATTTTTGTGATTAAACCGTAAGAATGCCGTAGGATACAACCAAGTTCATTCCTAAGTTGCCAATATCCTCTGAGGCGATTGCCGAGAGCGGGTCAACCACGAAAACACACGCCGTTACCCCGTCACTTTCCTCGGTCTCGTTTCCATCCTCCTGACCAAAACCAGCACCAAAAAAGGACCTCAATCACCTAGCCTCGTCCTTTCATTTTCTTGATCAGGCAAGCAGCGCCTTCACGGGGTGCACTTCCTCAACTCCAGTGAGGCGTTGATCAAGTCCCTGACTCTTAAAACTAAATCGACGGTGATCAATACCGAGGCACTGCAATAGGGTGGCATTTACTTCGTTAATGTGTACAGGGTTCTCGGCGACGTTATAGCTAAAGTCATCCGATTCTCCGTACTGAATCCCTGGCTTAATTCCACCGCCAGCCATCCACATGCAGAAATTGCGCGGATGATGATCTCGGCCATAATCAGTTGCCGATAATTTACCCTGTGAATAAACCGTCCGACCGAACTCGCCACCCCAGACAATGAGGGTACTCTCGAACAAGCCGCGCGACTTAAGATCCTTCACCAAACCCGCTGTCGCCTGATCGATGTCCTTGCATTGGGCCCGGATTTCAGACGGTAAACTGCCATGCTGATCCCAACCTCGATGCAGTATTTGCACACAGCGAACGCCTCGTTCAACCAACCTTCGAGCTAACAAAGCGCTCGCCGCATAAGAGCCAGGCTTGTTCACTTCTTCGCCATAAAGTTCGGCTGTGGACTTAGGTTCCTTTTTAAAATCAACCAGATCCGGGACGCTCGATTGCATCCGGAAAGCCATCTCGTATTGAGCAATCCGAGTGAGAGTCTCCGGATCACCTAACTGATCATGAGTTCGCTGGTTTAAACGATTCAAGGCGTCCAATAAAACGCGCCGATCGGATCGATCCACGCCCGGCGGGTTCTCGATGTAAAGAACTGGATCACCGACCGCTCGAAGTGCGACCCCAGAATATTTGGTCGCTAGAAATCCGCTGCTCCACATCCGTGTAAAAAGGGCCTGAGCATCCGACTTAGATGACCAATTCGGTGTTAGCACCACGAAGGCGGGAAGATCGTTATTTTCACTCCCTAATCCGTAAGCAAGCCAAGATCCTAAACTAGCCTTTCCAGGAACCTCAGCACCAGTCATGACAAAGGTGCAGGCCGGGTCATGGTTAATAGCATTCGTCTGGACCGATTTGATTAAGGCAATGTCATCCACGATGCCAGCGGTGTGAGGAAGAAGTTCGCTGATCCAGCGTTGGCTTTGACCGTGCTGGGTAAATTTAAACATCGACGGTGCCACAGGAAAACGAGTCTGTCCTGAGGTCATGGTGGTGATACGCTGCCCGTTCTTGACTGAGTCCGGCAATTCCTTGTCGAAATACTCTCGTAAGCCTGGCTTATAATCCCAGAGATCCAACTGAGATGGGGCTCCATTCATATGCAGATAAATGACGTGCTTCGCTTTAGCAGCGAAATGCGGCAATCCCGGTAGAGGCGGATGGACCCTCTCTGAATTTGCGCCCAGCAACCGCCTCGCCGACCCCGCCCCGAGGGTGGCCAAAGCCAAACCGCCCAACCGAATACCGGTATTGCCAAAAAATTGGCGCCGAGTCTGAGTTAAGCTGTAATCGTAAAGTGGATTCATAATTCAGTTGCGGGTTACGGTTTCGTCGAGATTTAAAATTAAGTTTGCCACCAAGGTGTAGGCGGCTAGGTCGGAAACCGACAGATCGGTTGGCGGTTTGGATTCTCCAAAGGTAATTGCCTTTTTCGCCCCTTCTGGGTCCGCTTGATATCGGACTAAAAACCGACGAAACGCCGATTGCACGACCTCCCCCTCTGCCTTGTCTGGTTCCCGTGCCAGTACCGCTTGATAGGCATAGCGGATCCGTTGGTCTGCCGTTTCACCACCTCGCAACATCATCCGCACTGCCAACCCTCGAGCGGCTTCAAAATGCTGCACGTCATTCAATAATTGAAGGGCCTGCAAAGGGGTGTTGCTACGTTCTCTCCGTAGGCAACTTTGCTCCCGATTGGGGACGTCAAAAGTAGACATCGCTGGTGCGGGTGCCGTGCGTTTAAAAAAGGTGTACAAACTCCGTCGATATAATCCGATCCCCGTGTCTTCAGTGTATCTACGTGTGTTGGATCCGCTGTAAGCAACGGGTTCCCAAATATTGGGCGGTTGATACGGTCGAACTCCCCTCCCTCCAAGAGTTGAATCAAGTAATCCACCAACATACAGGGCGTTGTCCCGTAACTGTTCCGCATCTAAACGAAACCGAGGACCCCGAGCCAAAAGTCGGTTATCGGGATCTTTCTGCAAAACTTCTGGCAAAACCCGCGCACTCTGCCGATAGGCCGCTGAGGTCACCAAAAGCCGAAACAATCCCTTAATGTCCCATCCCGAGCGTCGGAAATCTGAAGCCAACCAATCCAACAACTCGGGGTGACTAGGAGGCTCACCTTGAGACCCAAAATCATCAGAGGTTTTCACTAATCCAAACCCGAAAATTTGCTGCCAAAATCGGTTCACAGTGACCCGCGCAGTCAAAGGATGCTCGTCAGAAACCAACCATCGAGCTAAGTCAAGGCGGTTGGGTAATGCCCCCGAAGATTTCAACTGAGGGAAGGCCGCCGGTGTTGATCGTGTCACCTTATCGCCAGGCTTATCGTACTGGCCTCGGATCATCACAAAACTCTCACGAGGCTTATCCAAATCGCGCCAAGTAAACGATTGCGGGATGCCTGAATCGTACTGTTCTCGTTTCTTCTTTAACTCGGCTATCGCACCTTGAAAAGGTTCAAAAATAGGCCGGGTTTCAAGACAAACTTTCGACAGGTAATAATCCCTCAAAACCTTCTTCTGAACTTCTGTCCGCGTTACCAAGGTCGTCGCCTTGAAAATCGATCGAACCGGTTCGGTTAACTCCTTCGCATCCTTCCCCTCATACTGCCGAACCCAAGCCGCCAAAGAAGTCGCTGCGTCATTGGCTCGATCGATCCGACCCGAAATGCCCGTCTTATCCCAATACACGGTGCCGTCCACTTGAGTATAGGCGATTCCGGTCACCGGTTCACCGGATTTTAAGCCCAGCTTTTCTACTTCGAATTCCAAGCGAACCCACTCCCCAGCCTTAGGTAGAGGTCCCGCATGTTGTCGACTCACAGTCCCCTTCTGCCCCCAGACAGTCGCATCGGCGTCACCCCAAATCACCCGATGTTCCCAGTTGCCTTGATAAAACTGTAGCATCACTAACTTCGGTGCATGGGCTGGATCCAAATACACATGGGCAAAAACTCGAGCGGAGTGAGGCACATCGAAATTTACTCCCTCAAAAACCTCTTGGATTAGACCAGTACCCTTCTGCTTCAAAGCCAGTTTCCCCATTTTTACCGGCCCTTCAGATGCCTTAATCAAAAGGGGCTTTGGTTGGCCTTTTGTACCGATTGGCACACCCTCATCAAACCAGATTGTTTCCATTTCCTTCGGCTCAGATCGCGGAATTAAATCTGCCGGATCGACATAAACTACCCCCCTTAAAGCCGTCACGCTCTTGCCTTCCTCCGTCTGGATGGCCGAGTCTATCTGAGCCAAGTTGACATCATCATCAACCCGTTTCACTTGAACCAACGGCGGAGTCCTCAATGCATTGCCGTCCATCGCCGGATCTGCCGCGCTGTGGAAGAATGCGTAGAGTGAATAAAACTCCTTCTGCGAAATGGGATCATACTTGTGATCATGACAGACGGCACAACCGGCGGTTAACCCCATCCAAGCTTGCACCGTGGTTGCCGTTCGATCAACCGCGTAACGAAAGATGAACTCCGAATCAATCGCCCCGCCCTCACCAGTGGTGATATTATTTCGATTAAAGCCTGTTGCAACCTGCTGATCTTGGGTTGGATTTGGCAGTAAATCTCCGGCAAGTTGTTCAATGGTAAAACGATCAAAACTCAGATTTTTGTTAAAGGCCGAAACGACCCAGTCTCGGTAAGCCCACATCTGCCGCTCATTATCCAAATGCAAGCCGTGGGTGTCAGCGTACCGGGCCACATCCAGCCAGTAACGCGCCATTTGTTCCCCATATTGCGGCGCGGCTAAAAATCGATCCACCAAACGAGTATAGGCACCCGGTTTCGTATCGCTTAAATAGGCTTTTGACTCCTCGGACGTAGGTGGCAAACCGCGTAAATCAAAACTCAACCGTCGAATTAAAGTTGATCGATCAGCCTCGCCTGAAGCCTCGAGCCCGACTGTCGCCAAACGCCCTCTCAAAAAAGCATCTACTGGATGCCCAAACCCTTGACGATCTTGGGGAACACTGGGAGAGGTAATCGGCTCAAAAGCCCAATGTTTTTGATAAGAAGCACCCTGTAAAATCCAACGTCGAATCAATTCTTTCTGCTCCGTATTAAGCGATTTATGGGTTTCAGGCGGCGGCATAACTTCCTCCGGATCTGAGGACAAAATACGCTGCCACACTTGGCTTTCTTTTAGATTCCCACCCCGTACGGCGACTCGGCCTTCCTTGTTGGGCTGAGTCGCGCCTTCAAACAAATCTAAGCGCAATCCAGCCTTACGCTTTTTTACGTCGAGGCCATGACAAGAAAAGCACTGATCAGAGAGAATGGGCCGGATATCCCGATTAAATTGAATCGGACCCCCGGCCTCCTCAGCAACCCCCTGAAAAGGCTGGCCATAGCCACCCAATCCAAGAACCAAAGCAACCGCAGTGGACAACCAATATGACTGCAGATTCATCGTGAAAGGGTGCATCTAAACCCAAAGGATTCAACTCTGTACTCAAAAGATTCGCTAAGCTCTTTTTAGCCGAACTACCCACTGTGAGGCCCATTTACAGCGGATCGTCGGTGAGGTTGCTTCGATTTCTCGGACGGAGAGTAAGAGGAATCCTGTACCATGGAATCCATCATCAAAGACTCCCCTACAAAAACGCGCCGGAAGTTCGATAAATCGTTCAAATGCGAGGTCGTTCGCAACTGGTTATCGAGCGGT
>SIAZ01000201.1 GCA_009695405.1 Pedosphaera sp. | reverse complement strand
GTTGGTTGAGGTAGCTGTGTTGGCTGTGTTTGCTGAGTGATCCGTAGCCAGCGATCAATCGAAAGAGGATGAACACCCAGACTCGCAGCAAACTCAGTCTTCGAGAGTCCCGAGCTTTTGAATTCAGTGATTAGTAGTTGGATTTCAGCAAGACCACGCCGCTTCCGAGACGGTTCAATTGAGTTCATTCGCTCAGGCTAAACCCAAGGAAGGCGAATTGGGAACCATGGGGTTCGGCGTACGCTTACCATCTTGCTTGTGGAAGATGATCTAGCGGTTCGGTTTTTTATCCGTGTCCTTCTCGAGCAACTCGGTCATCGAGTCTACGAAGCATCCAACGCCAACGAAGCCTTACAAGTGTGGAACTCAATCGGTTCTTCCATTAACCTGCTGCTCACTGATGCGATTATGCCGGGGAGTAAAACCGGGCGCCAGTTAGCCGAAGAACTACGACATCAACGCCCGAATCTCGGAGTTATCCTTATGAGCGGTTATCAGTCTGGACGGTTCGATTCAGTGGGTGAACCTGAATTTATCGGTACTTTTCTCCACAAACCCTGTTCCATTGACGATCTCAAAGAAGCGATCAAACAACAACTGGATGTCGCTGACTCTAGCGCCATCGCCATTTGAATTAAAAAGGCGTACCGTCCCCTCTCGTGCCGGATATTTTACTGTCAACTCTCAACGCTAAGTACATCCATGCCGCCTTCGGCTTGCGCTGTCTTTTGGCCAATTTAGGGGATCTCAGCGACCGAGCCAGTATTGCTGAATTCGATATCAATCAGCGCCCTCTCGATATCGCCGAAGCTATCCTCGCCGCGAATCCTCTCATCCTCGGTCTCGGTGTCTATATTTGGAATGTCACTCCCACCGCCGAACTTGTTGCAATCCTTCGCCGACTCCGCCCTCAACTAATAATCGTCCTCGGCGGCCCTGAGGTCAGTCATGAGTGTGAGGGTCAAGAAATCATCCGCTTAGCCGACCATGTCATCACCGGTGAAGCAGATCTCGCCTTCGCTCAACTTTGCCGGACTCTCCTCGATAAAGAAGCCCCACCACCCCCTCACCTTCTTCACACTTCAGTTCCCGATGTTACTCGACTGGCCTTACCCTATGCGCTGTACAAAGATGCCGACATCGCTCATCGAGTCATCTATGTGGAAGCCTCTCGGGGTTGCCCATTTACTTGCGAATTCTGCCTCAGTTCACTCCCGATCGCTGTCCGCCAATTCCCTATCGATGCCTTCCTCGAAGCCATGCAGCACTTGTTCGATCGAGGCGTTCGCCAATTCAAATTTGTTGATCGTACCTTCAACCTAAACCTCGCCATCAGTCGCCGGATCTTACGCTTCTTTCTCGACCGTTGGACTCTAGGGTTGTTCGTTCATTTTGAAATGGTACCCGACCGTCTGCCTATTGAACTCCGAGAAATTATCGCGGAATTTCCAGCTGGTGCACTTCAGTTTGAGGTCGGGATTCAAACCCTCAACACTGAGGTCGAACAGCGTATTAGTCGTCGGCAAAATCATGAGCGTCTCACCGATAACTTTCGCTGGTTGCGGCAGGACGCCGGTCATGGCGTCCATGTCCATGCAGATCTTATCGCCGGTTTACCCGGCGAGACACTCGACTCGTTTGCACGCGGCTTCGATCGTCTCGTCGATTATGGCCCTCAGGAGATCCAAGTCGGCATTCTCAAAAGGTTACGTGGAACTCCCATCGTTCGACACGATGTCGAGTGGGAAATGGTTTATAACCCCTTTCCGCCCTATGAAGTCCTTTCGACAAAAACACTCGACTTCCAAACACTCGCCAATTTACGTCGATTCGCCAAATTCTGGGATATTTTCGATAATAGCGGGAACTTCAGCGAAACGATTCCCTCGCTCTGGAGCCCTTCTGCCGCTTCAAATAAACCTGAACTTTTGTCCCCTTTTCACTCAGTAAACACCTTCAGTAAATGGTTGCATCTTCAAGGGGTCAAAGGCCACGGAATCGCTCTTCCTCGACAATATGAATTTCTTTGGAAATGGATGACTCTAGAACTGGGTCGCCCTGCTGAAACAGTAGGTCCCCTGTTAGCTCGGGATTATCGTCGTCCGGGCCGAACAGACCTCCCTCAATGGCTTATCCCTTGGGCAACCGGACTCGCCCCGTCCTCTCGCACCGCCCAACTCCCTCGCCGCCAAGCGAGGCATGTTACTGTAATGCCCTCAGAAACAATCCTACTGCCCTCTGCCGACGACGCATAGCGTTCACCCAACTCAGTAAAACCGTTCGTTCTGTGGCTTCGTGACTGCTCATTTCGACATCGCCATCATTGGCTCCGGTTTCGCGGGTTCACTGCTGGCTAGCATCGCTCGCAGTCTCGGTAAATCAGTGATCCTCATTGAACGGGGCGAGCATCCCCGATTTACCATCGGAGAATCCTCCACGCCTCTTGCCAATTTACTCATTGAGACGCTCGCTGATCGCTACCAATTACCTTGGTTGCGCCCATTTTCTAAATGGGGAACTTGGCAGGCAACCTACCCAAACATTGGCTGTGGTCTCAAACGTGGCTTTAGCTTCTTTCACCATAAAGCAGGGCATAATTGGTCTTTTGATCCCTATCACAATCACCAATTACTGGTCGCCGCTAGTCCTTCAGACGCTATCGCCGACACCCATTGGCATCGCCCCGATTTTGATCTTTTTCTTCAATCTCAAGCGGTCGCTGACGGTGCAGAATATACCGATAAAACTAACCTATCAGCCCCCATGTGGGACGGAAACAGCTGGCTCTTGTCCGGAACACGACCCTCAGGAAACTTCCAATGCCGAACCCGTTGGCTAATTGATGCCTCGGGGCCTCGGGGCTATCTGCACCGCCACTTGAATCTGACTGAAACCTCTTTTGCTGGGTTTCCCAATACAGTCGGACTCTGGTCTCATTTTTCAAATGTCCACCGCTGGGAATCGCTCCATCCACAATTTCAAGGCGCTCCATTTCCTCCTGACGATGCCGCGTTACATCACCATTTCGACGGCGGTTGGATGTGGATCCTACGCTTTAATAACGGAATTGTTAGCGCTGGGTTTGCCCTTAAGGAGCACCTCGCTACAGAAGTCGGGACCCATCAACCGGAACAAGCTTGGCAAAAACTACTAAACCGCCTGCCTTCAGTACGGGCACAGTTCTCTGATGCACTCTCTCTTCGTCCGTTTTCTATTCAGGCTCCTCTCGCATTTCGGACAGGTGAAGCCTCCGGTAAGGGTTGGATCCATCTGCCCACTGCCGCGGGATTTATCGATCCTTTGTTTTCTACCGGATTTGCTCTTTCTCTCCTCGGTATTGAACGACTCGGGCGCTGGATTGAAGGCGGGATGAACCCAGAAGGGTTGGCGGACTGTGGACGCGAAACTTTGGCAGATTTAGACACAACTGCTGACTTAATCGCCGCCGCTTATCGAGTGATGAATGATCCCGATGCTTTCCAATCGGTGACCCATCTTTACCTTGCTGCGGCGAGTTACAGCGAGACGGCGCGGCGACTAGATCGAAGCCATCTGGCCCCCGGATTCCTTCTCCGCAAGCGCCCCCGATTTTATGCCAATATCCAACGGTGCTTTGCCGCTGCAGGACATTCCCCTGCGCCGGTTCTGGCCCATCAAGTAGCTGAAACCATCGACGAAGTGAATATTGCCGGACTAGCCGACCCAGCGAAACTCAACTGGTACCGTGCTGTCGCAGCCGATCTATTGACTCACGCACATCTTCTTGAGGCAACGCCAACTGAAATCTCTGAAATGCTCATTAAAACGGGTTTTTTCTCTTGAAAATACTAGTTTTAGCCCTGTTACCTCTTTAAGTTAGACTCAATGTAAATGTCGGACCTTAGAGATTTTCTTCGCACCTCAGCCTTGAAGGGTGTTCCATCCCGCCGGAATTCAGACTATGCCGAAGCGCACAGACATTCACTCCGTCCTCATTATCGGTGCCGGTCCAATCATCATTGGGCAGGCCTGTGAGTTTGACTACTCCGGCACCCAAGCCTGCAAAGCACTACGAGAAGAGGGTTACCGCGTCATTTTAATCAACTCCAACCCGGCCACGATTATGACCGATCCGGAGTTCGCTGACCGCACCTATATTGAACCGGTAACCCCCGAAGCGGTGGAGAAAATTATTATTCGCGAGCAAGCGGAAATGCAGCGACTCGGTGCGACCGGTAAACTGGTGTTGCTCCCCACGCTCGGAGGTCAGACGGCTCTCAACACGGCGATGAAACTCCATCATGCCGGCACCCTCGAACGGCTCGACGTCGAAATGATCGGGGCTAAGGCCGACGCCATCGAAAAAGGCGAAGACCGTCAAGTCTTCAAGGACTTGATGCTCAGCATCGGACTCGATGTTCCCATTAGCGGCACAGCCCATACTCTCGATGAAGCGCGTGCGGTCGCCGAACGAATCGGCCGGTTCCCCTTAATTATTCGGCCCGCCTACACTCTTGGCGGCACGGGCGGCGGCATCGGGTACAATCGCGAAGAATTCGAAGAAATCGCAAAACGGGGTATTGATCTCTCGCCAGTCAGCGAAATTTTGGTCGAAGAATCCCTCCTAGGTTGGAAGGAATTCGAAATGGAGGTCATGCGTGATCGGGCAGATAATTGTGTAATCATTTGCTCGATCGAGAACTTTGACCCGATGGGTGTTCACACGGGTGATTCTATTACAGTTGCCCCGATCCAGACCCTGACTGATAAGGAATTCCAGATCATGCGCGACCAAAGTTTCGCAGTGATTCGTGCCGTGGGTGTCGAAACGGGCGGTTCCAATATTCAGTTTGGTGTCTGCCCAGAAACGGGTCGCATGGTCATCATCGAGATGAATCCGCGGGTCAGTCGCAGTTCAGCTCTCGCATCCAAGGCAACTGGTTTCCCAATCGCCAAAATAGCCGCCAAGCTCGCCGTTGGTTATTTGCTGGACGAGATTCGTAACGATATCACCCGAGAGACACCTGCTAGCTTTGAACCCTCGATCGACTACGTGGTAACCAAGATTCCTCGATTTGCCTTTGAGAAGTTCCCACAGGCAGACCCGACCCTGACCACTCAGATGAAGAGTGTCGGTGAGGCGATGGCTATTGGTCGGACTTTTAAGGAAAGCCTACAGAAATGCCTCCGGTCGCTCGAAATAGGACGGAGCGGACTCGGCGGGGATGGCAAACCTTGGCGCATTGGAACAGACTTCATCGGCGATCGCGATACCTTCCCGAGGGATCTGATCACCCAAAAGCTCAGTGTCCCCAATGCTGAGCGTATATTCTTCATCCGACATGCAATGCGAGCCGGATTCTCGATCGAAGAAATCTATAGTCTTAGCAAGATCGACCGCTGGTTTTTAGTGCAAATCCAAGAACTTGTGAACTTCGAAGAAACTTTAGCTTCTTCAGTTAACTGAGGCGAGTTAAGCAATGATCGGGCATGCCGGATCTTCCCGCTGAGTCTCAGACTTGGAGGTAGACATAAATAGCAAATCCGATGTCCGCGATTCCAGCGATTGCGGCCACTGTCCAAAGAAAACTCCGCTTTTGTGCGGCAACAGCAAAGGTGGCTATGATCACTGCCGCTTGCGCTGACAGCATGCCCAAGAAAAACTTACTACTCCGACGACGATGCCTTTCTGCGGAGAGATTCGCTTTCCGGACTTGGAGTTCATAAAGGTTAGCAACAGATTGGTTTAATCGAGCCTCGGAATCATAACGCGCCCCACTCAACCGCATTCTGGACGCAGCAAAGTCGCGGGCTGCAGTCCGATCACCGGGCAACAACAACTTCTCTGTCCGCTCCAAAGCTTGATTCAAAGGCTCGGTCGCTTTTTCAAAACCAAGCATTGCTTCTCGAGCAGACCGCAGGGAGGAAGCTAATACTCCGTCAGCAACTGTCTTCAAAACCCCAGCTATCTCTTCTTCTGTTTGCTGCTTTTCTACCGCCTGCAACGCCAATTGAACGCTGGGATCGACGGCAAAAACAGGCGCGGCAGGAACAGTCGGCAGGTTAAATGTGTCCTTGGAATTTACCTCGCCGATGGCTTGGAGCAATTCCAGTGAGTTCCGCTGCATCGAGCTCCGAAGCTTTTTGGCCTGAAAATAGTTCCACTGATCGCCCGCTTTCGACTGAAGTTGAGCTCCCAAGGCACGATCATACTGGGCGCGAGTCATCTCGCTCGAGGCCAATCCTGCCAGCAATGTCGCCACTACGGTCATGACCACCGGCGTCACGATGAGCCCGTGCATTCACAAGTTGACGGTAAGAATCAGTTCCAGAGGAGGTGATCGTCCTTGTTTTTGACCAAGATGCAGAGTTGAAGGAGATGGGTAAGGCCGGGGCGGCTCCAGAACTGACCACAGCCCCGGAGACGGCGCTGAAACTGTTTG
>SIAZ01000200.1 GCA_009695405.1 Pedosphaera sp. | reverse complement strand
GAACCATACCGTTGCCGAACTCCTGCCTTGGAACTGGAAACCGGCGAAAGCCTAATCCGGTCGGTCGACCTTTCTTCCCCGCCTTCGATCGCGGAATATCCTACTTTCGGCAACTAGGGAACCATGAGGTTGGGCGTACGCTTACGTTTGAGTTGCGTTTGATGTTGAATCACCAAATGTGTTGCGACTCCGGTTGCCACAACGGCAGTCATGAGTCCGACTTTGAGTTTGGTCATGGTCATAAGTTTCAGAACGGTGAGGGTGGTTGAAGTAGTCGAGGCTGTGAGTGCCAATACGCCACTGACGACGCTGGCGGTCAAGGCCGTTGGAGCGGACACGACCGCTACCGCCGCAATCGCTGCGGCGATTCCGAAAACCGTGCCGGTGACGCCGCGCTTGGCAAGCAGGTGGCGGAGCTTTTCGAGCGCCCGATCCACGCGCATGCGGGCCGCGTTTTCATTGAGGCCAAGTGCCAAGCCAACCTCTTTGAGGCTCCGTTCCTCGAAAAAGCGAAGCACGACAGCGACGCGGTCGGTTTCGCTCTGTTCGTGCATGGCATCGTCGAGCACCGGTCGAACTTGACGCCAGATGGGGTCGGATGGATCGGAGGAAAGTCGTTCATTCATGGTCTGGGTCTCTTGTTCGCGCCTCTGCCGTCGATGTTCCGTGCGACGCACGTTGGCCGTCATCTGGCGGACGCAGGTGTAAAGCCAACCCGCCAGTGCCGGATGTCGCACGAGGCTGGAAGACTTGCCGGCCAATTCCGCAAAAACCGCTTGGGGGATGTCTTAGGCTTGGGGGATGTCGCCGTTGGCCTCGCGGAGCGCTGCGAAATAAACCAGATCAATGTGCCGTCGCACCAGTTCGGTGAACCCGCCTTCCGAGCGGTGTTCAGGGTAGCTGCGCAGCAGTTCAACATCACTTTGCATTGGTCTTCATAAGTATAGTGTGTGCGGATGAAAAAACCGCACAAAGCAAATTTCGCGGCGCAAGAAGAATGGGGCAAGCTAACTAAAGAGGCGGGCCCACACCGGAGGCTTTGAATTGGTTGAGGCGATGGGTGGGCGACATTCAGACTGGTATCGACACTTTTTGGCTTCGTCCTCTTCTAGTGAACCAGCATCCTTAGCCTACTGTCTTATATGAAAAAACGAATATGGAAAATCGCTGGGATCAACTTCGACCACTTCCACATGGGTGATCTTTTACGCTATGCTCATGCGCATCCTAATGCGGAAATCGTGGGGATTAGTGACGAGAAACCCGAACGAATGGAGGAAGCGGTTAAGAAGGGGTTAGTCACCCGGGATCGAGCCTTTACCGATTATCGGGAGTGTCTTGAAAAAACGAAGCCGGATGTAGTCCTTCTTTGTCCCGCCGCTTCTAAGCATGGGGAGTGGGTGAAGAAGGTGGCTCCGTACGGACCGCATCTCATAGTAGAAAAGCCCTTTGCAGCATCAATCAAAGAGGCGGATGCAATGGCTAAGGCGATGGCCCCAGATCAAACCTTAATGATTAATTGGCCGCTTCAGTGGGTCGCTTCGCACCGGAAATCTTTCGAAATTGTTTCCAAGGGTGTGATCGGTGAGGTGTTGAACGTGTGGCATACCGGTGGCAACCGAGGTCCTCTCTGGCACGGGGCTGACAAGGATGAGAAGACATCCGCTCAAGTAGACCGCGAGAAGCCCACGTCTTGGTTTTACAAAAAGGCTCACGGTGGTGGATCGTTGCTTGATTATTTGGGTTATGGCACAACCTTGGGGACTTGGTATCAGGGTGGGCACCGTCCCCTAGAGGTGACGGCAACGGTGGATTCAACTGAAGGATTGGAAGTCGACGAGCACAGCATTGTGGTGGCTCGGTATGCGCATGGATTATCCAAGTTTGAGACGCGCTGGGGATTGTTCACTGATCCCTGGATTATCCAACCCCAACCTCGTTGCGGCTTTGTTATTCACGGTTCTGAAGGGACGGTGAGTAGTTTTGACTACGACGATCACGTGACTGTGCAAACCCGAAAGAAGCGTGAACCGCACCTAATCTCGGCAGTAGCAACCAAGGCTCCCCATCAGAATCCGGTGCAATACCTGTTGCATTGTCTCAATAACGGGCAGGCTTTGGAGGGCCCGGTTAGCCTAAAGATTAGCCGCATTGGGCAAGAAATTGTCGATGCCGCTGTGAAGAGCGCCCTTTTAAAGCGCACCATAAAATTGACTTAGTCCGAGGGGTAGCACGAGGAGAGTGGTGCCGATCGTCAGTGATTCAAATGACGGTCGGCAAAATTTAAATAGTGCCCCCAATCGATAGCTGTCAGAGCATGTTTACCTGAGCGGATATGGTAGCCGACGGCGTCGCCGACCGAACTATTTAAAGTGGGCATCGAAGCTGAGGGTAGCCCTTGGAGTCCGAGCAATTGGTACACGGGTGTGGCATGCCAACCAGCGAGGTATTCACCCTTGGGATCGGCCCAAAGATCTTCCTGAGCGCTGGCAATGTAGACAGGGCGTGGGGCGATGAGGGCGATGAGTTCGTGCTGGTCTGTTGGAAGAGTCTCCGCAGCGCGACTGTAGTTTTTGAATCGACCACAAAACCAATGCGGAAAGCTGGTGGTGATACGCAATATGGTTTCACCGAATTCACGACGGGCCAATGCCGCGCCCCCTTCCCCCGATTCATTGACTATTACGAGCGCAAATCGAGGGTCTCGGGCTCCGGCCCAGAGGGCTGTCTTACCTAGGCGCGAATGGCCCAGCAAAGCAACCCGTTTGGAATCAATCAATGGATCTTCAGCTAGAGCATCGAAGGCCCGTGATAATCCCCAGGACCAAGCACTGATGGCTCCCCAATCCTCTGGGGCGAATCCAGAGCGAGTATGGCCCGACAAAGCTCGCCCTCGAACGCCCTTCCTCCATCCACCATCGAAGTCTGGCTCGATGTCAGCATAGTGAGCGGTGGCAAAACCATAGCCGCGTGCGAGAATTTGCTCGATCGGCCAGGCAGCCGAATCAGTTCCGCGCGACGCTTCAGTGGCTATGTGGTTTGTTGCGCCAGTAGCTGACTTAGGAAGCCATCCGCGAGAAAGTGGGACGTCTGTTTCAGGGGTGACCGTATGGTTACCAGAGAAGTTTAATCCAAGGAAAATGGGAACCGCTGAAGTCGCGTTTTTAGGCAGATACACCATGAGTTCCATGAGGACCGGAGAGGGCTCGTCGGTCAGTGGCACTTGGAGAATCTTGCGTATTGCCAATCCATTCAGTGAATCAGACCTGATTGACACAGGGCTTGGGGAACGACGAGTCAGTCCGGTTGGGATTGTACCGTAGACATGGGCTTCAAATAACCGCAGGAGTTCTCGACGGCGGCGAACCCAATCGTTTGGAGAGCTCACCGAGGAACCATCGGAGAATTGCAGCGGATCAGGAAGAGTGTAAGGGGGTACCTTTTCCTCAACTTGGTTGATGGGTACTTTTTCCTGTGCCATGGCGATTATACCAGTGAGGCCGAGTGCTGCAGCAAGCATGAGGCTGCGATGAATCATGAGGTAAATCTGTTCTCAGAGCCAAGCAGGGTCAATTCCGCTGATAAAAAGAAGCAAGATTTTCATCGTTTAAAGATCTTACCCTCTCAGTGTTAGGTCACTTTATATTCGGGTTCTCGTTCAGTCGCATTTGCTTCTCTTTTGGGCCTATCCACTTGGAACGTGCAATGGAATTAACTACCAAGATAGACCCGAGGAAGCCTCCGTCGCCACCCAGTTAGTAAGTCGTAGGTGACAGTTTGTTTCAAAAGAGAGAGGTCTTGTGCGGTAATTTCCTCTGCCCCTTGGCGTCCCATGAGAACCGCTTCTTCACCGGCCTCGGCCGAGGGTAAATCGGTGAGGTCAATCATCAAAGCGTCCATGGTCACGCCGCCGACCAAAGGTGCCCGTGTTCCCTGAATTAGGGCGTGTCCTTCGTTCCTGATCCGAGGAAAACCATCGCCGTAGCCTAGCGGTAGCACGCCGATCCGACTGGGGCGCTCTGCTCGCCAGCGCATACCGTAGCCAACAGTATCCCCTGAAACCAGCGTTTGAATGGCCACTACTCGAGCCTTGACTGTCATTACCGGTCGTAAGTCTGGCAACCGACCGCAAACCAAAGAGGGATAGACGCCATGAGCGAGCAATCCAACGCGAACGATATCGAGATAAGCCTCAGGTAGATCCAAGACGCCTCCCGAGTTGCACTGGTGTAAGCAGCGAGGGGTTAATCCATTCTGACAAAGTTGGTTAATGCAGCTTTGAAAACGGTGGATTTGCATTCGAGCCACTGTTTTATCGAGTTCATCGCTCTGCGCAAAATGAGTCATAGCGCCAGCGAAATCGAGTTCTGAGAAAGCTGCAAGTTGGGGGCCCCATTCGGTGACGGTGCGCCAAGAGAAGCCAAACCGATTCATCCCGGTATTGATCTTCAAATGGACTGAAATGAGACGGCCTTGGGACCGAGCCAGTTCATTGAAGGCACGCGCTATTTCGAGTCGGCCAAGACACGGTTCGAGGTCGAGCGAAAGGACCCACGGCAGTTCTTCCTCCAACCGTTCTCCAAACAGAAGAATAGGAGCAGTGATGCCAGCATTGCGAAGAGTGAGGGCTTCTTCCAAAGTGAAAACAGCCAATCTTGAGGCCCCAGAGCTCAGAGCTACCCGCGCTGCCGCGACCGCGCCGAGTCCGTAGGCATCGTCTTTGACCACATAAAGAAGTTCGGTTAGGACAGGTAAGTGGGCACGAATAGAGACGAAATTATGCCTCAGTGCGGTGAGATCCACTTCGATCCAAGCTGAGCGCGGTAAGGCGTGTGTTGAATTTAATCCCATCGATGGGATTGGGTTACTGGAGATTGAGGGGGTCACGCGTGTCCTGGCGGCCAAAGGGATTTACCGACATCAGTGCGAAAGTAGCTCCCGAGAGAACGAATTTTCCGTATTGTTGTATAAGCTCGTTCAATCGCCTCAGGAAGCGTAGGTGCTAACGCGGCAACATCGCAAAGACGGTGCCCCGTAGCCTCAATCAATCCGTCGGGAGAAGACTCGACCTCTTGCCACCAGATATCGCAGGCCAGTGCTCCGTCGACAGTAATAGGGACTCGCGGTCCAGTGAGTTGAATAAAGGGATAACCGTAGCCAGCGAGTGTGAGATTACAGCCGAAGGTCAGTCCTGGGCGCCATTGAAGGTTCAAAGATTCGTTCCGCGCACAGTTACGAAAGGTTTCGAGAGGGTTTTTCAGCATGCGAGCAATCATCGGTCCGCTGGTAACTCCTAAACGAACATTGTATTCGAGGACATGCCAGCGGCCGTTATATTGGATGCCGGTGACTTGTACGGGTCCGTGAAAGTTGGTTTCTCGGAACCAAGGAAGAAGAGGGGCGAGGAGTTGATCCGCTAACCCGTACTTATCGTTTGGATCTTGCTCGATCAGTCCTCCTAACGGGGCACCAGCGACGATGCCCATATTACCATCGAAGGCACGCTTGTATTCTTGGTTGGTGACCAAAGGATAAATCTCACCGTTACTGACCAATGCGATATGGCCCGCTTCACGGCGACCGAGATATTCTTGGAGGAAAATGCCCTCGGAATCATCCAATCGAGGAAGCCACGCCAGAGTGTCTTCGAGTGTTTCACAAACCATCGTGTGGATGGGACTGGTCGGTGAGCAGAGTGGGTTTTTGAGTACGAAAGGGCGACGTTCTGATCGAACAAGGGTATCGGCCTCGGCACGAGTCTTTACAAAGTGAGCTCGTGGAAAAGGAATCTTGAACCGGTCACAAAGGGATCGAGCAAAATCCCTTTCTCGTTCCAATCGAAGACCTTCGCCAGTGGGACAAAGGAAGGGGAGATTCAATTGGAGAAACTCTTGGGTCCAAGATTGCAAAGCCCATTCCAACGACATAGGGACGATGAGGCTAGGCGGTTCCTTTCTGAGCCAATCGCATGGATTGGGCCGATCGAGGACGCTAATGCAACGGGCCTCACTACGGGGGCCATAATGCCCGTAAGCCCGGGTCAGATAGGCAGACACATCTCCACCCTCTTCAGCTAAAATACGAAGCATTGCTTGGGTAAAAGCCCCAATACCCAACACCACCACCCGATTTGATTTGGAAGCATCCATGGAGAACATCGCCTCGGGTAACGCTAGAAACCTTCAGGATTCCAACAAAGAGATTTCCTCCGATAAATGACAAATTCTTCAGAGTGCCACAAGCAAGGCCCACCCCTTCGCTCTCACTTTGAATTCTCCTAACATCCTGCGGTTCAATCATCAGGAAATTATAAGCGCTTGAGGCGGATACGTCGGCCGCGCAACTTTTTTTCTGTAAAAGAGTCAAAGGCTGAATTTGGAGGTGGGGGTTGGTTGGTTGTTTAGGATTGGGATGGGTCGGAGAAGTAGGCGCGTCCGGTTTCCCACTCATCGGAGGTTTCCATGAGGATGGCGGTGAG
>SIAZ01000199.1 GCA_009695405.1 Pedosphaera sp. | reverse complement strand
ACGAACCATACCGTTGCCGAACTCCTGCCTTGGAACTGGAAACCGGCGAAAGCCTAATCCGGTCGGTCGACCTTTCTTCCCCGCCTTCGATCGCGGAATATCCTACTTTCGGCAACTAGGGAACCATGAGGTTGGGCGTACGCTTACGATCAAACGACTATTTTCCTTCACCCCATTTAACAGCGTGTCGGTTTCCTGAATGAAAGAAGTGCTCCTTTCTATCAACTCTTGAACTTCAGCCGAACTCAGACTCTTAGAAGCCTCAAATATAACTGAGAACCACACGACTGGATAAACGACAGCCAACGCCGTATAAATAAGCGATGCGTGGAGGGGTTTGATGTTCATGGTTGGTAGATCTGTCAGCGACTTTGGGAATTGCATAGATGTAAATAGTTTCCTCAAAAGGGCGACCGAGCCAAAGGATCCAGCCGTAACCGTCTCTAAATAGTAAACTTACATCTCAACGCGTGGATTCGCAAAGATTCTAAAGGGTATAGGGTAATTGGGAAATTCGTCGTTTTCCGCACAACTCCGAGTGTGGAGATTTCGTCGTAGATCTCTTCTTTCAGATCAAGCCTTCATTAGGGCGTGCTGGATGTCGGCGCGATCATCCGAGGTCGCCGATCTAGCAAGGGCATCCAAACCTTGAAAGTCGTCCCACTATCAACGGCACTCTCCACCTCAATTTGTCCGCGGTGATCGCGGATGATCCTTTGGACAATGAGCAAACCCAATCCAGTGCCCTTTTCTTTGGTGGTAAAAAAGGGTTCAAAAATGCGGTTTAATCGCTCTGCGGGAATCCCCGCTCCAGTATCGTGGATACGCAACCAAACAGCCTCACTATTGGCACCTGTCGATAGAGTGATAGATCCGCCAGGAGGGGTCGCTTGCATCGCGTTCTTCAGCAAATTTACCAAGACCTGCTTGATTTGGGCTGGATCAAATTGCACGGAAGGTAGTCTCTCAGCTAATTCTTCGGTGAGGGTCAGTTGACGCGCTTCCATCTCAGGTCTGAGAAGAGCCATTGTTTCCGAGGCGGTTTCGTTGATTGATCCTGACTGAAACTTGGGTGTGGTCGGTCGCAGGGCCTGTAAAAACTCAGTGATGATATAGTCTAAGCGATGTACCTCCCCCTTAGCGACCTTGAGGAATCCGTCTAATCGATCCGTTGCCTCCTCACCCATTGTCCGCCGCAGTCGACGGATTTCTCGCTCCATGAGTTGGAGATGAATATCCAGAGCGTTGAGCGGATTACCAATTTCATGGGCCAGACTTCCCGCCAAAAGGGTTAGGGCATGGACCCGTTCTGCTTCAACTGCATCGGATGTCCGCTGTCGGGCCTCTGTGGCGTCGTGCATAATCAGAGCGAGGCCACGACTTCCCTCAGTCGATCCATCCAAGGGTGCGACGTGTAATCGCAAAAGGCGTGTACATGGATATTCAATTTCGAATTCCCTGTGGAAAACTTCGGGGCCACCTTGTTCGTCGGCAGTCGCGATGGTTTTCCAATCTAACTCGGGGAGATAGCGCGAAACAGGTTGTCCCACCGCCGTCTCTGCCGAAATCCCCAGTAACCGTGTCGCCGAGGCATTGAGATAATCGACTATCCCTTGGTTATTGGTAACGATGATCCCGTCTTCGATGGCATTAAAGAGCGTCTCAAGAAACTCTCGCTCCAATGCGAGTCGTTGAATGACGCTATGAAGACCGGTTGAATCCAAACGGCCAATCTGGCCGAGTGCCTTTTTTAGAAAGCCCTGTCCGACCCGATTCTGACGTTTCAAAGCCATCGTTTTTTCCGGAAGTAAATGAGCGTCAGTGCCGTGCTAATAACCGTCAAACTAAAGGCGAAGCCGTAGCCGTATTTCCAGTCGATTTCGGGCATATCTTTAAAATTCATACCATACCAAGTGCCCACAATCATGAGTGGGGTGGTGATAATGGTGATCATAGTGAGGACCTTAACGATTTCGCTCGTCTTGTTCGCCGACATGTTCAGATAAATTTGCAAGATACCGGTGAGGGAATCCATATAGCCCTGCGCCAGGTCACCGATGTGATAAAGGCTATCGTAGACGTTCCGATAGTAGGGAACGAGTTTAGCACGAATCAGTTTAAATTCGCCAAGAGCGAATCGACGGAGGACTTCCCGTTGAGGACCAATAATCTGACGGAGGTGAAGCACTTCTTTTTTCACCATAATAATCCGTTGCAAGGTTTGTGGCACGGGCTTTTCGAGCACTTCAGCCTCCAGTTCAGCGATCTCCATGCTTAACTCTTCGAGCGCGGGTTTGTAGTTATCCACCAATGAATCAAGGAGGGCATGTGCGACTCTATCGGGAGCGCGGGCCACGAGCACTGAGCTCTTTAAGCAGAGTTCTTCGACTGTAGTGATGCTACGCAACGGAACCGAGTGGTAGGTAACTAGAAAATTTTTCCCTAAGAAAAAATTCAATTCGCTCGTCGCAAAGACTCCGTTTTTGCGGCTGTAATCGACCGCATGAATCACCATGAAAAGGTAATTATTAAAGCGATCCTCTTCCTTAGGTTCGTAGGTCTCAACTTTCGGCGACGGGCTGTCATTGATACAGTCTTCGACTGATAAGGGATGAAAATGGAAGACATCATCGAGGATCGACCTAGCTTCTTCTGGGGTTGAACCCTCTAAGTCGACCCAGAGAAAAAGGTTCGTATTTGCCAGCAGCGTGGGCATTAAAAACAGGTCCAAATCCTGCGAGTGCAGGCGGCCAGATGTATTAAAGGCAAACGAACGAATCATTAACTTCGGTGCTCAAGGTACTGCCATTATCCTTGGGTGGGGAAGCAGGGAAAACAGGGCTGGCTTGAATCTTGCACATTCATTGGTTGCAAACAGGCTGGTCCGAAGCGTTTTCGCCGCTACACTCGGCCTCCAGTGAGTCAGCCTACACTTCAAGAATTTCTGGACCGAGTCCAAGCCTCTATCGGCGAGGGTACTTTTGTCCGCCTTAATTTGGGTATTCCAGTCGATCGGGATGGCATTCGTAATGTATTTGTTCGTCCAGTCGTTCTAAAAGAGGGGTTTTTGCTGTGCTTTCTGTACCGCTATCCCACCCGCGATCTTACGCGGAATTTTCCACCTGAAGAAGCTCTCGAAATCCTTCGGGAACTATTAGGGCGCCAATTCTTAAATGGCTTTCTCTCGGCAACCAATGGCACCGCCCAGTTAACCTTCCGCAAGGGCCAAACCACGCGTTTGGTATTGGGAAAAGCTGAGGTGAGTACACCGCCCAATCTTTCGCATGATCGGGTTAAAAAACGGTCCGTGGCGCCGACCTCTCATTGGTTGCGTGAAATAGGCGTCACCACTGTCGATGGAGCAGTGAAGGCGGGAATGGAAGCGAAGTTTCGCCAAATCCATCGATTTATCGAAGTGCTCCAGCCACTACTTGCTGAGACAGGGTTCCCTGCCGATGCCCCTATGCAGGTTGTGGATATGGGTTGCGGCAAGGCTTACCTAACTTTTGCCCTACATCAACATCTTCAAAGCACTCGGACGGGCTTGGTCACAGTGACCGGTGTCGAGGCACGGGCTGAGTTAGTGACCGAATGTCGAGCGACTGCCGAACGGTGCGGTCTGAGTGATCTCACCTTTCAAGCCGGTGATATTGCCTCTTGCACCTTACCCGAGGGTGGAGTCCTCATAGCTTTGCACGCCTGTGATACCGCTACCGACGAAGCTCTTGCTAAAGGTGTTCTTTCTAAGGCTGCTTTGATGGTTGTTGCTCCCTGTTGCCATCAGGAAGTTCGATCGCAGCTCACCGCTTCACCTGTTCTAGTTGAACCGCTGCGACATGGTATTTTCCGTGAACGACAGGCTGAATTTGCAACCGATGCCTTTCGAGCAGCCTTACTTGAGTGGGCTGGCTATGATACCCGCGTCTTTGAATTTATTTCCACCGAACACACTGGCAAGAATTTAATGATATCGGCGGTGAAATCTAAACGCCCCAAAGATCGTGAAATCGCCGCAAGGGCGGTGCGTGATCTCGCTGACTTTTATGGGATACACCGCCAACGGCTTGCTGAACGATTAGGCTTTTTTCTCCAGTCTGAAATCCCAACGATCCCTCCGCCTCTCGACTGAGGCTCAATAGGGTATGCTGCTAAATTTTTTATGACTTGGAGTGCTGTTGATTGGTCGGCTTTGGACCGATTAAGGGAACTCTTTCTGAAGTCTGAACCTGTTCAGGAAACATACTGGCGCTCGGAGTCAGATCTCGCTTCCTATGACTTTACATTCGCCCAACGAATCGCTTGGAAATGGGACGCCGCACTCCAAGAATTGGGGCGCCTCAGTTGGGAACCACCGCCGGGGCCTCTTCTGGATTGGGGTTGTGGGAGTGGCGTGGCGTCTCGGTGTGTAATAGACGCCTTCGGCGCTGATCGATTTATGGAAGTTCGACTTCACGATCGCTCGACATTGGCCATGAACTTTGCCCGCCAACGCGCTCTGCAACGGTTCCCAAGTATCAACGCACAGATCGACCCTACTGGTACCGCCACAGCTACCACCCTCGTGGTTAGCCATGTGTTGAATGAATTGCATCGCGACGATTTGCCTCGATTACTGGACGCGATAAACGTAGCCCAATGTGTCCTCTGGCTCGAACCTGGAACTTTTGCGGTTAGTCGTGGCTTAGTCAGTCTTCGTGAACAACTTCGTAAGACCTTTTATGTTGTAGCCCCTTGTCCGCATCGAAAACCTTGCGGTTTGCTTCCACCCGAGAAAGACAGGGATTGGTGTCACTTCTTTGCTAAAGCACCCAGTGATGCCTTTACCGATGGTTTGTGGGTTCGGTTCGGTCAGCGAATGGGCATCGACCTTCGCAGCCTTCCCTACAGTTGGCTGGTGCTGGATCGTCGTCCTGTCGCCGAGTGGACGCCCGACCGCGGTCGAGTATTGGGCTTGGCTGAACTTTTCAAACCTTACGCGCGGGCGGAAATCTGTCGTCAGGAAAGTACTGGGCGAATGGAAATTCAGAAGCGGACCCACGGAGAAATTTATCGTCAGCTCAAACAGGTTCCCCCTCCACCGGAAATAAACCTGACCGGAGTGCCCAACGCCTCTAAAGTCGGTAGGCCTCCTATTACTTAAGGAAGCAATCACTCGTCCATCTGCAAAACTTTCTCAAAACTTTCTCAAAACTTTTACGAAACTTTTACGAAACTTTTACGAAACTATTATGAATTCACCCTCGCACTCTTGGAGCTTCTTTCGTGCTGGCGGCTTTGATCAGGTCAAAATTGAAACCGGCGCTGATCTCCTAAATCTGCCCCAGTTGGATCAAAAACTCTGGGTCGCCTTGGCCTGCCCCACAGCCGGCATCGAATTTGACCCCAAGACTTCAGCCTTAATTGATACCGATAAAGACGGTCGCATCCGTGCCAAAGAATTAACTGCAGCGATTACTTGGGCCGGATCGATGTTGCGGAATGCGGATGACCTGCTGAAAGGAGTCGATGGGGTCGCTCTCGACGCCATCAATGACAGTGTACCGGAAGGGCGACAGATTCTCTCTTCTGCGCGGGTCGTTCTTGCTAATCTAGGCAAAAAAGAGTCGGCCGTTTTTACGGTCGCAGATGCCACAGCCGCCGCTAGTAGTTTTGCGACAACTGTGTTTAATGGTGACGGCATTATCATCCCAGAGTCGGCATCGGATCCAGCCCTTCAGACGATCATTCGAGAGATTATGACTGCAGTGGGATCGGTTGTTGATCGGAGCGGTAAACCCGGCATTGATACGATTAAGTTGGATGCGTTCTTTACAGAACTAGCGGCATTTAACGACTGGATGACTCTTTCTGAAATTGATCCTGATCGAATTTTGCCTGCAGGCTCTGATACCGCTCTAGCGAGTTCCGCGATCCGTGCGGTCAAAACTAAAGTCGATGATTTTTTCGGGCGTTGTCGACTCGCAGCCTATGATCCTCGGACAGCCCTATTGCTAAACCGTAAGGAAGAAGAATATCTCCCCATCGCCGCCCGTGACCTGAGCATTACTGCTAACGAAATCGCTGGCTTTCCCTTGGCCCATGTCGCCGCAGGTCGATCTCTTCCGTTCACCGCGGGTATTAATCCAGCACATGCGACGGCGATGATTGACTTTGTCCACCATGCCTTGAAGCCACTTTTAACGGATAGATTGGAGCTTTCCGAAGCGGATTGGGCGGCTGTTCAGGCGAAAATTGCGCCCTTTGACGCTTGGAACGGCGCGAAGCTGGGAATCTCTGTCGGAAAATTAGGAATTGCCCGTATTCGTGACCTCCTCGCTGGCGGCGCTCGGCAAGCAATTATTGAGTTAATTTGAGGTTGCTTCGATTTCTCGGACGGAGAGTAAGAGGAATCCTGTACCATGGAATCCATCATCAAAGACTCCCCTACAAAAACGCGCCGGAAGTTCGATAAATCGTTCAAATGCGAGGTCGTTCGCAACTGGTTATCGAGCGGTAA
>SIAZ01000198.1 GCA_009695405.1 Pedosphaera sp. | reverse complement strand
GAGAGTCCCGAGCTTTTGAATTCAGTGATTAGCAGTTGGATTTCAGCAAGACCACGCCGCTTCCGAGACGGTTTAATTGAGTTCATTCGCTCAGGCTAAACCCAAGGAAGGCGAATTGGGAACCATGGGGTTCGGCGTACGCTTACGAACTTGCAGCAGCCAGATTCTCAGAACTAACGGTCAATTGATTGCTGGTGTAGCTTAAAGTCGCCTGATTCACCCCAATCTCTGCGCGGAACTTCGCTACTGCAGTGGTTGCCGCCTTCAAGTCGATCAGAGCAGTGGCAACTGAAGCCGCGGTACTGAGAGACTCATCGTTAACAGCAACAGCAGTCACCTTTAAATCCAAGCCCGCCATCGAAGTGAGTGTACCCGTTTCGTCCGTAGTGACAGTCAAAGCTGTTGCCGAGAAGAGGCTTGTTCCATTAAAATTCTTGGCAGCCGTATCGGTCATAAAAGTGCCTAGTTTCGCAAATTCGGCCTGATACGCAGCACGATCATCGCTTGATTTCGTCGCGTCTTGAGCAAGCATGGCGAGTTCACCCATACGATCGAGCGCTTTGCTGACCTTCTTCAGATAACCATCTTGGGCCTAGGTAAAAGTTATGGCATTGGCAATATTCGACTTTGCCGCATCGATGCGCTGTATTTTGGAATCCAATTGCAGACTGACCGCCAGACCACCGGCGTTGTCTGAGGGATTCACAAGCTTTGATCCGGAACTTAACCGTGCCAATGACCGCGTCAAAGCGACTTGATTGGCACCGAGAGTGTGAGCTGAGGAAAGAGCTGCCGTATTTAAATTAATGACCATAAGTTTATATTTTTATATGGGTTCTCTATTATAACTTCTGAAAAATTTCGTCTTAAGAAACTTTTTTAAGACTGAGGGCAACTTCGGTAAAGATTTTGGCCTCTGGGTCGTTAGAGCTTCTCGATTTGATTTCTGGATTTCGTCGTAAACCTCTTGTCGATGCACTGGGATGTCTAAGGATGCCTCGATACCAACCTTCACTGTTTCGCCTTCAAGTCGGACAATTTTGACAATAATGCGTCCATCAATGACCACACTTTCACCAATTTTTTGGGATAAAATAAGCATAGGGTACCTTCCGTGGTTCCGGATTGTTTCAATTCGAACCGAGCGGGTGCTGACTAACGTAGGGTGAATTAGCAAGAACAACTTGCTTACCAATCATGGTTTCACGGTTTATGACAATAGGCCCTTTGAGATTCACCGTCGATGTTCCGTCGGCGCGTAGTGTCACAATCGCGTAGATCAATGCCTCTTCAGGGCTTTCCAGCCCCAGGAATTCGACATCGAGATCCGATAGATTCGGGGCGTAGTCGTGCACAACCGCAAACGCTGGCACCACCAGAAATGCCAGATCCACTTGATCGGGCACCTGAAGCCAAGCGAATGGGGCATCTTCTGGATTGGAAATAATCCAATAGGATTTGGTGCTTTCAAATCCCAAAAGGCCCAAGGGCAACCGTAAAGTCACGGTGCTCATTTCAATTTTTTCAGCCACGGCGGTAATCTTGTTGTAATCGACAAAGCAACCCTCATGCCAGCCTATTTCCCTCAATTTATTCGCAGTTTTGGCCTCTTATTTACCACATACTACCTCTTTTTGCCGTCCTTTTTTGCCTCAGCTAGGCAAAATTTGTCCTTTGCTGGCTCCTTCGTTGGTCTAAAATTCTCACGGTGAGATTAGTTTCTTCAATGCTGGCCTCCTCACGGCTCCTCAGTCCTTTGAAGGAACCACTCAAGCCCGAAAAAACATTTTTCAACTGACTCCTCTTCTCAATGGACCCGACTTACCAACAGCTCGCGGCGATGATCGATCACTCCCTCCTTCATCCAACTCTCACCGATAAAGACTTGGCCGAGGGTTGCCGCATCGCTGCACTCTATGGAGTCGCCTCGGTCTGCATCAAACCCTACGCAGTCAAAATGGCTGTCGATCTCCTGCGCGGAACTGGGGTGAAGGTAGGTGCTGTCGTCGGATTTCCTCACGGAAGTGCCGCAATCGAATCGAAACGCTACGAAACTGAACTCGCCTGCAACGATGGGGCAGAAGAAATTGATATGGTCATCAACATCGGCAAAGCTCTCGGCGGCCAATGGGAGTATGTCGAGGCGGATATTCGGGCCGTTTGTCGGGAAGCTCATTCTCACAGTGCCCAGGTCAAGGTCATTTTGGAAACGGATTACCTCACCCAAGGCGGTGCAGGTCTAGATGCGGATACCTTAAAGAAAAAGCTCTGTGAACTGAGTGAACGAGCCGGTTGTGATTGGGTCAAAACTTCCTCAGGTTTCGGGTTCGTTAAACAAAAGAATGGTTCCTACACTTATCAAGGTGCTACCGAACACGACATCCTTCTCATGCGAGCCAGTGTCTCCGACCGTGTTCAAGTAAAAGCTGCCGGAGGTGTTCGGGATCTCGAAGGACTTATCCGCGTCTTTGAATTGGGCGCCACTCGATGTGGAGCTACCGCTACCGCTGCGATGCTCGATGAATACCGACGACGCGAGTCTATCAAGGCAACCAGCGGCGTTTCAGGGTCAATAAAGCCTCAAGAAAACACCCTAGGCTCAGGCGGTTACTAGTCTTTCCAACCCCTCTAAAATTCCGAGGCCGGCGGGGCGGGTTGCCACAAAGCCACCCTGTTTTAATACTTGGGCTTTCACTAGGGGCAAGGCATTGGAAGGTGCCAAGAGATGGTGGGCATGTTCGCGTCGCAACATTGGAAGATCATTCAAATGATCCCCCGCTGCCAAACGTTGGTGAGGGCCGATCCCAATCAATCGCCCCAATTCAGAAAGAGCGGTTCCCTTGCTGTAGCCGATGTGACTTAACCGCACATAGATATCGTTACGCACCACGGCTAACCCTGTTACAGCCCCACAAAAAGCTTCTAATTCCGCTTGAATTGCGTCCATTTGCAAATTGTTTTGGGCTATAGCACAGAGGGGAGAATAAGTATCTGCGTAAAAACTGGCGTCATAGGTTGAGTTGAGCCGCCTCATTAAAAGCGATAGACCTGAAGAAACGTCATCAAACAGACGAGCGTGATCCTGAGTACACTGAGAATTCCAAGGCTCGATAGGGGCATAAATCCCAAGATCACGCCGATAAATCTCCCTCTCTACGAGAATTATATAGTCGGGCAAAATCCGAAAGCGACCTCGTCCGAGGGCTTCCATAAGTCCGACCATTTCCCTGCCCGTGTTAATAACCCAAATGCCGCCGCGAGCTTGGAAAGGAGCGATCCAATCCTGCAATGCGGTAGGAATCCGCGGGTCGGAAAAATCATCGTGAATCGTCCCATCGAAGTCGGTGGAAAGAAGTCGAACAGCCAAACTGTAGCTCATGCGCGCTGGGAGACTGGCTTGTCTTCGGTTCGAAAGCCAAACCTTCCTATCACCCTCCCTTGCAGACAATCACTTCCAAGCGCACTCTTCGTTTGTCAGAGCCACACCATGTCCGACCTCCAAGACCAGTTCGATGACGCTATGTTCGACTATTCGACCAGCGCCTATGACACAGCGATTGTTAAACTTCGCCAGATCCTCTCCGAAGATCCGGACCATTTTGATAGTCGCCTCGGCCTCGCTATGAGCCTTTACCGCTTAGGCCTTTTTGCTGAAGCCATTGAAGAAGGGCATCGGGCTGAAAAGCTCAAGCCAAACGAACAATTGGTTCATACCAATCTTTCTCTTTTTTACATGAAGTCTGGCGACAAACAAACCGCCGAAAAGCATGGTCTTCAGGCCCGTATCGCCTCCTGGAAAGAAAACATGACCGCACCGACTCAGGCAACCGCGAGCGATGCCGATCCGGAACTTCGCATGGCTCAACCCAAGGCTCAGGCGTTTAAAATGCCGGAGAAGTTTCCCGATATGCCATGGAAGAAAAAAATACCTCCCCCCGCTTCTTCCGAGCCAAAGCCCCAAAGCCCACCTGAATTTTTGGGCCAATAAACGCCCTCAACTTCTCCTCTTCTAAAAACCATTTTACTAGACGCAATGAGCAAAATCGTCGGAATCGATCTCGGCACAACCAACTCTCTGGTCGCTATCGTGGACAGTGGTATCCCTTATGTCATCGCTGATCGCGACGGACAACGCCTCACTCCTTCAGTCGTACACTTTCCAAATCCCGGTGCCGCGCCAGTCGTTGGGCATCTAGCCAACCGAGTTCGTGCCGCACGACCCGAACACACTGTCTATTCCACCAAACGCTTCATCGGACGTCGTGGAAGCGACATTGCTCGAGAGGAATTGAATGTAAGCTACGCGGTTCGCGCGGAAGGGATTGGCCCCGTCCGATTACCTCTTCACGGTCGCGATTGGAGCCCAGAAGAGATCGCCGCGGAAGTTCTGAAAAAGTTAAAAGAAGAAGCCGAGGCGTCCACTGGCGAACCTATTTCACGTGCGGTCATTACCGTTCCCGCCTACTTCAACGATGCACAACGTAACGCCACCATCCGAGCGGGCGAACTCGCCGGATTCCAAGTCGAACGAATCGTTAATGAACCCACCGCTGCCGCCTTGGCCTACGGTCTCGACAAACTCAAAGAAGAGTCGCGTATAGCGGTCTATGATCTGGGTGGCGGCACCTTCGACCTCTCCATTCTCCAGATTAGTAACGGCATGTTCCAAGTCCTTGCCACCAGCGGCAACACCCGTTTGGGGGGCGACGACTTAGATCGAGCACTCACTGAATTTCTAATTACAGAAATCAGCCGAACGGGCGGACCGGATCTCACCCAGCCCGACCCCTCTATTATGCCCATGATTGCGCGCATTCGAGAGCTCTCTGAGCAGTCGAAGATCCGACTAAGTACGGAGAGGGAAATCCAGGTTCACCTACCCTTTCTCACCACTGAATTTAGCTTTGAAATAAGGCTCACGCGGAGTGTTCTAGAAGAGCTAACCCGTCCAATCATTGAAAAGACACGCACTCACTGCATACGCTCCCTTTCCGATGCCAAGCTGGAAGCTAAAGATCTGAATCAGATTATTCTTGTTGGCGGACAAACCCGAATGCCTCTTGTGCGCCGATTGGTTTCGGAATGGTTTGGTTGCACAGAATTCTCAGAAACCCGGGGAGACCTCCGACTAGGTGATAACTTCCACCGAGCGACTGGGCCTCAACTGAATACCTCTCAAAATCCAGACGAAGCCATCGCCATCGGTGCGGCCATCCAAGCGGAGATACTCAGTGGAGGGTTCAAAAACCTACTACTCCTCGATGTAACGCCACTTTCTCTTGGTCTTGAAACATTTGGCGGGTTGATGAATGTCATTATCCCTCGGAACACCACCATTCCGACGAAAGCAGGTGAACTTTTCACCACCGCCGTCGATAACCAACCCAACATGCGGATCCATGTCCTCCAAGGCGAACGCGAGCGAGCCAAAGACAATTGGAGTCTCGGTGACTTTCTGCTGGAGTTTGAACGTGCTCCAAAAGGGATTCCGAGAGTCGGAGTCCAATTCGAAATCGACGCAAACGGCATCCTGCATGCTCTTGCCCGCGACGTCAAAACAGGGCACCAAAAAATCGTAGGCATGAGTTCCGCCGTCGATGTTGCGGACGAAGATGTCCAACGGATGGTCGAAGAATCGGTAGAACATGCCTTTGATGATCTAAAAGCGCGGCAATGGATTGAGGCAAAGCTTCGTTCTGGCGAGACGTTAACCGCCACCCGCAAGACGATGGCTGAGTACGATAGCGATCTCGATGCAGATTATAGGAAGCAGTTGTATGGGGCTATGGAAGTTGTTGAGACGATCCTTTCCGGCGAAGATTCCCGAACAAAAACGGGGGACTCAGTGGCATTACGTGCGGCGAATCTGCAGCTTGATGAAGTCACCAAGCCTTTAGCAGATCACGCCATGGATCAAGTCATGGAAGCCATACTCCGACAACGCGGTGGAATGGGACCCTAAGTCTACCCTAAAAACCTTGGGACGGGACTAAGAACTTTGGGACAGCCTAACTATAAGAATTAAAAACCTTGGGACAGCCTAACTATAATCCACGAAAAATTTAAGGTGACAGCCCAGCTGTATTCCTAAAGTAACATCTAACTTGTCCCTAAGTAATAACGACCAATCAACCTGTCCCTCGTCATAAGAAAACGATGCCATGCCCGTTTTTTGCGATGACTAAATTTTCTTAGGGCTGGATTACTCTAGAATGGTCAATTCTTGGGTGTGGACACCGACTTCATCTTGTAAAATAGGGATTTTGGAGACTGTTTCACCCCACTGGGGCGCGCCAATCCTGATTATCTCGTTGAGTAACTTTTCGGGGTGGGCTTTCCACCTTCTTTCCGCCACCTTCCATTCTTTCTATCCGATTGGTTTGATCCGCAACCAGCGCAATACGAAAATCGGGGCGCCTCCCAAATACTTAACGGCTCTTCCGCCTTCCTTTCGATTTACTCCAAATTGACTTCGATAGCGCCGATACGCTTCCTCTACA
>SIAZ01000197.1 GCA_009695405.1 Pedosphaera sp. | reverse complement strand
TACCGCTCGATAACCAGTTGCGAACGACCTCGCATTTGAACGATTTATCGAACTTCCGGCGCGTTTTTGTAGGGGAGTCTTTGATGATGGATTCCATGGTACAGGATTCCTCTTACTCTCCGTCCGAGAAATCGAAGCAACCTCAAGATTTGCATGCTCTTCTTCGCTTGGAGATGGAATGGATTTACCGGCAGAAGGCAGACGCCGCCCAGTTTACTGAAGAGAAGTTACGGGGATATAATCGACTACTGAAGGATCAGGTGGAAGAACTTCAGGTTCAGGTTCGGGAGATGTCGCATCATCCACGATTTGCGCCGCTGACTGAGTATTGTTTTCAAGGATCGGGGTTTGATCAATTACAACCAAGTTTAATGACTCAAAAAACAGAAAAGGAATTAGCTTCAATCAGTTGGATTCTGCAAGAAGTCCAAGGCGAAAATCGACTGCAACGGATTCGAGATTTAATTATTCAATCCCTCTCTCCTCGAGGTTCATATTGGGTCTAAGACCATAAAAGCACTCATAGGAAGCCTCTATCTGAAGGCTCATTTTAGAAAATTACCGCATAATTTGGAGGGGTTGTTCTTTCGACGATTTACAGGCGATTCTTCTCGATTTGGGCGAGCAAGGTGACTGGACCTTTTTTTATTTGGGCCTTATTCTTTAAACAATGATTTTGGTCCTAGGTGGAACCGGATATGTAGGGCGGGCATTTCTCAGTGAATTAGCTTCACGTAGAATTCCTTTCCACGCGGTAAGCCGGTCCGAAGTTGACTACACCTGTTTCCCACTCCTGCGCGGATTGATCCGATCCCTTAAACCTTCCTTCCTCATCAATTGTGCTGGGTACACAGGAAAGCCGAATGTGGATGCCTGTAAATCGGCCAAAGCAGACACATTGGCGGGCAACTCTCTCTTTCCTCAGACTCTTGCCCACGTCTGCGAGGTTGAAGGTCTTACTTGGGGACATGTCTCTTCCGGTTGCATTTTTTCGGGTGCCAAAGTTCGCTTAGCGAATGGTTCAATTGTCGCCGAAAAGGACATGGCCCGTGGTGATCTGCGCCATCTTGCGGAGACCCAACCTGAGTCGATTATGGGTTACACGGAATTGGATACCCCTAACTTCACTTTTCGAGATCTCCCCTGCAGTTTTTATTCTGGGACAAAAGCCTTGGGCGAAGAAGTTCTGACTCGAAGTTCGCCCTGTTACATCTGGCGCTTGCGGATCCCCTTTGATGCTGAGGACGGCCCCAGAAACTACCTTAGTAAGGTGCAGCGATACGCCAAAGTTTACGACAATTTGAACTCCATTTCGCATCGAGGTGATTTTGCTAAAGCCTGTCTGGATCTTTGGCAAATGAGAGCGCCGACGGGTTTATATAATGTCACCAATCCGGGGTGGATCACCACACGTCAGGTTGTTCAACGAATCACTATAATCCTGAAACTCTCTAGATGCTTTGAGTATTGGGAAAGTGATGAGGCCTTTTATCAAACTGCCGCTATCACTCCGCGTTCTAATTGTGTCCTCGATACAACAAAATTACTACGCACAGGGGTTAAACTACGTTCCGTCGAAGACGCTTTGGACGACTCACTTCGGTGTTGGAAATCGGCCTGAGCCGCCTATCAACAACTTGCCTCAATTAATTTATCGCAATGAATCTTCTAGTTACTGGGGGTGCTGGCTTTATTGGTTCCAACTTAATCTCTCAAGTAATCGATCACCAGTCCGTTTTCCGGTTGGTTAATCTAGATTGTCTCACATACGCGGGGCGTTTAGAAAATCTAAGGTCTGTCGAGGCTCATCCTAAATACCGTTTCGAACAGGTTGATTTACGGGATCGATCCTCCGTTCACCGGGTGATTCGCGAGCACGGAATCACCCATGTTATGCACTTGGCAGCGGAATCGCATGTCGACCGATCAATCAGTAGCCCGGGTGATTTTATTACCACTAATATCAACGGAACCTTTAATTTATTGGAAGCCTGCCGGATCGAATGGCTCAAGTCAGGGGTAGTTGCTCAAAACCCTTCCGAATGCGTTCGTTTTCTCCATGTCTCAACAGATGAAGTTTATGGTTCACTAGGGGCTACTGGTTTGTTTACCGAGTCGACACCTTATGCACCTAATTCTCCTTACTCAGCCAGCAAAGCATCGAGTGATTTATTGGTCCGTGCCTATTTCCATACCTACGGCCTGCCTGTCGTTACCTCTAATTGCTCCAATAACTATGGGCCTCATCAGTTTCCGGAAAAACTAATACCGGTGGTCATCCTTAAGGTGCTTCAGAGAAAACAGGTCCCAGTCTATGGCGATGGCTTAAATATCCGTGACTGGCTTTACGTAGAAGACCATGCCAATGCCTTGTGGACTGTGCTCAACCAAGGGGTTGTCGGTGAAACCTACAACATCGGAGGCCATAACGAATGGGCGAACATTCATATCGTGGAACGTATCTGTGATCTGATCGACGAAATGCGGCCTGATCTAGGAGGTGGATCGCGTTCTTTGATTTCATTTGTGACTGATCGCCCCGGACATGATCGTCGCTATGCGATTGATGCTTCCAAAATTCAAGCCGATTTAGGCTGGGCTCCAGCCCACACCTTCGAGACGGGTATCCGAGCGACGGTCCGCTGGTACCTTGATCATCCAGAATGGGTCGCAGCAGTATCAAAACCATAGTTTTCTAAGACCATTGACTGAATTTATCTCGACCCACGATTGGAGGGTCGTGCGCCAGAACTAACTGTTACCCGACGAGGTATGTTTGTCTTGGTAAGCCTTCGGGCAATCTCTTGCAAAATTTGTGCTTTTGCTTTTCGATCTAATCTCACGATGGTTGTTTGACTTCTTGGTTGAAAAACTTGGCTCCACCTTGTGGTAGAGCAAACCACCTTCCTTCTTTGTAACATTTAGTGAATCAACGCCAGTGAATCGCATCCGACTCTTGCCTGAACAGGTCGCCAATCAGATCGCTGCTGGCGAAGTGGTTGAACGTCCAGCGAGCGTGGTTAAGGAACTTGTCGAAAATGCTCTCGATGCCGGTTCTTCTCGTATCACTGTCGAAATCGGATCGGGCGGACGCAGTCTAATTCGTGTCGTTGACGATGGATTCGGCATGAGCAAAGACGATGCCCTTCTTTGCCTTGAACGTCATGCCACCTCCAAAATACGTCTAGCAGAGGATCTCTCGTTCATAGCTACGATGGGTTTCAGGGGGGAAGCTATCCCTAGCATCGCCAGCGTCAGCCGATTTGTCCTCACTACACGTGAGCGAGGCGAGCCATCCGGTGAGGGTTGCCGTATTATTATCAATGGTGGAAAGATAACCGAAGTCATCGCTGCTGCGTCTCCACCAGGAACCACAGTTGAGGTTAGACAGCTCTTTTTTAATCTGCCTGCTCGCAGAAAATTTCTTCGCGCCGAAGAAACTGAACGCGCCCATATTCAACAATACCTCGTGCTCGCGGCACTCGCCTGGCCTCAGGTTGGCTTCACATTTTTCACTGACGGACGTATTGGGTGGCAGTTACCACCCGTTGCTTGGACTAGCTCAACCGAACGATCCGCCGCACTTCGTGAACGTCTTCGTCAATTGCATGGAGGCGATACACCCCTTCTCGAGGTCGAGTTTGCTGCCAATATCGAGGAATCTCCGGAGTTAACGAACGACGAGAACTCTCTTCTACTCCGAGACTGTGGGCGTCTGGCAAGCTTCCGAGTCTGGGGTTTCGTGGGTGTACCAGGCGTCTCCCGAGGCAATCGCAATGAACAACATGTTTTCGTCAACCAACGACCGGTTGAAAACCGAGGGCTAAACATGGCCCTGATCGAAGGCTATCACACGGCTCTTATGCGGGGGCGATATCCCGTTTGCTGCCTTTTTATTGAGATCGATCCGGCCGCTGTCGATGTCAATGTTCACCCTCAAAAACGAGAGGTACGCTTCCGCGAAGAAGCTGCCGTGCGCCGTTTGACCGGTAGGGCGATTCGCGAAACGCTTCTCCGATTTCATTCCAACAGCAGCCCTCCCCCCGCATCACCCGAGACATCTGAATTTCTGATTCCGGAATTGCAGCCAAGTCTTACTTCACTCGAAGTGGTCCCTGAGCTCTTCTTGGGCTTAAATCCGTCCGTTCTTACTCCTTCAGCGCCTTCTCAAAACCTTCCAACCGAATCCTTTGCTGTCTTAGATCCCCAAAAGTTCACCGCCCTGCTTCACCCCAGTCCCAGCAGAGAGAGGCTACCGCCGGAACATTCCCGCTCGACGCTCTCAACCGAGAATGCTTCAATAGTCAACAGGCCCGATCAAAGCTCAAATCAAGCTGTCCCCGCTTTCGTCGGTGCAACGGGTGCCGGTATCCCACTTCTAAGGGTTCCTTTGAGGATCGTCGGTGTTATCGGTCGCCTTTACCTGATTCTCGAATCCGATCGAGGCCTCGTCTTAATGGACCAACATGCCGCCCATGAACGCGTTCTGTTTGAACAAATGCTTCAACGTCTCGAATCGGGTACTCACTGCCCGTCCCAACGACTTCTTCTTCCCGAAACTGTCGAACTTTCCGCCAAAGACGCAGAATTCATCCGCAGAAATCGAGAGACTCTGGCCCGCCTCGGAATCGGCCTCAGTGAATTTGGTGACAGAACTTTTCTTCTCGACGCTCTTCCTCCCTTCATTCGAGGTGGAAATCCCAAACAGTTTACTCTCCGCTTAATTGATGATCTCCAAGCCTCTGGTAGCGGTGTAAATTCTCTTAGAATAGGGGAAGACGTTATTGCTAAAACAGTCTGTCGGCACGCAGTGAAGGCGAACGATCCTCTGAGTGGTCCAGAATTGGAAAATTTAGTGAATGATCTCCGTCGATGCTCGATGCCTTATACCTGTCCCCATGGACGTCCCACGCTGATCGAGATGAACTGGAGGGATCTAGAAAAACGTTTCGGACGAACCGGATAAAGCCTGATCACTTTATTTAGCGCCATCTCCGCTAAAGACCGCTGGAATGGTCTTAAACAGGATCTGGATATCGAGCCATAAAGACCAGTTGTCGATATATTCAAGATCGAGGCGGACCCATTCCTTAAAATCTTGGACGTTATTCCGGCCACTGACTTGCCACAGGCAGGTGAGGCCAGGTTTCACGCTTAAGCGGCGGCGATGAGCCAAGTCATCAAAGCGTGCAACCTCATCGACTGGTAGCGGACGCGGCCCAACAAGACTCATTTCGCCTCGAAAAACATTCCATAATTGAGGGAGTTCATCGATCGACCACTTCCGCAGAAAACGACCGACTGACGTTACTCGAGGATCATTGGTCACCTTGAAAACGGGCCCGGTCATCTCGTTGAGAATTTCCAACTCCTGCTTTAATTGTTCCGCATTGGAAACCATCGTGCGAAATTTAAACATCGAGAAAGGGTGCCCGTTTAGTCCCGCACGGCGTTGGCAAAACAGCACTGGGCCGGGTGAGGTCAGTTTTACAGCTAAAAAAACCAAAAGCATCAATGGCAAGGTCACAATTAACAACGTCAGCGAGCCAAGGAAATCAATAGCCCCTTTAGCTAAGGATTCCCACGTGGGTTCAGGTCCGGTCCGAAAGACCAACAAGGGTTGTCCAGCAAATTCATCCACACTAATCTGAGACAAGCGCGTTTGAAAAATATCCGCATGCATCCAGACTTCGACGCCCTCCAGTTCGCAAATCTGAATGATTTTTTCAATCTGCCAAAACAGGAGTTGGCGAGGAGCGACCATCACCGAATTGGCCGCATGTTCATGAAGCAAATTCGCCAATTCATCTAACCTCTTCTCAATCGGATCCATCTGAGCCACCACATCGACATCGCTACCCGCATTCAGTCGAAGAATGTTTCCCAACCGATCTAATCCCCGCTGACTGCCTAAAAGAATCACCCGCCGGCGTGCTCTCTGGTCGCCCAAACGGGATCGTGTCCAAAATCGAACCAATTCCTCCTTTGAGATCATCGCAACCACCACAAAGGGCAGGAATAAGCTCACCACCCCCCGTGCGAGTTCCTGTTTCAGAAGGAACATCGCCACAATGATCATAAGCGAGACCCATCCCGAAGCTTTGAGAATCTGCGACAAGGCCATGCGCCGAGATGCCAACAGGGGGCGCCGATAAAACCCCTGTAGATCAAGTAAAGGCGGCGCTAATGGAACCACTACCATCAGGATCCACTGCAACTGTTCAAACGGCACAATCACTCCCGCAGTGTCGATCTGGGGGCGTGATCGAATAAAATGAGCGAGCCAAAACATCGACCCATACAGAGCGGCATCGACGAGGGCGTTGATCTTAGTTTGTAGTTGACGCTGGCGGAGCAGCATTATCTTAGGGCTAGGCTAGTTGGGTCGGAAGGCATAAGCGACAAATAGGATTCACACCAGATCAAACTTTCGATGTTCGCTCTACCGCAGGGCGTTTGGCTGGCGGCTCATAGGACAGGGCGGGAGTCTATGATCAGTCGGAGGGCGAGGCTTGGTTGGCGATGGTAGAGTTCAAAGAAGTGCGCCAAGGGTTGGCCTTGCTCGAAGGGGATCAGGGCCAAGAGGACGTTGCGGG
>SIAZ01000001.1 GCA_009695405.1 Pedosphaera sp. | reverse complement strand
CAGCGCCTCCATCCCCACCTTCGCTTTGAACGCTGAACTGTGTCTTTTCCGTTTGGTTTTGGTTTTCATTGGTCTGATCATTTTGTCGTTGATCAAACCCGCAAAACCATAACTTAACCGCTGGTCCAGTTTTCGGGGTCCACCTCAATACGAAGAGGACTTCAAAAAACGCTGCGATCTCAAATCAATATTCTCTTTTATTCGGTATTCAAATTTGAAATTCAAAAATGATGATAGCCCGATTATTTGCTATGCTCAGTTGCGTCGTGGTTGCCCAAATCTTTGCCGCTGCGGATCTAGGGGAGTTTGGCGATCGAGTCATCGATTATTTGAACTATCGCCCTCATGTGACCGCTGCTGGTGCCGAAGTACGCGTACTCAAGTGGGCTCAAGCCCAAGGTGTTGAAGGGATCGATGTGACAGGTGAGGGGACCGGTCTGGATGCGGCGCTTCGGTTAGCCTATTTGCAGGCACAAATTTTTTTTTGGCGGGGGTTGTTACCGCCAAGGATTCGCCGGATGTTGGCGTCGTGGTTCAATCAGGCAAGCCGGAGGTGGTGATGTACGGTCCCGAAGGGGATGTGATGAACCGCGAGAATAACCTAGCAGCCTACGGATTTGATCGTTGGGGGCACTATATGTTTCCCAGTATTCACAGGCTGCGAGAGGGGCATCTTTTAGTGCGAGTTTATGTTGGGGGCGATGGAGATGGCCGGTACACCAAAGCGCACGAATATCTCAACTATCTTTCAAATCCCTCCGGTAAAGAATGGCAACATTTGGCGACCTTAGATCAAGGGGCAGGTCGGCCGATCTCGGATATTGCGACATTACT
Organism: Pedosphaera sp.; assembly: GCA_009695405.1. Classification (GTDB taxonomy): domain Bacteria; phylum Verrucomicrobiota; class Verrucomicrobiia; order Limisphaerales; family UBA9464; genus SXXZ01. Next base: position 33,958 of record SIAZ01000001.1, on the reverse strand, counting down.
CTCCAATGGAGAAGAGATTCGTTTTCAATCGCGTGAAGTCTCGGTGGATGCGGGGGTGATTAAAGCTCATGCGGGAAATTATTATCGACTGGGAGATCTGCCCTTAAAAGCGAGGTCGATACCGTTGTTTACTCGGAAATCAAAGCAAGAATTTTGGACTGAAACGTCGGCACAATGGGATCCTCAGACCTTGTTACTAGGGACGGCAGAGGAGGTGACTGAAGGGGGACGAACACGTCCGGTAATTCGCTTTAATTTATCAGGTCCGCCCCCAATAACCCATGGATTTTTAAGGTCGGATCCATGGGCAGCTGGGTTACTGGTCGAACGTGCAGACGGTTCAATACTGGTCACCTTGGACGCTGATCCGCGCTTGCGGCCGATGTCTGATTTGGGTGCAGACGGTTCCTTTGTGCCACAACCTGAGAATTATGTTTGGAAGAGTATGGACCGAGGAAGGACTTGGACCTTTGCAGCCTCCATTCCGGCCTCTGTTTATGGGACATTTTTTCAGACACGACGTGCCCATTTGGAGCCTCGCTTTTCCAATGGCGATTGGTTGGCGTTCTATCGGACAGGTGGAATGTACTGTTCTGGAGGGGGGCCTTTGTTGATGCGACGTTCGAGCGATGAGGGAAAGAATTGGTCTGAAGCGAAACCGATTCGGCCTTGTAGTGCTGGGATAGTTACTGGGCTGATGCTGGCGAATGGCGTGGCAGTCCGCGCCTACGGTCGACCTAGAGTGTTTCTTATGTTTTCGGCGGATGGTCGTGGTGAAAATTGGGGTAATGATATCACCCTCGTGAAGCCTTGGAAAAATTCCTTTGAAGAAAAGAGTTGCTGCAATCCTAACTTTGTCGCGACAGGTCCGGATCGGTTTGTGTTCGTCTATTCAAGATTTGATACGCTGGATCCTTGGGGGAAACCGAGGCAAGCGGTGATTGCTCAGGAGTTCGTCGTCGCCAAAAAAATTAAATAGCCGGTTTGGGGCTTGGGCCCAAGTTTGGTCACTGGAAGCCACTCCACTCTTGAGGGAACTTGGATCAAGGAATGAAGCCAATTAACCAATAAAACTAATCCAACTGCTCTGGTTTTGAGGTGCTATCCAAGGAACGGTTCAGTTCGACTATAAAGGCTAGAGTTCGTGACGCCAATACCCTGATTGGTGGTCGGTGGAAGCGGGATTGGGATGATTAACGCCCCCGCATTCGGTTGAGGATATTCAGAGTAATTCGGCGAAGGCGGTCGTCTGGGCCTTGGGGTGCGGTGTAGACTTTGGGTCGAATATAGCCGGGAGGCGTGGACAAACCATCGGCCCACCAGCAAGTGGCAGCGTTGAAGACGATATTACCCTTCGGTCCCGGGTAAACTGTTCCCGTATAAACGCCTCCATTGAGTTTTCCTTCGGACTCCTGAATGGGACCGGTCGCTACGATCTCGAGTCCGGGGATGGGGGCAGGTTCACCGTGGTATTCCCAGCCGATAACTCCAGGAATTTTGTCGCCTTGTTTCATGCCTGTTCCCTCGTAAATCCAGTGGTTTGGAAGAGAACAAATCCAGTCGGCCCCGCCCGTTACCGGCCCTGTACTATGAGCGCCAACTAATTCATTGGCGTAGGGACGTTCGTGTGAGAGGGAAGCCATGGCTACGAATTCTCGGGTGCCTCCGGGGGGGCCAAAAACCCCAGTTCTTTCAAAGGCTCGACCCGTGGCGTCGTGTTGGATCCGACCACAGACAGCGTTTCCAGAGAAAAAGCCGACATTGAGTCCGGCACTGATGGCGTTTTGAACATTACGAAACATTTCGATAGACCAGTATTCATCGTGACCGCAGCTAATAAGACCTCGAGCGCGAAGTAAACCAGCGGGGTCGGAATGGGTATCGGTGTTGGAAATATAGCTGACGTCAAAGCCATGAGCTTCTAGCCAGTAAACAAAGGGGAATTCCCAGAGAAAGAACTCACCAGAACCGATTGAGAGCGGTTGATCAAGGATTTGGCAGTACTTCCCGTAGGGTCGGTCAAAACCCACTTGAACTCCACCGCCCCAATACCATTCATCTTTACCATCGTCGTAGAGTGAGAATTGAGACGGCCAACGGTTGTAGGCCTGCCAGGTATTATCGGAACATTGATAGAGAAAATCGGAACGTCGATCATCTCGGACGATGAAGATGATGTAGCTTTGAAGTCCTTCCCGCGCTTCGGTGAGTTTCGCTACATAAACACCGCTGAGCCAAGTGGTGGGAATGCGAAGAGTTGCGGAAGGTTGCCAATGTGAGGCTCGTAATCGCTTCGGGCCAATGTCTGGATCCGCTTGAACCTGCCCTTGGAAAGGGCCTAGATGTTTGAGGTGCCGTCCACCGTGTCCTTGGTAATAGCCCAATCGAAAAATATCGATGGTGAAATCGGAGGTTGGATTGGTGCTAACAAAGAAAGTGAGGCGATCGCCCGCTCGGACCCGAGTTTGAGAGGCATAACCTTCAATCCAAGGGCATCGATAGCGTGTTTTGGGATCAATCCGTGTTTTAGTCAGCATCCAATCGTGTGTCCCAAGACGACGATTCTCGGCGAGGACCTGAGCGGAACCTCCAACGGAGGGCACGGAAGAAGCCGTGGTGGAGGAGGTGGGGTCAAAGCTCAATGCGCCTGCCACCACAAGAGCTTTGACAGCATCGCGACGAGAGAATTGAGGAGGAAGAGAATCGCTCAAGGAGGGAGAGGGGGAGAGTTTTTATGTTGGAGGGTAAGGGACAGAACCGAGTTGATCAGCTTGAGCGAATAATTGCACGTTTTACAAAGAGGAATCTGTGTGGAAAGCGCGGTCCCTTCGGATGTTCAGTAACGGGCTAAAGTAGGGTCCACATCTTCACTCCACTGATCGATGCCGCCCGATAGATTGATGAGATCCGTATGGCCCATGGCCTGAAGGAATCCGATAGCTCGACCGCTCCGAACTCCGTGGTGGCAATAGACAACCACAGTGGCATCAGACCAGTCATCGAGTTCAGCGGCGCGGGCGGCGAGTTCAGACAGGGGAAGAAGTCGGGAGCCAGCGAGTGAGCAAAAAGCGTGTTCTTCCGTTTCTCTGACGTCGAGAAGAAGGGGAGGATTAGGGAGCAGGAGACGCGCCGCGAGTTCGATGGGGGATATTGATTTCATCCGGCAGATTAGCCTTCGAGACTGGCGAGATAACGTTCAGCCTCGATAGCTGCGGCGCAACCCATACCCGCAGCTGTGATAGCCTGACGATAAACCGAATCGACACAATCACCGGCCACAAAGACACCGGGAACGCGAGTACTGACGAAGCCCGACGGTTTGAAGTAACCGTTACCATGAAGATCGAGATGACCTTTGAAGAGAGCGGTATTCGGGACATGCCCGATGGCAGCAAACACACCCGAACAAGCGAGAGTCGATTCACTCCCCGTTTTGAGATTTTTCAGCTTAACCCCAGTCACCTTATCGGCTGCGATATCAGTGATTTCGGTTACGGCACTATCCCAAATGGGTTGGACTTTGGGATTAGCCAAGAGCCGGTCAGCCATAATTTTGGAGGCACGAAGAGAGTCGCGTCGGTGTACAAGATAAACAACCGAAGCGAAGCGAGTGAGGTAATTAGCTTCTTCGCAGGCTGAGTCGCCACCGCCGACGACGACCACCGGTTGGTTACGAAACATAGGCAGAGCTCCATCGCAAGTAGCGCAATAAGTGACACCCTTCTTTTCTAATTCATTTTCACCCGGGACATTGAGGTGCTTGTGGCCGGCGCCACTTGAAACGATCAGGGTTTTTGTTTGAACCGGTTCGCCGTCCACGGAGAGTTGAATGAGCCCGGAGTCAAAAGAGACGGATTCGACCGTTGCAAAACGGACTTGAGCGCCAAATTTCTCCGCTTGAGCCTGCATACGAGTCATCAGTTCGTAGCCATCGATCCCTTCTGGAAATCCAGGAAAGTTCTCGACGATACTGGTCGTGGTGAGGAGCCCTCCGGGCATGATTCCAGTGAGGACCAGTGGTTTGAGATTAGCACGAGCTGTGTAGATGGCGGCAGTGAGACCGGCGCAACCGGTACCGATGATGACAACATTCTCCATAAGATTACCGGGTGAGAGTAACGTTGTCTGGTTCTAAGGCCAAATGGCTTTCGAGAAAAAGGTAAGAGAAAGGGTAAATGAAAGAGGACGATCGATTGCCTTGATAACCGGCAATCTCTAGAATGGGGCTATGCGAGTTTGTTCTGCGCTTTTATCCCTGATACTTGCGGTTGCTTTTACGAATGGGACAGGTGCATCTGCGGCAGAGCTTTCGGCGACGGATATTTTAGATCGGATGATTGATCAATCGCGGTTGACATCTGAAAATAAGCAAAGTCGGTGGCATGCCTGTCGGCGGATAACTACTGTGGAAGAGTTGGCGGCAAGCGGCGGTGTGGCCAGTCGGAAGAGTCGTGAACAACGAATGGTTTCTTCGAACGGGGTGGAGACGCTGCGACTTATAAAAGTAAATGGGGAACCAGTGAAGGTATCTGGGAAGAAAAGAAACGGGGGAAAAGAGCCAGAGAGCGAAGGCGACGAAGATTGGAAGAAAGAGCCTGATCAAAAAGAGCGACCTCGCAAGGATCGGGAAGGATCAAAAAAGGGAAAGAATGGGCGAGGCGAGATTGATGAGGCTCTTTTACGGCGTTTCAATTATCAAAGAAGCGGTGAGGAAATAATCGAGGGTCGCACGAATTATGTCCTTTCGTTTAGTCCAAAACCGGTAGGCAGCGACGCTGATATGATGAGCCGGATGGTCAGTCTATTGAATGGGAGGATTTGGGTGGACTCAACGGCCTTTGAACTGACGCGAGTGGATGCCCATTTGATCAAGTCCTTTGATATTTTTGGAGGGATTGCAGCATCGATTCAGCGACTTAATTTTGCGATTGAACGAATGCCTTTAAAGGAAGGCGTATGGGAAACTCGATCAATGCGAACAGAGCTGCAAGGCCGGAAATTTTTAAGTAGCATGCGGATGCGAATCCTGATGGACCAAGATGAGTTTGAAACGCTTCAGCCGTCTAAAATAGCTCCATAATGAGGAGAATTTGGCTGCGACGTTGATTCAAATAACTCATTAAGTGCGGCAAGAAGAGAGATGAATTCGGGAGTCGTTTTGAAAAAGTCCGAGGCCCCTTGCGCGACGTCGGACTTGGTTGAATTCAAGTGTCCTATTTATTCGGATTGAGGACGCTGCGGACGACCTTCTGAACGATTACCCTGTCGACCTTCCTGTTGGTTTCCAAATCGACCTTGATTGCCCGGTCCACCTTGATTGCCCGGTCCACCGGGGCCACGGCCACCTTCAGGGCGCTGTGAGCGAAGCTCGTCCATGGTCAGTTTGCCATCGCCATTTTTGTCGAGTTTCTTCAGTGTTGCGAAGGCATTTTGAATTTCTGAAGCATCGATAATTCCATCGTGATTGGTGTCGAGTGTTTCGATCAGAGGTGAAGGCATACGCGGACGGCCACCTGCGTTATTGCCGGGGCCACCGGGGCCACGTTGTCCCTCCGGACGATTGCCTTGATTGTTATCAGGGCCACTGGGACCGCGTTGTCTGTCTGAACGGCGGTTTTCGGAGCGTCGAGGTTGACCGTCGCCACCTTGTGCGTTCGGACGGTTGTTGTCTTGAGCGAAGGAAGGGATCGAGGCGGTAGCTAAGGCCAAGAGAAGTGCGAGCGTTCTGTTTTTCATTTTAGAATCCTGCGTTTTGTTTTTATTTTTATACCTGCGGTAATTGCCGAAGGTCTTCGATAACTGATGACTCCAGAAGTTTCAGAAGATTTCAGTAGAATTGTTAAGCAAGGGTAAATGTCGCCGACGCGAGGTTTCATTTGCCTTAATCGGAAGTGCAGCAGCGAGAAAAGGCGACTATGAATGTGAATCCTGAAACTGAAGTATCTGGGAAGTTGAAAATACTAATCATCGATGATGACCGCAAGCTGTGTCGATTGATCCGAGACTATTTGTCGCCGATGGGGTATGTTGTGGAGGTCGCACATACTGGACCTGAAGGGGTGATGCGAGCATCTGAGGGAGCTTGGCAAGCGGTGATTTTGGATTTGATGTTACCGGGCATGGATGGGTTTGAAGTGTTGAAACGGATTCGAGCTGTGGCGGATGTTCCGGTGTTAATGTTGACGGCCCGAGGAGATGAGGCGGACCGAATCGTCGGGTTGGAGATGGGAGCGGACGATTATTTGCCCAAGACGTTTTCGACCCGTGAATTATTGGCTCGATTGAGAGCGGTGGCACGGCGCTCAGATCGGGGGAAAGTGACGGCAACAGCGGCAAATCCAGTTGAGGAATGGGTTGTTGGAACCATTCGGGTTCGACCGGAGTCGCGAATGGCAATTATGGGAGATCGGGTGCTTGTATTGACGCCTGTCGAGTTTGACTTGTTGGTTTCTTTGGCTCGTGCCAAAGGGCGAGTCAAGAGTCGAGAAGCACTGCTTGATGAAATTCGGGACCGTAACTACGACGTCTTTGATCGATCGATCGACGTTCATATTTCGGCTTTGCGTAAGAAATTAAATGACGATCCCAAGAATCCGAAGTTTATCCGAACACTACGATCTTCTGGCTACATGATGGTCGATCCGGAGGATTTTCTGTGACACTACGATTGCCCTTATTGGGTAAAATATTGGGTTGGTTGGCCCTGAATCTTCTTCTTTTAGTCGTAGCAATCGGACTTCTGTTTATGGCGGAGTTTCATTTAGACTCGTTGCTCTTAGGGTTGGTTGGTGATCGCCCTCAGCGTGCTGCTGATTTGCTCATGGCTGAGCTGCGGACTCGATCGCACGTGGATAGATTGGAGTCGCTGGTACGGTTTTCTGAAGTGTATGGCGTTGAAGCAATTTTAGTCCGTAATGATGGACTTTTAGCGAATGATTTGAAGGTAAGTGTGCCGGAGGAAGTGCTAAAGAAAGTGTCAAATAATCCGAGAAGGCCCTCTCCCGAGCCTCCAGAGGGCCCCGAAGAGAGGCTGAGAGAGGATCGTCCGCCGAGAGGCCCTAGGGAGGGGGCCCCTCGCGGTGGATTTGATCACCCCCCCGATCGGCCGCCACGGCTTCCCATCGTTGGTTCACGAGCCTTTGTTCGAGCTGGGACCCCAGTCCGCTACTGGTTTGTTGTTGGGGGAGTATTGGAGAGCCCTAGGGGCTTGCCTCCATTGCATTTGATTTTGGTTTCTGACCGAATTTCGGGCGGAGGCTTCTTCTTCGATTTTTGGCCATGGATCTGGTGGGCAACCGGTGTATTGCTTCTCTCAGTTCTATGGTGGATTCCCTTTGTTCGAAGTATCAGTGGCTTTATTTCGCAGATGACCCGAGTCACCGAACGAATTGCTGAAGGCGACTTTGATTCGCGAGTAATCGATGATCGCGACGACGAATTAGGGCGATTAGGAGTAGCCATCAATCGGATGACGGTTCGGTTGGATGGATTTGTTGGAGGCCAGAAGCGTTTTTTGGGCGATATTGCTCATGAACTTTGTTCTCCATTAGCTCGGATGGAAATAGCCCTTGGAATATTAGATCAGCGCTGTGGTGTTGGACAGACCGAGTACGTGGAGGATGTCCGCGAAGAGGTTCGTCATATGTCGGGTTTAGTAAACGAGTTGCTCCAATTTACCAAAGCAGGTTTAAAGGCGAAGGATTTACCCTTGCAGTGGGTTTTGTTGGAGACTTTGGTTGAACGTGTTATCCAACGAGAGGGTGCTGAATCCCCTCAAGTGCGTTGCGAGATGTTGGCTGGTTTGGGCGTTTTAGGAGAACCCGAGTTATTGTCGCGTGCTTTGTGTAATCTTTTGCGGAATGCCCTTGGTCATGCGGGCGGCTGCGGACCGATCTTGATTTCAGCTACATCCTCAGAGCAAGACGTCAGGGTGTCAGTCATCGACAGTGGCCCTGGGGTTCCACCGGAGGCATTGGCACGTCTGGGTGAACCTTTTTTTCGACCCGATCTCGCACGGTCGAGAGAAACCGGTGGAACTGGGTTAGGATTGGCCATCGTCAAGACCTGTGTGGAAGCCTGCCGGGGACGTCTTGAGCTACGAAACGGGGAGTCAGGTGGACTGATTGCCACGTTGGTGTTGAAGTCAGCGAATCTACCTGAGGAGCAGTGGTGTGGGTCTGTTTTTAATGAAATCACTAATACAGCAAAAGGCGCGTGAGTTAGGCTTTGATGCCTGCCGTGTCGCCACATCGCAAGCCCCGACGTCGTCGGAGCGCTTTCTCGAAGCTCTGAGTGAGGGGCGTCACGGTGAAATGGCGTGGTTGGCTCGGAATGCTGAAAAGAGAGTGGATCCTCAGCGCGTCTTAGAGGGAATCCGCAGCGTGGTTACTTTAGCGGTGAGTTACCATACGGAGGAACCGATAGAATCGGGAAAGGTTCGAGGTGTCGTGGCGAGATATGCGCGGTTTAGCGATTACCACACTGTATTGGCTGAACCCTTGAAATTATTGGCAGGATTCATTGACGGCAAGGGAGGGGAAGGAACGCGATCCCTTTGGTACGTTGATACAGGACCGATACTCGAGCGAGATTTGGCGCAGCGCGCTGGACTCGGATTTGTTGGGAAACACACTAACCTGATATCGAGGCAATTAGGGAATTGGTTTTTTATTGCTGAAATTCTTACTTCACTTGAATTGGAAGCGGACGAACCGGAAAAGAACCATTGTGGGTCGTGTGTGCGTTGTCTGGAGGCCTGTCCGACCGGCGCATTACCGGCGCCCTTCACCTTGGATGCACGACGTTGCATTTCTTACCTGACAATTGAGTATAAAGGTTCAATTCCAGAGGAATTACGATCCTTGATTGGGGATCGGGTGTACGGATGCGATGCCTGTTTGGAGGTGTGTCCTTGGAATCGATTTGCCAAGGAAGCCTCATTGCTTCTAGAGCATCATCGACTCGGAATGGCACAACCGGATTTAGTCTCTTTGTTAGACTTGGATACGGTTGGCTTTAAACAGCGCTTTGCGGGTACACCGATCTTGAGAACTAAACGCAGGGGATTCTTGCGGAACGTCTGCGTCGCATTGGGCAACAAAGGTGATCGCACAGTGCTCCCGGCTTTAAAACGGGCAAGCGAGGATGTTGAACCGCTCATCGCTGAGCATGCGGCTTGGGCGATTCGCGAAATTGAACGACGCCATCCCGCCTCATCTATGTCCAGAGACTCTGAGGTCACTCTCTTATCCAAGGCGGCGGTGTGATTCTGGATTGGGGTGCAGGACTGAAAACTCAACGGTGAGTTAGCCTCGTCGAGAAAGGTCTTGGAAAGGCACCCCTCCATACTTAGAGGCGAGAATCTTCTTTTCTCCTGACTTGCTTCAGTAGATCGGACTCTTAAAGACTCAACTCGCGATGAGTAAAAAGGCGTTAATAACCGGTATCACAGGACAAGATGGTTCCTACCTGACTGAGTTGCTTCTCGCCAAGGGATATGAAGTGCATGGTGTGGTTCGGCGGACTAGTACCCTGGAACGGTCGCGCTTGCATCATCTCTATACGGATCCTGCGATTTATGGTCAGATGCTATTTCTTCATTACGCGGACCTCGACGATCCCACCACGCTTCGCCGAACCCTGTTGCGAGTGTGTCCCGACGAAGTTTATCATTTAGCGGGCCAGAGTCATGTGGGTCTCAGTTTCGAGATTCCGGAGTCGACCTGTGAAATGACCGCCATGGGAACCCTGCGGTTATTGGAAATGATCCGAGATCTACCCGCACCGCCGCGCCTTTTCCATGCGGCATCGAGTGAAATTTTTGGTCGGCCGACCATCGATCCTCAGAATGAATCAACGCCGTTTAATCCAGTAAGTCCCTATGGAGCATCGAAGGCCTTTGCGGCTCAAATGGTGCGGATTTATCGGGAGACTCATCTGCTCTTTCTTGCGAATGGAATTCTCTATAATCACGAGTCGCCGAGACGTGGTGAAAACTTTGTTACTCGCAAAATTTGTAGTGCTGCTGCGGCCATACGGCAGGGGCGTCAAAAGGAACTGCTGTTGGGCGACACAACGGCACGCCGCGACTGGGGAGATGCCGAGGATTATGTGCGTGGGATGTGGATGAGCCTTCAGCAACCCAGTGCCCAAGATTATATTTTTGCCACCGGCGTTCTCCATTCGGTTCAAGATGTTGTGGAAACAGCTTTCCGAGCAGTGGACCTTGATTGGCGCCAGTATCTGCGGCGCGATGAGCGATTTATGCGTCCCGCTGAACCGTTAAAATTAGTAGGTGATGCGACACGTGCAAAGAAGGTGTTGGGGTGGGCCCCAACCGTTGACTTCGAAGCCTTGATTACACGGATGACCCTTGCTGAATTGGTGCCTTGACCAGTTCTAAAGGGTTGAGTGCAGTCTTGGAAATACGATTGCTAACGGCGAATAAAAAACCCGGAAGCAACGTGCTTCCGGGCGAGAAAATTTGAAAAATTAGGCGATATTCCTCAAGCCTTAAGAGTGCCTTTAGCGTCCCTTTGGCAGAGCGGTAAGGCCGGCATAAACCGCATTCTGACCGAGCAATTGCTCAATACGCAAAAGCTGATTGTATTTAGCGGTACGGTCGGTGCGGCTCAATGAACCTGTTTTGATTTGTCCACAATTTGTCGCAACGGCGATATCAGCGATGGTGCTGTCCTCGGTTTCACCGGAACGATGAGAAAGGACTGCGGTATACTTATGAGTTTGGGCGAGGCGAACGGCGTCGAGAGTTTCGGTCAGAGTGCCGATCTGATTAACCTTCACCAAAATTGAGTTTGCTGTTCCGGTATCGATTCCTTTTTGGAGGAATTTCACATTTGTAACGAAGAGATCATCGCCGACGAGTTGAGTGGTCGCACCCAATTTATCGGTGAGCTTTTTCCAAGTCTTCCAATCCCCTTCAGCGCAACCGTCTTCGATGGAGACGATGGGGTATTTGGCACAAAGCTTGGCATAGAACTCAACCATTTCGTCGCCGGTCAGTTTTTGGCCACTGCTCTTTTTGAAGACATAGGTTTCGTCGCCAGTATAGAATTCGGAAGCAGCAACATCGAGGGCGAGAAAGGTATTCTTTCCGAGCTTGTAACCGGCGTCCTTAACAGCGCTGGCAATGGCATCGAGAGCCGCTTCGGCGCTATCGAGTTTGGGAGCGAATCCACCTTCATCACCAACTGCTGTGCTGAGGCCCTTCTTTTTCAAGACTGCTTTTAGAGCGTGAAAAATCTCGGTGATAGCCTGAAGGCCTTGGCTAAAAGTATCGAATCCATGAGGCATGACCATAAACTCTTGGAAATCAATCGGTGCATCGGAATGAGCACCGCCATTAATGACGTTGGCCATGGGCACAGGAAGAATCTTGGCATTTGGCCCACCTAGATATTTGAAGAGCGGTTGTCCCAGAGTTGCGGCTGCGGCCTTGGCGTTGGCAAGGGAGACAGCCAAGATTGCATTAGCACCCAGTTTTGATTTCGTCTCAGTGCCATCTAATTCCAGCATAAGACGGTCGACGGTCAATTGGTCAAAGGCATCCACACCCACCAAAATTGGAGCGATAGAATCGGTGACATTTTTCACTGCTTTTTTCACCCCTTTGCCCAAGTAGCGCTTCTTATCGCCGTCTCGAAGCTCGATGGCTTCGTGCTCACCGGTGCTAGCCCCCGAGGGGACAGCGGCACGGCCGACAGCGCCAGATTCGAGGAGGACATCGACTTCGACAGTAGGATTGCCACGCGAGTCGAGGATTTCGCGGGCTTGGATATCAATAATAGTACTCATTTGCTTAGTTCAAGATTCGAACAGAAGCGGTGAGGGAACCCTAGGGCACTCAGAGCGTCAAGACAGCGCCTCAGATTTAGTAAAAGAGAGAGAGGATAAGAAAAGGCATAAGGAGGTTTTGCTAAGCGATTTTCGGCTATAATCCCCGTTGATTCCTCGTTCCTGCACCGTAGGCTTCGTTCTTAGATGGCCTTGGTTATTTCTCGAATACTGTTTGTGTTCTTCCTTTCTTGGGGAGAGTTAGGGCCAGCGTCGGTCGCCAGAGGAGAGGTTAGGAGCGATGTGCCGGTGGATACCAATAATCCGATCTATCGTATTTTTGGTGGTCAACGATTAGATCTTTGGTCTCTTCGCCCAGTACGGTCGGAGTTACCTCCTATCTTGAGTTCAAAGGGGGCAAATCCTGAGGAATTCAATCCGATTGACCGATTCATTCAAGCTCGATTAGGCGAGGAGGGAATTGTTGGGGCAGAGAGTGCGGACCGCAGGACATTGATTCGGCGATTGACCTATGATCTCACTGGATTGCCGCCGGAAATGGAGCAAGTGGCAGCCTTTATTCGGGATACAGATTTGGGTGCTTGGGAGCGGTTAGTGGATCGATTGTTAGCTTCGCCACGGTACGGAGAGCATCAGGCGCGTTTGTGGTTGGATGTGATTCGCTACAGTGACAGCAATGGGTTTGACTGGGATGAATTTCGGCCTGAAGCGTGGCGATTCCGAGATTATGTGGTGCGTTCGTTTAATGCCGATAAACCCTTTGATCGTCTCATTCGGGAGCATTTAGCTGGAGATGAATTAGTCGCAGGTGCACCCGTAAACGAGGCTGAGCGAGAGGCTCTTTTGGGCACTGGCTACCTTAGAATGGGGCCCCATGACAATGCAGCTTCCCTTTTTAAGGAGCAGGATCGAAGTCGGAGCGAGTTGATGACGGACTTGGTCGAGACGACGGGAACAGCCTTTCTAGGGCTGACCCTCGCTTGTTGTCGTTGTCACGATCATAAATTTGATCCTTTGTCCCAAGTAGATCATTTTCGGATCCGCGCTTTTTTTGAGGCTGTTGAATTTGCTGATGAACTTCCCTTGGACTTGGCCGTGGACCAAGAACGAATACGGCAATTGAATGCAGAAATAGAGAGGCAGGTAGGGATACTAGAATTGGAGCAGACCCGATTACTTTCCCCGGTGATTGAGCGATTGCGCGCGCAGAAAATTGCGGAGTTATCCGGTGATGATTTGCAGGATTGGGAGCGGAGGCGTCTTGACCCTGCCGCGTTACCTGAGAAGCGGGCGAAGGAGTTAGAGAAGAAAATCAAGCCAGAGGATGCTTCGGTTTTAGGGGCGTTAGCCTTAGGAGATCGAAAACGGGTGACACAATTGCGGGATCAGGTGAAAACGGGACATCAGCAACGGACGGCCTTTGAAAAAGGCTTTTTGATGACCGATCGCAAGGGGGAAGTGCCGGCGACCCGCGTTCTTTTCCAAGGAGACCATCGTCAACCTCGAGCGGAGGTCAAAGCTGGCTTTCTTTCACTACTAGATCCGAATCCAGCAGTGGTACGGCGTGGAACTAATCCGCTGACCACAGGAAGGAGGTTATCACTAGCAGAATGGATTGTTGCACCGACAAATCCCTTAACCGTTCGGGTCTGGGTAAATCGAGTTTGGCAGCAACATTTTGGAAGTGGACTAGTTGCGACTGCAAACGATTTTGGGTTGGCAGGAGCGCGACCTTCGCATCCGGAATTATTGGATTGGTTAGCCGGCGAATTCGTGCGAGGCGGGTGGTCGGTAAAGCAGTTACATCGTCTCATCGTGACCAGTGCTACCTACCGGCAAAGTTCCCGAGCGTCTGGGAGAGGGAAGGATGTCGCATTGAAAGCGGATCCATCGAATCGACTGTTATGGAGGCAATCACCGCGACGTTTATCGGCGGAACAATTAAGAGATGGGCTGATGGCATTGACTGGGAAGTTGAGATGGATGACCGGCGGTCGACCGGTTTGGCCTGATTTACCGGCGGAGATTCTGCAAGCCAATCCGGCATTTCTGGATGACAACGCGACTCGAACCAAGGGGTGGTATCCATCGAACCGAGAGGAGCAGACGGTTCGGAGTGTTTTTCTGGTCCAGAAACGGACCGTTCGAGTTCCGTTTTTAGAGACTTTTGACCTGCCCGATAATTCGATCTCGTGCGGACGCCGTATTCAGTCGACCGTGGCACCGCAGGCTTTAATGCTTCTTAACTCGCAGATGGCATCTGAGGTGTTTCGGTCGATGGCCGACCGAGTGAGGCAGGAGGCTGGCGAGAAACCGGTGCGCCAAGTGGAGAAGGCATTTGGACTAGCCTTACAGCGCGGACCGAAACTTGAGGAGCAGGTAGCCTGTGTCGAATTATTGAGACGTCTGAGTCTAGAGGAATTATGTCGGGTTCTGGTCAACCTTAACGAATTTATTCACCTCGACTGAGCCATTAAAAAGCGAGAGCGGCCCAAGAGTGGCCGCTCCGTTGGAGATTTAGAGGCTGAAGTGGATTAGGATTAGGCCTTAGAACGCGCTAATTCGTCATTATTAAATCCATTGTAGATACTCCATTCTTCGTTGTGGAAAGTCGGATCGGGTCGGAAAGCGAGTTTCGCAAAAAATTTCTTTTCGAGTTCGATCAGAAGTTTCTCGTCACGATTACGCAGTCTATCCAGCACCTGAGGATTGCAGACGATTTTTATTTGAAAATCACTTTCGTCGCGTGGTCGCCCCTTAAGGATTTGGGTAAGTTTCCGTTGGATTTCCACGCTCATCGTTTCGGCACTCTTAACCACACCTCGACCCTTGCAATGATTGCAATCATCGTAGAGAGAAGAACGGACGCTTTCGGTCTGGCGTTGGCGGGTCATTTCCATAAGCCCCAACTGGGAGAGAGGTAAGACGTGGGTCTTGGCTTTATCCCGTTTTAGGTTTTCCTTCATACGCTGAAAGATAGTTCGTTGATCTTTGCGTGATTTCATATCGATGAAATCGAGGACGATAATCCCGCCCATATTACGGAGACGCAGTTGGCGGCAGATTTCATCGGCTGCATCTTGATTCACTTTTAGAAGAGTTGCATCGTGATCTTTGGTGCCGGCCTGTTTGTGTTTGCCCGTATTGACATCGATGGCAACCAGAGCTTCGGTTTCGTCGATAATGAGATAGCCTCCGCTACGAAGATTGACTTGTCGACTGAAGGAGGCCTCGAGTTGTCGGCTAATATTATAGCGATCGAAGAGCGGTTCGGCCTCATTATAGAAATGGACTTTTCGAGCTGAACGCGGGCTAATCTGTTTGATGCTTTCTCGGATTTCCTCAAACTTTTGGGCATTATCGATGACGATTTTGTCGACATCTTCGGTTAGGAAATCCCGGATTGTACGTTCGATTAGATCCGGTTCCTGATAGACACATGAAGCCATAGGCTGCGACTTGATCCGTTCCTGAATCAGATTCCATTCTGCGATTAGCATTGCCACATCGCGAACGAAATAAGCCTTTCGTTTGTCTTCACCCGCCGTTCGAACAATGACGCCCATACCCTCGGGAATAGTGAGTTCACGGACGATTTTTTTGAGCCGTTGACGTTCCTCACTATTTTCAATTTTGCGACTGACACCAGATTGATCGGAGTTAGGAAGAAGAACGAGATAGCGGCCAGGCAGCGAAAGGTTGGTGGTAACCCGAGGTCCCTTAGTACCGATAGCGCCTTTGGTAACCTGAATAATAATTTCACTACCAGGTGGGAAAAGACGTGGGACATCTTTCTGGGTGATCTTCGGTTTCTCCCTGCGTCGATTGCGAGAGGCTTCGTCATCGCGCTCGACCACTTCGACACTTGAATCGAAGATGTTAGGAATAATATCCCAATAATGGAGGAAGGCGTTCTTTTCAAAACCAATGCCAACAAAGGCCGCTTTGAGACTATCCTCGAGGTTCTTGACCTTACCCTTGTAAATAGAACCGACGAGACGGTCATCACCGGTTCGTTCGACCGTGAGATCCTCTAGTTTGCTATCTTCAAGAACAGCGACTCGAGTTTCGAGCGGTTCAGAATTGATGATAATCTCTTTGACCATTTTTGGTTCAGGATCAATGAGTCGGCGGACCTTTCTGACCACCTCTTTGACAGCAGCGCGGGCCTTTTCGATGAATCCCTTGGGCGCAGCAGGTTTTGGTTTATCGGAAGCGGCCGTTGGATTCGGTATTTCGGCGTCATGAGAAGCATCAGCGGAGCGCGAAAAGTCTGGGGATCTGAAACTTTGATCGCGACCAGCAGCGGAGACGTTTCGTTCGGGAGAATCCTGAGTGTCTTCTGGAAGACCAGCGGCGCGGTTCTCGGCTCGTTGAATTTCCGATTCATGCCGACGGATGTCGAAGACCCTTTCCTCGATAGGTTTATCACCGATGGCGTCAAGGCGTGCGGCATTAGCAGAGCGGTTCGGATTGGGAGAACCCATTCCCCGAGCGGGTTTGAAGCGCATAGCGCCCCTTCCACTTCTAAAAGTTTGCTGACTCATTATAGTAACTAAATAACTGGGTGGATTAGTACCGTCGCCGGTACAAGTGAACGTTTTGAAGAATGCCTAAAGCGACCAGGGAGCAAATCACCGAAGTTCCGCCTGCGCTGAGCAGGGGCAATGGAATGCCGGTCACAGGCATCAGTCTTATATTCATACCTATGTTTACAAAAACATGGGTGAAAAGGAGTGTAACCACGCCAGAGGCGAGGAGGCAGCCGAGTCGATCACGAGCGTCGTTAGCAATGCGGATGCCGATAAAAAGAATGACAGAATAAAGCCCAAGGACAGTGAGACTACCGAGGAAACCTTTTTCCTCAGCGATGACTGAGAAGATAAAGTCATTATGAGCACCGAGACGAGGAAGATAACCGAGTCGATGTTGGGTACCTTGGTGCCAGCCTTTGCCAGTGAGTCCGCCTGAGCCGACTGAGATCATTGCCTGTTCCACATTCCAAGACGTTTTACGTTTAAGCTGAGCGGCACGGAGACGTTCTTCGGCGTTGGCATTTGACGGAGCAAATTCAGAATCAAAATAAACTAAGAGCCTATGGCGTTGATATTCTTGAAGTTGAATGAGTCGCCAATTCGGTGGAGCAAGTAGGACATCTACTAAAATAAGAGAAAGCAGAACGAGAGCCCCTCCGATTAGTTTGACGATAAAGTTTCGCGGAACACCGGCCAGCAGCATCATCACTAGGGTGGCAGGGAGGAAGACTAAGGCTGATCCGAGATCGGGTTGTTTTAGAATGAGAGCGAATGGCAAAAAAGCGAGCCCAAGTCCTTTGAGAAAAATCGTTGGTGACCGGAGTTCTGAGGTGGGTCGGCAAAGAAAGCCGCTCAGAGCAAAAAGGAAAGTTAATTTAGCTAGTTCACTCGGTTGAAACTGGATGGGACCAAGATCCAGCCAACGTCGTGCACCGTGGCGAGAGGTGCCAAAGAGAGAGACACAAATCAGCAGTCCGATGGAGATCCAATAGGCGAGAAGGCTCCATCGGGCCAGTCGGCTATAATCGATTAAGTTTAATCCAACGACGAGGCCGAGACCGATAGCATAAGCGACCGCCTGACGGAAGGCCGTCCAATTGTACCATGGAATGCCGCGCGCAGTTTCCTGATATCCGGTCGCACTAAAAATGAAGGCGGCACCCACGAGCATTAAGCCGCCGGTTGCGCACCAGAGATTCCAGTCGATGCCGCTCTTCTGACGAAGGATCGTAGAGGGGAAAGGAGTCATCGAGTGAGGGCGAGAGGGGGGCCTGAGTTACGATCACGATCGCGAAGGTGTTCGTAAATCCGTCGAGCGACAGGGGCGCAAGTACTACCGCCAGAACTGCCGCTTTCGACCATAACTACCACAGCATAACGCGGATCGTCATAGGGTGCGAAACTGGCAAACCAAGTCACCTTATCTTTAATGCCATTAGATTTAATTTCTGCGGTACCCGTTTTGCCGCAGACCTCGTAGTCGAGGACTCGCGCATCTTTGCCTGTGCCTTCGTTATCGAGGACATCATCGCGCATAGCTTCGCGAATTTGAAGGAGGTGATTGGATCGTGCGCCGAGATGGCTGCGTACTTGACTAGGGCGAATCTGTTGAATCTTGGTTTCTGCAAGAGGATTAGACGCCTCTGTACGGTCGATGAGTCTTGGGTAGTAAAGAGTGCCACCATTGGCAACGGCAGCGACCATGAGGGTCAGTTGAAGGGGGGTGACAGTAACTTCCTGACCGATACTAAAATTAGCAAGACGGCCCTCAGACCATTTGCCGAGACGAGCTTCCTCGGGGGTTGGCATCCAAGCGGAACGATCTTCATCGGAGGGAATGGGAATTCCCGTGGGTTCGCCGAAGTGAAAGCGCCGAGCCGTCGAGAGAAGATTACTAAATCCCACAGAGATCCCTTGATCGATGAAGTACGAATTGGATGACCGAATGAAAGCCCGACGGAAGTTGTAGTCACCGGGTGGGGCGGTATCGCCAATTTTGCGTTGACCGACAAAAATGGCACCCTTATTTGGGCGCGCTAAATCGGGCTCCACTTTAAAGAGAGCGTCGGGTTTAAGCCCATTTTCGAGAGCAGCCAGCGAGGTAACAATCTTGAAAGTAGATCCTGGAGAATAGGCACCGCCGGTAATCCGATTGAGGAGGGGTGTTCTTTTCGGGACATTGTAGAAATTAGTCCAGCGCGCTTGGTTGAACCCATCGATCCACTCAGTTGGGTCAAAGGAGGGGGCACTTGCCGCCGCAAGAATATCTCCAGTGCGAACATCGAGGACAACGACCGCTCCTCGTTCGTCGCCACTCACAGAAGCTAGAGCGACTTCGCTCGCTATCTGTATGTCAAGGTCGAGCGTGGTTATCAGATTGCGGCCAGGAATAGCGGCTGTTGTGGTTGTTTCACCGACCCGATATCCGGCGCTATTGACTAGGATACTTTTGACCCCAGCGGTGCCACGCAACTGGGTGTCGAAAGTTTTTTCCAATCCAGCCACGCCCCAATAATCCCGCAAGCGATAGTCAAAAGTTTCTTCGTCGGTAGTGGAATAATTATCCGCCCGCTCGAGATGACCGAGTAAGTGAACGGCAAGAGATCCATGTGGGTAGTGCCGAACGGGTTGAAGTTCGACACTAATGCCATGGATAGACCAAGATTGTTCGGAAAAGGTCGCGACTTGTTTAGGGGTTAGTTTCCGAATAATAGCGAGAGGTAAGGCTCGGGTATTGGCCCAGTGGCGATGGAGTTCTGATTCTGAGAGTGTGAGTGACATTCCAACTCGATCTGAGACCTGGGCGATGACATTCGAGACCACATTGAAGCGTGCTTGGCGCCACAGTTGTTCGGTTTCGACCGAACTAATAAGGGCTTTGGAATTTTTTCGGCGGAAGCGGTTGGTCAGTCGCTCCCAAAGAGTGAGGCTGTTGACACTTTCGGGCCCCCGTGTGGCAAGGAGTTGGCGACGGAGTTGATTATATTCGAGGGAGAAATCAGAGCTAAGTTCTTCGAGATAAACATCGAGCCGATATCGGGGCGTGTTACCGGCTAATTCGCGTCCCTTACGATCGAGAATGCGCCCTCGAATAGCGGGAACACGAACTGACTTATAGCTTTGGGCTTGAACAGAGTGTTGGAAGCGATCTCGGCTGAGAATTTGAAGTCGAACAAGTCCTCCGAATAGGATCAAAAGACCAAGCCCGACCACTACTGCAAGAATTCGCAGTGGTTTTCCTCCTCGATTTAATGGGTCGAAAACGAGCATTAGTTAGTGGTTGCGAGAGTGTCGCCCTCGAACCATTTCTCGGTCCACACGAAAATTAAGGGAGGCAATAGGATGGTAGTTCAAGGTCTTTGATAGAGTATCAAAGAGAACAAAAGCGAGGGGACAAACAAGAGCATTCAAAAAACCGAGGAGACTAATTTTCCAAAGTGAGAACCAATTGACAACCGGTTCGATAGGGCCGACGGAGAGGAGAATGAGGATAAGAAAGTGAGCCAAGAATCCGGCAGCAAAGCCAATCCAGAACTGAGCATAAGTCTGTTCGCGTAGGATGAGATGGCGACGAAATTGGAGGCCAAAAGCGATGAGGAAAAGAGGAGCGCTAGAGACTCCGATAGGAGAAATCGAGAGTGAATCGATCCAAAGGCCGGAGAGGAGAGCAAGACTGGTTGTGATACCAAGGCCATGAGTAAGAGCCGTGTAAGCGAGAAGAGCTGGGACGATGGAAAAAGGAATAGCGAAGGTATCGCGAAAGCCAGTGAACTGGGTTTGGGCGAAGATCGCTAGCCAAGTGACGAGAAATAAAAGAAAGAGAGAAAGTCGACTGGAGATCATGGCGAAAGAATCCAGACTTCTTCTAGGCGATTCAGATGTACAGCCAACCGGAGTCGGGCAGTGGTGAATAAGCCGCCCTCAGTAGCACGGGTATGTAGAATGGCTCCGACAGTGACACCAGCGGGAAAGATACCGCCTAAGCCGCTCGTCACCACTAGATCTCCAGCCATAACCTCGAGGCTATTTTGCAGAAAAGAGACATCCAGTTGTCCGCTAGTATCGTCAACCACCTGTCCAGATTTAATGATCCCTTGATCCCGAGATTTTTGGATGATGATAGCCACACCGCATTCGGCGTTCCCGATTAAAGCGACATCGGAATGAGTCAGGCCAACTTGGCTAATGCGACCAACAAGTCCGTCAGCGGTAACCACGACTTGATTTGGTTTGATGCCATCGCGTGATCCGAGATCAACTCGGAGTGTTCTCCACCAAGTTGAAGAGTCTCGGCCAATGACTTGGGCGAGTTGTTTTTTTAGAGGTGAACGTGAAGGCCAAGCTAGAGCGGAGCGGAGTCGCAAATTTTCAGCTAAAATTTCCTTATTTTGAAGGTGAGCTAATTGCAGATCGGCGTTTTCGCGTTGTGTACGAATAAGCTCATCAATCAGGGCGGATCGGGGTATCAATTGAAAGCTAACACGATCTAGAAAGGAAGAGGCACCAGAGCGTAGTCCAAACAGGGGCAGAAAAGACACAGAAATCCCCCGTTTGAATCTTCCAGCCACTGAGGCGGGAAGATTCATCAAAGTAATTAGTAGGAGAAGAGCTCCCCCGATGGCGATGTAATGGGGTTTTTTTAGCACGTTCGATCCCGTCTGAGGGAGAACGCATTGCGAGGAGATCAGGATGAACTCGAAGAAGCAACGCGGCGCAAGAAGGATAATTCCTGCAAGACGCGTCCTGTCCCAGTCGCTACCGCGCTCAGCGGATCATCAGCGATATGAACAGGCAAGCCGGTTTCTCGAGCTACCATACGGTCGATGTTGCGCAACAGTGCGCCTCCACCAGCCATCATAATGCCTCGATCCACCAAATCGGCAGAAAGTTCAGGGGGGCAGCGCTCTAAGGTAATCCGGATGGATTCTAAAATGCTCGAAAGCGGTTCGTGTAAGGCGGCGCGAACTTCTTCAGACCGGATAAGCACCGTTTTGGGAAGTCCGGCGCTCAAGTCGCGGCCCTTCACCTCCATGGTTAATTCCTGGTCCAGCGGGTAAGCGGAGCCTATACGAATCTTAATCTCCTCGGCAGTACGTTCGCCGATCATCAAATTGTGTGCGCGCTTTATATGCGCGACGATCGTTTCGTCGAATTCATCGCCGCCCACCCGCACACTGCGGCTGAAGACGATGCCGGCCAGCGAGATGATCGCGATCTCGCAAGTACCGCCGCCGATGTCGACAATCATATTGCCGGCAGGTTCATGAACAGGGAGTCCCACACCGATTGCCGAAGCCATGGGTTGTTCGATGAGATAGACCTCACGCGCTCCGGCGTGGGTTGCAGAATCTTTGACAGCCCGTTTCTCAACTTCAGTAATTCCGGAGGGAACTGCTACCACCACCCGCGGGGCGATTAGCTTCCGGTGATGCACTTTTTGAATGAAGTGCCGGAGCATTGCCTCAGTGATTTCGAAGTCGGCGATAACGCCGTCTTTCATTGGCCGGATCGCTACGATGTTACCGGGCGTGCGACCCAGCATTCGTTTTGCTTCTTCTCCGACAGCGAGGACATTGGTTGTCCCAGCCTGAATGGCGACCACTGAAGGTTCGCGCAGAACGATGCCTTGATCCCGAACGTAGACGAGCGAATTGGCTGTTCCCAAATCGATCCCGATATCGTTGGAGAAAAGGCCTTTGAGTTGAGCGATCATGGCAAGCACCGACGAGAGATTGGGTATGGTGTTTTCCTAGGTGCTATCAGGTCAAGCTAATAACCTGAGAGCGAGGATAAACAAGACCAGATCTTCTTAATTTTCCTGCTGCTGAGCTAAGGTAGATAATTAACGACCTTCGGTCATAGAGGACGGAAGCCCACCTTCCCAAGACTTTGGAGTATTCCAAGGCCGCCCTCCTACATTCAACTCATCTTCAGTTCTGCAACCAATTAAAAAACTAACCAGTGCAAAAATCGAAAGTGATGCGAGAGAGTTACGAAGAAGGCGCTTCATGAAGAGATGTTCCCCCACCACTTAATAAAGAATAGCATCACCCTCAGCAACGGAGGCATTACCTTGTTTCCAACCTGAAAGAATATTGGCAACTGAGCGACCTTCTTCGACGCTAATGATTCTTAGTTTGCCGACCAATTTGTCGCCACGACGAACTAGAACTTGTCCGCCTTCCTTAGCTCCCTGTTTGGAACCGACATTGAGAATGGCGAAATCCCACTTGGGATCAATTGAAAGAACCTGCCCCTTCAAGCCGGGCATTTCTACCAACTGAGTGTCGTCTTCGTATTTAGACAATTTGTTACGGAGGTTTGCCACAGAACGCATCAGGATCTTCTCTTGATCAATAAGCGCCGTTTTTTCTTGGCCCACCCTCTTGAGGTCTTGTTGGAGAACAATGACTTGGTTCGGTTGGATGCGGAGCGCACTCCAGCGGGCTAATTCTTCTTGGGCCGCATTTTTGTCAGCGGTGGTTTTGTTTAAATCAGCGAAATACTTATTGGCCCGAGCGAGTTGTTGTTCAGCAAGTTGGCTGGCTTCTTCAAGTTTTTTCTCGGTGGTGATCAGCTTACTTGCTGATTTTTCTGCGAGGAGCTTTTGCTCTTTCGCTTTCTTTTCTGACTCATCCTTGGCGGTGTTAGCCGCTGCAAGGTTGGTCGTCAGTTCGGCGTTGTCCCCAACCAAAGTTTCGATTTTGGGTTTGGTGACCATGAAGCTGATGACAAGGCTTCCGGCGGTCGCCAGAGCGGCGAGAATGAGGGCGACTCGGTACATGGCAAAAAGTGTTAACTGCGCTAAGGCTAGAGGGGTGTAGAGACATCTGTCAACGATGCGGTCTCATAACTGGAAAGAATGAGGCAATTATTTTTATCTAGGGACTGAAATGGGTCCTGATTCGAGCCTGCGTGGCAGATTCGATTGAATTTACTTCGTCTCATACTCATCGACTGGCTTCGTTTCGAGCCCATTGGTCTGCTGCAAGAATCTGACTCAAATTTGGTGAAGTCACCACGGAATGGGCCTTCATAACTCGGGTGGTGAGTTCAGTGATCCCAGTAAATTCGAGTCGCCCCTGAAAAAAAAGCTCCACGGCTACTTCGTTTGCGGCGTTCAATACTGCGGGCAAAGTCCCCCCGATTTCACCAGCTCGCCGAGCTAGATTGAGAGATGGAAAGCGGTCGGTATCGGGTTCTTCAAAGGTTAAATGGCCAATTCGGGCGAGATTCGTTTGTACACGGTCGCATCCAACCCGTTCCGGATAGAGTAAAGCGTATTGGATAGGTAGGCACATATCTGGGGTAGAGAGTTGAGCGATCATCGAACCGTCGATAAATTCGACCATCGAATGGACAATACTTTGTGGATGAACCACCACTTGGACGCATGGCATTTCTATATCGAAGAGCCATCTTGCTTCGATCATTTCTAGGCCCTTGTTGAAAAGAGTTGCCGAATCAATGGTGATTTTTCGGCCCATGGTCCATGAAGGGTGTTTGAGAGCCTGCGCGAGGGTAACCGTGGGTAGAGAGTCTGCGGGCCATTTTGTCGCATCGCGAAAGGGGCCGCCTGACGCAGTTAGCCATAAGTTGCGCACCGAACAGGGCTTCTTTCCATCCAGACATTGGAAGATGGCAGAGTGTTCGCTATCCACCGCTAGCACCTTGACTTCATGGGCGCGCGCTTCACGCATCACGATTTCGCCAGCCATAACTAGAATTTCCTTGGAGGCCACCGCGATATCCTTACCGGCACGAATGGCGGCCAATGCCGGTTCGAGTCCAGCGATACCCACGATAGCAATCAGCACGATGTCGGCTTCAGGTAAGGTGGCGAGGCGAATTAGCCCTTCTGGCCCGGTCATAACGAGGCAACGAGTTCCTAAAGCCTCTTGGATTTCCGGTAGCTTTGTGACGTCTTGAATTGAGACTACACGGGGTTGATGTTTTCGAGATTGCTCAATAAGAAGTTGAGCATTAGCCCCTGCGGCGAGGCCGACGAGTTGTAGTAAAGTAGGATGATCTTCTACCACCTTAAGAGTGTTGGTGCCGATGGATCCCGTGCTCCCCAGCAGGACGACGCGCTTCATATATCTGTGAAGATAGTGAGGTGGAGAGGGTGATTGGGGCAAGAGTGACGGGGGAGTTTGATAGGCAACGAGCCGTTAGTTTTCCGCAAAGGACCGTGAGCGGTCTTTCTCTAATCTCTTTTAAGGTGTACCGACGAAATGAAAAGAAGCTCCTTATATTGGGTTGGATTGCTCGCAGCGGTTGCAGCGGATTGGCGTGGAACAACAGCTTGGGCGGTTGAAGAGGTTGAATCGACGGATCGAGCGACTGGAATCAGAGTGGAACGCCAAGTGATTATTGGCGATCCCGAAGCCAATGCAGGTGTGACGCCCCCCTTTTTACCGGATGTCGATCGAGAAAGGATTTTCGCTGGCAAGAGGACGTCGGTGATTGATTTGGATGCCGTGCCACAAGTTCAAGCCAATAACTACCGTCAGGCCTTGGCCTTGACTCCTGGGCTTTTGTTTGCTGAGGAAACTACGCCTTTGGTAAGTTTGGGTTATCGAGGGATCGGGGATCCTAACCGTGCACAGTTTCTCCAAGTATTGAAGGATGGTATTCCAATACATGCCGATCCCTTTGGGTATCCCGAAGCTTATTTTACGCCGCCATTGGAGGGGGTAGATCATCTGGAATTTATTCGTGGCGGTGGGGCATTGATGTACGGACCTCAGCCCGCGGGTGCCCTTAATTATGTGACCCATCAGCCTCGCACTGACCGTGCTTTTGGAGGGCGAACTCAGCATGTTTTTGGCTCCGATAACCTTTACTCGACCTACACAGCCGTCGATGGAACATCTGGTCGATCGGGGTATCTCGGCTACTTTAATCATCGTCAATCAGATGGCTTCCGTGCGGCTAACAGTGATTATCAGATCGACGGCGGTCATTTTAAGTGGGTGTTGGATGGAGCGAAAGAGAGTCGTTGGACTTTGGGATTAGACGCTTATGAAGAAAGCCACGGAGAACCGGGCGGATTGAGTTTAGGGACAGGCCCCTTGGCCGTAAATTATCGGGAGGATCGGTCTCAATCCTCTAAGCAGTACGATCGGTTCCAAATGCGTCGCTATATTCCGTCGGTTGAGTACCAGTTAGACTTCGATGAACGGACATTTTTGAGCCTCAAAAGTTGGGGCGGCTACTATGATCGGTTGAGTAAACGGCAGCGGGGCGGTGGGTTTGGGGTGCGACCTTCGGGTGGTGCCGCTGCATCGAATGACATTGAGCGTCAGGAATTTTATTCTTTTGGCATAGAACCTAGGCTTCGACACGACTGGGAGGCCCTCGGCGAGACTCATTCTTTAGCGGCAGGAGTCCAGTTTTACCGAATGGACAGTCCTCGCACAGACCGTAGGGGATCCTCTGCATGGGCGGATGAGGGACTTGTCTATAAAGATTCCCAAAGAGAATTACTCTATGGCGCGCTCTTTTTAGAGAACAAGTTTACCCTAGGGCGTTGGTCGATCACCCCTAGTTTCCGGTTAGAAACGATTCATCAGGATTTGAGCCTGCAAAACTATAGTTTAGCCACAGGTGACGCCCTTACTAAAGGCACCAAAAATCGTACTGACCTCCAACCCCTCATGGGAGTTGGGCTAGCCTATGAGGTCCGACCTCAGATTCAGTTTTATGGGAATGTTTCGCATAGCTATCGTACCGCTATTTTTGGTGAAGCATTAATAGTGCCCACCTCGGGAACGGTTTTAGAAGGAGATATCAAGCCAATCAAAGGACTGACTTATGAGGTTGGTTTTCGTGGGAATTCAAAGACATGGATCACTTGGGATTCGAGCCTTTTTCGAGTGGATTTAGATAATAAATTTGGCGGTGCCGTTACCAGCGGCAATGTAACGACCCTTCGGAATGTCGGGCGCACCGTCAATCAAGGATGGGACGGTGCTGTTCAAGTCGACGTGGTGGGAGTGTCCAATGCCCTTCGGGGAACGGATGCCGTTGGGCAATGGGGTTCCTTCTCTCTTTTCGGAAACATTACCTTGTTAGACGCCACCCTTCGAGGAGGAACCTCTGATGGTAAGGTGCCTCAATTTGCTCCGAGCCATCTAGTTCGATCTGGGGTTATTTATCGGTGGCAAGACCGAGTTAAAGTCGCCTTTTTAGGCACCTTTATGGCCGACCATTTCGCCACCGACGATGAGAATCCAGAGCGTCTGATCCCGGCTTATTCTACTTGGGATTTAACCACTGAAATCGTCTTGTGGCGTGATCGCCTCCGATTTATGGCGGGAATCAATAATCTCTTTGATGAACTCTACTACGCTCGAATTCGGGGCGATGGAATTGATCCGGCTTATGGCCGAAACTATTATGCCGGTTTATCTTTAGAATTTTAAGTCTTCACTTGGATTACTCCAATCCCCGTCGGTTCCGATCGAATGGCCGAGGTCATCGATTGCCCCATAGTCTAGAGGTTTGTCTATCCAGCGAGAATTTTCGAGATAAGGGCGTGGCGGAGCATCAGTCTTTTCGGGCTGATTTTCCATTCTTTCCAACCTCGGAGACAGTGATTTTACTTCTGCTACAGCGGCTACTTTTTCTTGGGCTTGCGGGCAATTTACTTAGATTTCGGCAAATATTTAGCCATATCTCGTGCGGCGATCACTGTGCAATCGTGTTCCTTTAGGTAGGTCAGATATTTTTCAAATTGGGCCGGTTCGGTATTAACCCAAGGATGCTGACGATCGGGAACGCCGTGAAAGGTAAGCACAGCAATTTTGCCATCCTTAGCTTCAGCGACTGCGGAGGTAAACTGCGCAAAGGTAACCCCGGGCTTGGAATCGAAAACTTGTGGCATGAGCAGCGGATTATCCTTCACTGGATCAAAGGCGGTTGAACCACCGGCGCGGGCGAACTTGTATCCTCGGTTGCGCAACACCTCTACCGCCAATGGACTTGTCGCATAACCCGGATAGCAGAAACTAGTTGGTCGCGGAATTTGATGCTTCGCGCACTGTTCCTCGATGTAGATAATTCCTGCTTCAATCTGTTCGGCAGTTTGTCCGTTAACCCCTTGGTGATAGCGGGTGTGATTACCAATTTCGAAACCGGCCGCGTGCAGTCCTTTAATTTGGCCCCAAGTCATATAGTGCGTTTTATTGGTCAAAAATTCGAAGCCTTCGGTGATAAAGAAGGTGGCAGAAAAGCCGAACTTTTTAAGGAGTGGAGCGACGATTGTAGCGTGGTTCACGACCGAATCATCAAAGGTGAGAACGACGAGTTTCTCTGGCGGACGCAGTAACCTACCTTGGGTAGCGAGTCTTGGAGAGTCATCGGCCGAAACCAGGGTACAGAGAATCGTTGCTGCGATCACTGAGTTGATGCTTGAATTTAATTTATGAATCGAGCTCTTAAATGAGCATAAAAACTGAATAATAGGCCTAATATTTGGTGGTTTCATGAGAGTAGAAGTGGCTAGAAGAAGAGGTTCTAAAGCCCCCCGATAACAAGTCAACGCTGAGTGATATTCGAGCAATCGCCAGACTCGTAATAGACCCCCTTTAGAGTAACTGGAGAATTTTGTTTGTTTTTTGCTGCACGTCGCGAAAGCGTGCGGCATGGACCGGTAATTTAATATCTTCGTCGTAGGTTGGGATCATTGCCTTCATACGCGCGTGCCCTTCGGGAGTCGCCAGCAGTTGAGGAAAACATTTCTTGATGACTTGGAGGACAATATTTACTGAGACCGATGCGCCTGGCGAAGCTCCGAGCAGCGCGGAAATAGTGCAGTTAGCGTCGGTAATGACTTCGGTACCGTAGTGGACAATACCGGCCTCGCCGTCGGTTTTTTTGATCGCCTGAACACGGATGCCCGCATCGATTAATTTCCAATCTTTCGCCTGAGCCGCAGGATAAAAGACATGCAGCACTTTCATACGGGCGGCCATGCTTTGTGTTCCTTGCTGGACGAGGTAACGAACGAGTTCAAGATTGTGGATCCCGATTTTAATGAGCGTGGATAAGTTATCGGGGCGCACTGAAAAGGGGAGATCGGTCACGCTGCCTTTTTTGTGAAGAAACTTGGTTGTCCACGCTGCAAATGGGCCGAATAGCAGGGTCTTTTTCCCATCGAGAATCCGTGTATCAAGATGGGGGACCGCCATGGTGGGGGCGGCATCGAGCGCTTGGCCATAGACCTTTGCTTGATGTTGATTAACAATTTTTGGGTTGTCGCAGATCAGCCATTGGCCGCCGATTGGGAAGCCTCCGAGACCTTTGGCTTCAGGGATTCCCGATTTTTGCAACAGAGGTAGACTGCCACCACCGGCACCGACAAAAACGAACTTAGTTTGATTGATGCGAACCTCGCCCGTTTTTAGATCTTTGGCGTGCACTTCCCAACCCGTTCCGCTTTCTTTAAGATCAACAACCCGATGGCTTGAGGCGATGCCGCAGCCTTTCTGTTTCCCAAGCCAATTGAGAAGTTTGCGGGAGATTTCACCGAAGTTCACATCGGTGCCTGTGTCCATTTTGGTAGCGGCGATTGGAACCGCGCCGCGGCCATCGAGCAGTAATGGAGCCCATTTTGCGATTTTGGCACGGTCCGTTGTGTATTCCATTTCAGAGAAGAAAGGGTGTGCCGACATTCCAGCGTGCCGTGCTTTTAGAAAATCAACCTGTGACTGGCCGTGGACAAAGCTAATGTGTTGAACAGGGTTGATAAAGTCTTTGGGGCAATCTGCCATTCCGTTGGCGACGGCGTAGCTCCAGAATTGTTTGGAATGTTCGAATTGCTCAAATATTTCGATTACTTTGTTGACGTTTACCGAACCGTCCGCCTCGCGTTTAGGCGTGTAGCTGAGTTCGCAGATGCCGGCGTGGCCTGTCCCAGCGTTGTTCCAGCCATCTGAACTTTCCTGTGCCAATCCGTCGGTGACCTCATAAAGTTGGAGGGTGAGGTTTGGGTCGAGGCGTTTGAGGAGTGCTGCAAGATTGGCGGACATGACGCCACTGCCGATGAGGACGACGTCGGGATTGGTTAGGTGAGTCTTGGAAGCCATTTGCGTGGATTAGCTAAGTTAAATACTGTATTTTGATCTTTTCATTGCAGGAAGCCCTTGGCCACTTTCGATTCAGACCAATTTTATTACGACTATTCAACTTTTTCCCGATGGCTGAGGTTAACCTTTCACTAGAGCAGGGGAAGAGAAGTTGAATTTGAGGCGAGTCATTGGGTGATTGAAGAGAACTAAAGCGGATAGGTTCTTTGATACAAGAAGACTGCAGAAGACCGGTTTATTTTACAATTAATCTGAACCGCACTGGGTGGTGGGCAACATTAAAGCCGACGACGAAGCCCACTGACCGCGGTCGAAGAGGGCGAAGCCAAATCTCACCCAAGAGCTAAGTAGGAGGCTGTTTTGAATGAGTGTTTTTCGAGAGAGTCAGGTATACAGTTTTTCGAGAGTGATGGTTTCATCTACGGTAGGGGGAACGAGATGGCTAATTGGGAGACCTTGGCTGATCCGGGTTCGTATTTCTGAAGAGGAAACTTTTAGAGGCCAGCCACGAAGTTGGACTAATTTCCAAGGAAGTAGACGTGTCGTTTCGGATTGACCGGGGCGCGGAATAACAATGAAGGTGACCGCTTGAGCGAGGACGTCGGATTCTCTCCAATCCGAAAGTTGCGCGACATGATCAGCACCGATTAACCAGAAAAATTGTGCGTCCGGATAGCGTTGCTGGTAGGTCCGAACGGTATCGATAGAATAACTGATGCCGCCGCGTTCAATTTCGAGAGTGTCGACTTCGAAATGTCGCATACCGGCCAGTGCTCGACGGAGCATGGAGGCGCGAAGGGGTGCTGGGGCTGGAAGAGAGTTTGGTTTGAAGGGGGAACGGGCTGTCGGAATGAAAATAAGACGATCCAGTTGATTTTCTTCGAAAGCGGCTTGGGCGACTAAGAGATGACCAAGATGGAGTGGATCGAAGGACCCGCCATAGAGTCCGACTCGTTTAGGTTGCTGCGCCTTTGGCCCCATTGTAGAAGGGGCAGGTAAGACGTTCATGGAAGATGGATTATGTGATGCAAGCGGGTTGGGGCTAGCGCTTTGTTTGGGTCGCTATTTTCTTGGGGCGAACCGCGAGTTCGAGGATACGTCCTGAAGGACCGTAAGATTCTGAACTGTTAGTTCCTCGAGAGTATTCGGCCAAAAAGAGCTTTCCCGGGCCGCCAAGATGGATGTCGATTGGGCGGCCTAACCCACTGAGAACCGTGTGAACATGAGCTTCGTATTTGTCCGCAGCATTTTTCTGCAAAGTGGCCCGTAGCAGGTCAAAGCCTGAAGTGTCTTTAGGGGTTCGAATAAAGTTACCGAAGCGGGTGAGTAGTAATGTTCCGCGATAGCCCTCGGGAAAACTGTCGTTGAGGAAAACGATCCCTCCCGGGCCCGAGTGTGGGTCAAAGCTGTAAATGGGTTGTCCCGCGAAGCCTCCATCGGGTCCAAGATTGGCCACGGGCAGGGTAAATTCGAGTCCCGATGGAGCATCAGGTGATGTTGGGTAGGCTTTGTGAGTCCAGTCAGCGAAGCGGTAGGGGAATCCGTAGTGATGCCCACGTTCAATATGATTGAGTTCCTCACAGGCATCGGCATCGGGACCATTTTCAGTTGCGAACATATCGCCACGATCTGTCCAGCAGAAACCATAGGCATTACGCGTACCTCGAGCATAGACTTCTAAAGTGGGCGAGTTTACTTCGGGATTGATGCGCCAGATGCAACCGGTGATGGGGGTTTCACCGCCGCCATACCAGTCACCATCGGCGCTACTGAGGCCTCCGTCCGTCCGTCCGCCGTTGCCGGCATACAGAGAGCCATCGGGTCCGAAGGCGATGTGTTCGACAGCGTGAATATAAGAGGGACTTCCCGGATAGTTGGTTTGAAACCAAGGTTTGAGTAAGGACGGATCTCCCTCTTGAATGCCGTTACTTCGGTAGATAGTTACAATGTTTTGGTGAGGGCATGTGGCTTTATTTTGTTGGTTTGAGGCAATATAGAGACGTTTTTCGCGGTCGAAGGTCATTCCTAGGACGAAGAGAGGTCCACCGATGTCCCCTTCACGACGTTCGAGATATGTCTCGGCTTTGAAGACAGATCGAAGTCGTCCGGTGACTGGTTCCAAACGCCAGACATCTCCACTTTCGGAGAGAAGATAAAGAAGTCGACCTGTGCCGTCGCTAGCGATACGGACAGGTTTAAAGGGTAACCGGGCCACCTCACGTAGGGCGAAACCATCCGGTGCTGCGGGTAAGGGGGGATACAGGTTAGCTCGTTGAAGGTCTTCGAAGGTAGGGAAAGCAGTGGTTGCACGGATTCGTTTCACCCGTTCGACCGTCACCGGACCCGAGGCGTTGTTCCAACTATTGAGCACATAAGTCAGGACTTCGGCGACATCACTATCAGAGAGAAGCGCGGGAGGCATCATCCCATTGTAGAGTCGACCGTTGACAGTGATTGGAGCGGATAAGCCTTCGGCAAGGATTCGGATGCTGCGATCGATGTCGTTGGTGAGATAGTCCGATCCGGCGAGGGGAGGGAACACTCCAGAAAGACCACGGCCATTCATCTGATGGCAGGCAAAGCAGTTTTTTATGTAGAGTTCACGACCTTTGGAAGAGGCTAATGGAGAGGAAGTTGTGGCATCCACCCCGAAGGCTTGGAGAGTAACTAGGACAAAAAGAAGCCCTGAGCTCAAGGTCTGAAAAAGAGATCGGCGGAATTGGGTTAACTGAAGGCAGCAAGTCCAACACATAGGCGAAGACTAGTTGAAGTCGGCGATTGGGGTGAAGTAGATCATTAGAAGATTTTAGGGGATTTGGGGAAAGAGAGATCTGATTGATGGAAGGTGGGGGAGGTGATCTTCAAGTCGGTGTAAAAGTTTTTCTGTAAATTGTTCTTCTTCCATCCCGCTTTCCCCCTTCGGGCTGAGGCGAAGCGATGAGGAGCGGAGCGAGTCGAGCGCAGCCGAAGTGCGTTGGACATGATGATGATCTAGGCGGTGGAAGACCACTGTGGGGCCTTCGGAAGGCAACCACGAGTTGAAAACAACTACAGGACCGCGAGGTTCTGTGGGGAGGAAGTTGGAAACAAAATGGATTCCTGAACGAAAGTGAAGCCTCGTAAGGCAGGATGAACCCGGTTTGTGTGCTTCGAGACACAACGCCCAATATTCCGAGGGGTTCATTCGGTAGTGAGGACAGGGAGACAGGAAAGAGCATCGTCTTACTCCAAGAGATCTCTGCTGATCCCTTGAGACAGGGTAATTCGGAGTGAAGGCAACGACACTCGGATGAGGTTGGCAGAGAAGTCGGATGATCTCGTAGTAGCGTTGAAGCAGGTGAAAGCCCGTGGCACGAAGGGAGTCATGAGATTGAGAACAATGAAGCCAGAACAACTGTCACGGATGTTCGCCGACAGCCCGCAAGGGGGCGGCAACAAGGAGGCTCCCGTCCCAAAGGGGGTTGAATTGTCACGGTTGCATAGAATCATGGACAAGGAACTCGAGAGCTTCATAGCTGTACCGGCAGAGGTAGATCTGCTGATGGAATGAATCACCTCGGAGATGAATCTCCAGGTGGCCTTGACCAAAGTAGTTCAGAATAAGGGAGCCCCCCGTAGTGGATGGCCGGAGCGTGAAGGAAGTGGAGCAAGATCACGCCACGCTGGTGCCGCAACTGCGCCGGGAATTGCTCAATGGGAGTTATCGCCCCGGAGAAGTCCGTCGGGTTTGGTTACCCACGCTTGGCGGAGGTTAAAGGGGGTTGGGTATCCCCAATGTGGTGGACCGTTGGGTTCAACAAGCGGTTCTCCAAGTGATGGAACCGATTTTCGACCCGATGTTTCATGACAGCAGTCACGGATTCCGCCGTGGGCGAGGCGCACAAACGGCAATTGCCCAAGTGCGTGAATACCTGCAAGCGGGTCTGACGACGGTTGTGGATATTGACCTGGCGAAATTCTTCGATCGGGTGAATCACCAACAACTTTTGGCTAAACTTTCTGAGAAGATTCAGGACAAGCGTGTCCTGATACTAATTGGGAGAATGCTGACAGCGCGAGGGATGATGCCAGACGAGACGTCGGTGGCAACGGAAGAAGGAACTCCACAAGGAGGACCCCTTTCTCCACTATTATCAAACGTTGGTCTGAATGAGTTGGATGAGGAATTAGCGCGGCGAGGATTGCGTTTTGTGCGTTATGCGAATGATTGCAATATATTTGTGGGTAGCCTGCGTGCCAGGCATCGAGTCATGGCCAGCATTAGTGGTTTCCTTGAGAAACGACTGCGATTGCAAGTGAATACCGAAAAGAGCGCAGTCCGAAGACCAAGCGAAGTTCATTTCCTGAGATTTCGGTTTAGCCGAAACTGGGAGGCTAGTGCAACTTCTTGTCTGTAAAAGTTTAGGACACCAACGATCCCGGCCATAGGGCCGATGGAGCGGAGCGGAATCGGCCCTATGGCCGAGACTCGCCCGTCTTCTGGGGTTGCCGGTGTCCGGCCAAAGCTGAAATCTGGAA
>SIAZ01000196.1 GCA_009695405.1 Pedosphaera sp. | reverse complement strand
CTTCCAGATTTCAGCTTTGGCCGGACACCGGCAACCCCAGAAGACGGGCGAGTCTCGGCCATAGGGCCGATTCCGCTCCGCTCCATCGGCCCTATGGCCGGGATCGTTGGTGTCCTAAACTTTTACAGACAAGAAGTTGCACTAGCCTGAGACGCCCTGTACGACAGTACCAGCCTCAATATTTAATACCGCATTACTCATGATATAGGTAAATTCGGTTAGAATATAAACATTGGTAGCGGACCAAGTATGGGCGCCATAGAGATAGCCACTGACGTAATTAGTGGTGGCTCCTTTTGCAGCAAAAAAACCTTCAGCGGCAAGTCCTGTCCATCCGGCGGCCCAGTTGTCATTCGCATCGAAGGCTCCCTTGAAGGGCGCTGGGCTCCAGAATCCATCAGACTCCACGTTGAGTGCTCCGGTAAAGACAGGGCTTCCTGCCGCAGGACGTGGATCTAGGCCGCCATTCTGAGTTCGGCTGATCGAACGAATTAGCGGATTTGCCACCGGATTACTTTCGGCCGGTACATAGGTTTTGCCGTAGTCCTCGTTACTATTGGTGATGAATCCCCAAAAGAGATTGTTAACGACCGTGGGCGTTGATTCCCCATCGTCATCGATTCGCACCCGCACACCGCCAAAGTCGGTGATGACCGAGTTTCGCCATGTCGCTTTATTCCCTCGGCGGAAACGGAGAGCATCGTTGCCGGTAGTCGTCGCCCCAGCACCGATCAAGGTCGCGTTCTGTACGATGTAGTTAGACAAAGGTAGGGCGTTGATCACATAAGCATCCGGTGCCTGCGGTTGCCCATTCTGTTCCGATCCACTGTCCTTGGCACCGGCCTCTTGGATCCCAAACCAAAACTGGTTCTTGCCGTTATACCCTTCATCAGTGTCGAAGCCGTCATCATCGTTGAAAGCACTCACTAAATGCTTGGTATTAACGGCACCACCAAAGAACTCAAAGCCGTCATCGGCCGTACAATAAGCCTCAAGATATTCCATCGTTGTTCCGCGGCCCACTGCGCCCAACGACCATCCGTTAATCTCCTTATCGGTGGTCAGCTTCTTGCCGCCATGTCGCACTGAAACATAACGCATAACTCCAGAACTATCCTCGTCATTTGTACCTCCAAAACGGTGTAAATAATCCACTTGCCCTAAATAGGGACTCCCGACTGTGGTGTTGGTTACTACTAAGTCAGGAAGCCCCTCATAGATCTCATAAGCAACCGCGTTGGTCGTCCAACCTACATTATTCAAACGAGCCGAACCGAAAATAACAATCCCACCCCAAAGACCGCGACTCGGGAATATAAGATCTCCTGAATCAGTGACGTCATCAGAAGTGGATGTGAAAATAATCGGGCGATTCGGAGTGCCGATAGCGTTGAGTTTTCCGCCGACACAAACATAGAGATTGCCGAAGTCATTAGCGGCAGTAGAAGACGAACCGCTTCCTGCCGAACCCTGAACGACCGTACCGGCATCGATTGTGAGGACGGCCTTATTCATCACGTAAGTGAACCCATCTAGAATATAAGAATTAGTCGCGACTCAATGATGTGAACCATATAAATAGCCGGATATACGGTTAGTTGCGGCAGAAGCTTTTTCCGACAGTAGCAGGAGCATAAAGGCGGCGATCGCCTTGAGTCCTTGGCTCCAACAATTTTTTTCATCTTAATCGATTTTAGTTTTGTTCTTCACTGACTTGAACCCATCAAGCCATTTTCTATTATTGAAATAATATGTGACAGTTAGATGGCGAATTTATGCCTATCCTGTAAAAATAAAGGAAGCTTGCACCTCTATGCAGGTATTGAAGAAAACCGTTTGAAGGACTTGCCGCCACCGAAGAGGGTGCTGAATTAAAAGTCGGCACTGAGCGAGAGGCTGACCGTCACGCCACGTCGATAGGAACGAAACACGTAACGATCGCCATATCGCTCGGCTGTTTCGCCGAGATCATTAATTAAAATTTGGCGAAAAGCTGGATCGATCAAATTCTTAGCACCCAACATCAAACGCCAGCGTGATCCCAACTTTTGACTGAGGAAGATATCCAGCGAATCGGCAGGTTGCTCGTAAATGTTAGGGCTGCCTTGCCCGCCGTCGACGGCCAACCATTGAGCACTGCGAGCATAGGAAATCGAGAGAGTAGAACCGAGGTGGACTACATCCCAAGTGAGATCAACATTGGCGATATAATCTGGTTGATCAAAGAGAGGCCGTTGATAGAGAGCGACCCCAGCACCTGAGGGATAGTAGACATCGACGACCGATTGGATGTAGGCAAAATTACCACCTAAAGAAACACCCGAAAACGACGGATCAAGAAAACCAAGACCCTTTCGAGCTTCAAATTCAATGCCGCGTATTGTGGCCGTTGGATTATTGGTAAAGCTAACAATTCCCGCGGCATTATCGGCTATTAAAGGTTCAATTGGATCGGTTAAATCTTTTTGAAATAAAGCGAATGAAAATAATTCTCCAGGCGCCGGATACCATTCCAATCGAGCATCTAAGTTATTGATGGTGGTGCGGCGCAAAGCTCCATTGCCTCGATAAGCTAGGCCGTCGGTGGTGTCGAAGTATTCGTAGGGAGCAAACTCTCGGTAAGTCGGACGTGCAACCGTACTAGACCATCCACCGCGTAGGCTCACCTGTGAGGTCAAAGGAATCACCGCACTGACCGACGGCATCACGTCTGTGGTGGCAATTTGTCCACCAGAAGGTGATCCAAGAATCTGGCTCCGAGGCAAAACTGCAGCTTCTAAGTCTGTTTTTTCAACCCGTGCTCCCCCAATTAAACGCAGCTTAGGATGCAAGAAAAGGTCTCCCATAGCATAGGCGGCAGGGATGGACTGAGTTCCTCTGTAGCCATACCCATCAAAGGGGAGTCCTGATCGCAGGAAAGTAGCATTGGGGAAATTAAATCCCGCTCGACGTGTCGTTCCACTACCGGTGAAGTTGGTCACAAATTGCTGCCCTTGGAAGTTCAGTACGGAATTGGCATAAGTATCAATGTCTCGTTGATTGGCGCCCGTGTTTTGGCTGATCTCATATTCGAAACGGTGCTCTTGAAGTTGACGCTCTGATTCCAAGGAATTGACCCCTAGCTTAAAAGAGCTCTCCAACCCGTTATTTGGAGTAAAGGGAAGAGTCAGATCCGCTCGTAGATTTCGACTGGTATCGGTTGAATCGCGGAAGAAGCGAGTCGGTTGATTAATGTTAGGAAGTTCGGCAGACTAGGCGACGATATTAGTGAATCCATTTCCAACGGGGAAAAGAATCATCGGGAAAATGCGTTCGTCTGGAGAATTCTCCGCTGTCG
Source organism: Pedosphaera sp. (assembly GCA_009695405.1). Classification (GTDB taxonomy): domain Bacteria; phylum Verrucomicrobiota; class Verrucomicrobiia; order Limisphaerales; family UBA9464; genus SXXZ01. The sequence continues at coordinate 3,438 of SIAZ01000196.1, read as the reverse complement.
AGGCCATGGAGTAGCTCCAATCAATCTGTGCCGCACCTAGCTCACGTAACTCATGACGCCCCTTAAATTGAAAATTCTGAAGATAGCTCTCTCGATAAGTGAGTTGATAGATCCGAGTGCGCTCATTGGATCCTGGGTCGAACTGGTTGACGGTTTTACCATTTTCTTCGATAGCAAACTGCTGAGTACTTTGGTTGTGAACAAAACCGAAGGAAAGTTCGTGGCCGGGACCTATTTCGATTGCGGTGCTGGCCACTGCGCCAAAGGAACTATTGATTGTCGAACTGATCACGAGTGAACTCGGAGGTGCGAAAAAGGGGGCCGCCATCGACAGGATCTTGCCCGTAGGAATAACGTCCACGAAAAGCTCCTTGATTAAACTGATAGCTCCGATCTTGCGTGAAGGTAGCGAACCATCCGACCCGTTTACCACCTAGCCAAGTCGTATCGCCGCTGGAAAGAGCAAAATTAGAATTAGGTCCGGGCGCACCAGCAGTCGGCGCAAAAGAATTATTACGGAAAGAGCGGAGTGCCGTATCGTAACGCTGGGCTAAAGCAAGCCGCTGATTTCCCAAATCTTGTTGATTCGAAAGACGCCATGGTTTCTGTGCTTCAGTCAGTATCAAAGGTTCAATTGAAGCTGCCGACGGCAGCGCACGACTTCCATCATCCAAGGCCCAAAAGTCGGTCTTCCCTCCTTCAACACTTTTAAAGCCATCGTTAAAACTGGTCTCAGTATTAACCGCGGAACCTAGCGTGACCGTCGTAAAAGCTTTCGCTGGAAAGGATCTAGTAACAATATTGACGGCCCCCCCTGCAAACCCTCCGGGAAGATCGGGGGTGAAGGTTTTGCTGACCACAATTTTGTCGATCATCGCCGAGGGAATCATGTCTAATTGCGGCGCTCTGCGACGTGGATCGGCACTCGGCAACGCTCCGCCGTTCAGAGTCGCCATATTATAGCGATCATTCAAACCGCGTACCACGATCTGCTTATTTTCAGTGGCAATGACCCCAGTGATTTTTGTGGTTATCTGTGCCGCATCGCCGCCACCGCTCCGTGCAATTTGTTCACTGCTCACCGCTTCTTGTGCGCTCGCCGCACTTTTTCGCTCTTCCAGCACCGCTGCAATCGTACTTGGCTTGGTAGATGTGGCGTCAAAAGCGGATTTGCTTGCCGTGGCTGAAGCCGTTGATTTAGACGCTTCAAGCGTACCAGCACCTGTCCCCGGTTTACCTTGGATCGCGCGCACTGGGGCGGCGTCCGGTTTACGAGCTTCCGCTTTAAAAAAATTACCAACTCCTCCCCCCGCGGCGGGCGGCGCATCTGTTCGAGCCGTACTCGCCGTAGGAGGAGCCGCTACCGCAGGCACAGCACTCGGGGGCGGCGTTGTCTCTTCAACTATTTCAGCCTGCTTCGGTGGGGGAACATTCGGCGGCGGAGTTGGAGGCTTGGATTTAGGCTTAGGCTTTTCTGGTGCCTTAATTCCCGTAATTTTATATATGGCAGCTGGGACGAATCCAGAACGATGGGCCAAATAAGCCAACCCCGCCAATGCCACAATATGGACGGCGACAGATATCGCTAACCCCGTCCTGTCGGAGCCTTTCTTAACCTTACGCGACATAGGGAGGTTCTAGTTAGCAGCACCCGCTGTATCCGTCGCTAGACCGATGTTGGTTACATTAGCTTTAACCAGAATATCTAAAACCTGAACCACCTTCTGATAGTTCACGTTCTCGTCGCCACGCACTACGACACTGAGATCTGGGTTGGTCTTCCGAAACGCAATAATCGTGTCTTCTAATTTTTTTAGTGTGATAGGTTCAGCGTTGAAAAAAATATTCCCAGCTGAATCGACCGTCACATTATTGATATCTTGTTTACTTTGGTTCTGCGGCGGTTGCTGACCGGCTGAAGGTAAATTAATGTCGATATCGTTGGTTGATGGAGCGGTGGTGATGATAAAAACCACCAACAATACAAAGGCCAAATCTAGTAGAGGTGTAATGTTTAATTCACCCATCGCATGATGGTGCGATGCGGAAAATTTCTTGCGCCCACGACGCGCAGAGAAAGCACTCACACTGCACCCTTCTGACGTCGTGGATCTTCCAAAGAACGAAGGGCATCAGCGATCTCATCTGCCAAAGCTCGATTGTCGACATACTTATGCTCAAAGTCGGTAGCAACCTCAGAATTATAGTTATCTAATTCTTGAGTGATGCCGCGGATGGCGGTGATCATTAAATTATAGGCGAACATAGCTGGTATAGCTACGAACAGTCCGACAACAGTTGCAATCAATGCCCCAGCCACACCTGTTGCCATCGCTGTCAAACTCGCGCTGGCCGCCATCGCTATGCCGGAGAAGGTTTCCATCACACCCCACACCGTTCCTAACAATCCGATAAATGGCCCTCCCGAGACAGCGGTGGTGAGGACAATCATGCCTTTTTCAAGGGAAAGTGCCTGAACACTTAAACCACGTTCCAATGCTATCTGAACCGATTGAAAAGACTCCACACTGATTCGCTTCTGCCCCTTAATCTGCAAAGGGTTATTTTCTAAGTGATATTCTAACTCTTCGCAACCCGAGACGTAGACCTCATAGGCTGGAGAACCCACAAACGCTTGATTTGACCGGAACAAGGCAAGGGGGTCCTTAGATGCCCGATAAGCGCCCATAAATTTCCGTGTCATCCCTCATGCTGTAAAAATTTGCCGAGCCTTGGAAATCATCACCGACCACGAAATCATCGAAACAAGGACGAGGGCAGAAATGGTCATTTTCCCTTCGATCGTTGCCTTTTCAAAAGCAAAGGTCAGGGCACTAGCGAAGAGAGGTTGAAAGCCCATGAAGAATACGGGGTTAGTATTGCGGATAGCTTAGCGGCTTGGCGCATTGGTGACACTCAGGAGAGTCGGCCCAAAACTGGCGCGTTCGCCAAAGGATTCAACAACCCCAGCCTGCATGCGAATCACGTACTCCCTCATATCGCCAACACCCTTGTTCAAGAGATTGTAGGTGAGAAACTCCACATCCCCTTGGGCGGTGAGCGCGTGCGGTTTGCCGAGTGTCTTCACCACTTCCTCACGGGTCATTCCCAACCCAACTTGACCTAGTTTGGCTGATGAGGAAGCACAACCAACTGCAAGAATTAGGCTGGTCACGAGAACGCTGATCGTCTTGAGGCAGGACATTTGAGTCATGTCTCTTGATTATCGTCAGGGCCATTACGGTAGTTTGTCGTGTTTGTGACAATTAAGTGACGAGATCAGGTCGGAATTTGGGCCTGCTTCGATAAAACGGACAGAGAAAAGGGAGTTATTGGTTAGTTATTTTTGAGTTCGAACTGAGCGGGTGAAAGGCCTCGGAGGGAGGTGTGACGGCGCTGGCGGTTATAGAAGATTTCAATGTAGTCGAAGATTTCGGA
>SIAZ01000195.1 GCA_009695405.1 Pedosphaera sp. | reverse complement strand
ATCACCCGCGAAGTCAGCTACTTCAAAGATCATGAGGACCACCTCCATTACCGCAGAATGGAGAAAGCTGGGGCCCCGATGGGCAGCGGGGCGGTGGAGTCCTTGGGCAAACAGTTTCAGCGCCGTCTCCGGGGCTGTGATCAGTTCTGGAGCCGCCCCGGCCTTACCCATCTCCTTCAACTCTGCGTCTTGGTCAAAAACAAGGACGATCACCTCCTCTGGAACTGATTCTTACCGTCAACTCGTGAATGCACGGGCGCAAGCCTTCAGGAACTGCCGTTGCTGGAATACCCAAAAAAAAGATGGGTGCGTTATTAGCCGTTCCGCCAAATTGATCCCCTGCCTCATTCGCACTATGGCCCCAGCTATTATTGGAAAACTGATGGAGAAATTCGAGGGCTGAGCCGTCTGCCTTAAACCGATATGTCCCCATTGCAAACTGCTTTTGAATACCGCCCACTTTCCCCTTAAATCCAGAATAACCGACACACCCGTAAAGCCAATTGTCGTACCCATAGTGCAGACTGTTCGCTTGGGCATGGGTGTCGCCGATGCCCCAACCTTCGAGGATCGTCTGGCGGATATCAGCCTTTCCATCGCCATTTGTATCTTTCAAAAAAAGAAAGCGAGGCGGCTGCGACACGATCACCCCTACGTTGGCAAACACCAAGCTGGTCGGCAAATTAAGGCGATCGGCAAACACTGTAAATTTATCCGCTTTCCCATCCCCATCGGTATCCTCGCAGATCTTAATTGAATCGTTACCTTCGCCGTTGGCTTTCACTCCGTGAGGATAATCCCGAGTCTCACAAACCCAGAGTCGGCCTCGTTCGTCCCAAGCCATCGAAATAGGCTTGGCAATATCAGGTTCGGCAGCAAACAACTCCATCCTTAAATCCGGAGCCAGATGGGTCCGTTCCACGCTGCCTTTTACCGAAAATGGTTGCTGGAAAGTAATCGCCTGAGGACGTCGCTCATAGTTGGCAATATTGGGATCGGCTTGACGCTGTTCAATATCCCTTTGATCGATAAAAGCCTGCCATTTACCCCGACGCTCTGGACTCAGGCTGGACAGCAATCGCTCTCGCATCGCAACGGTAAACGTCGGAGCCGTCCACGCAGCTTCTTCGACCGGCAAACCGCCAGAGATCCTCTTATCCACATCAACTCCCGATAAACTTGGAAAAGAGCCTACCGGAGCATCCAACAGAACCACATCAAAGCGGGCGATCCATTCGATAGTGACCACCGCCGGGTCAGTAGTGTAATCGAACCAAATTGCATCTCGACCGAGGTTGCGCATCAAAGCGTGACAATGACGTGAGGACAACGTTCCTTCTTGGCCAAGAAACAAAACTTTAACCGGCTGCGCGTCGACAGGCGTGGCGAGACCGAAACCAACTAAAGTCCAAAGAACCAGTTTCTTAATCATCACGGAATTGAACCCCCGAAAGCATCCTGATCCAAGAAAATCCGTCGCAACTTGATGCCCTATTCCTTTCACTTAACTGACTCGCGCTCTGCAGAAATTTTTCCGCAAAATCGCGACCGAATTCCCCCTAAAATCCACCTTCAATTTAGAAACATCGGCCGCCGAGTCCTTTTTTATTTTAAATTTAAATGACGCATCATCGGCCCGGAAGCTGCTTGTTAATTCTTTCTTTGGTCCTGCGTTTCGGGTAAAACAGTAGGGCTATGTCCGCAGGATTGCATCTAGGCCAACGACTGTCACAGCAGATGGTGTTGTCGCCACAACTGCTGCAATCGTTGGCGTTGTTGCAGGCTCCAGTCCTTGAGTTGAGGGCGATGGTGGAGCTTGAATTGGAACAGAATCCTGTTTTAGAAGAAATGGCGGCGATTGAGATCGATGCTGATACAAAAATATCGCGAACTGAAGCTGAGGTAATCGCCGCCGACCCTGCCGAACCACCGGCCGATGTGTTATTCGATCCCGCAACTGAACAGCACTCAGATGAACCCGTGGATCAGTTCGCTGAGGCAATGCAGAAGTTGCTAAAGTTGGATGAGGAATGGAGGGATGTTATGTCCCAAGGGAATTCCATTAACAGGTCCACTGAAGAGGATGAAGAGAGGCGTCAACACATGTTTGATTCACTGACCAGTGGATCATCACTGCAGGAACACCTCCTCGAGCAAGTAAGATTCTCAGCGCTTTCAACGAATCAAAAGCAAGTAGCAGAGATGCTGGTAGGTAATATTGACGATCGAGGCTATTTAACTTCGAAACCGGAGGAGTTGACCTTCTCCACAGGTATTTCTACCGATCTAATTCTGGAAGTACTGACAGTTATCCAAGCCTTTGAACCACCGGGAATCGGCGCAAGGGATCTTCGGGAGTGCCTGATGTTGCAATTGGAACGGGCTGGACAAACAGAGGCGATTGAGTACCGAATCCTGCGAGATTTTATGGAAGAATTGGGGAAACGACGTTTTCCTGAAATTGCCAAGCGCCTCGAGATTACCGCCTTTGAGGTGCAAGAAGCTGCAGCACAGTTAGCCTGTCTGGATCCCCGACCAGGTGCGCGCTTTTCCTCATCGATGGAACAGTCTGTTGTGGCTGAAATAACCGTGCAAAAGACGATGATTATAGACGAGCAGCCCAGTATTTTTCCGGAGGATATAGAGGATCCGGTCTCACTGGTGGAAACGTTTTTAGAACCCGATGATGAAGTTGCCCGTATGGTTCGTGGGCGTTTATCGATTCAATTACGCAGTCATCTCGCTGATTGGAGATCCAATCGCAAGAGGGAAGTGGATCCGCAACTATTGGAACTGCTTGCCACGGATCTGACCCGTATTGTTCTCGGTGAGGAATTGTTGATCGATACCGACCTTCTTCAGAGAATTAGTCTGAGCACAGTGGCTCGGCGGCGTTTGGAGGGTATTGTCAGTCGTCATATCCCCTCCAAAGAAGGTGCGCCACTTTTGATAGAAAGTGCCGATCGCGCTCAAGCCAACCGCTGGTTATTAAATGATTTTTTCCCGTTGACCGAGAAACGTCAACGCATTGAATACACGGTCGCTGGCAACGATGAATTTCTACCTCAGCTTCGGATTAGTAAAAGCTACAAAGACCTGCTCTCTGAGGCAGAAACTTCGCCCGAAGTCCGCGAGTATATCCGTGATAAAATTAAGGCAGGTAAGTTTCTCATCAAAAGTCTGAATCAACGTCAAAGTACGATTTTAGGTATTGGTCGAGAAATTGTAAAACGGCAACGGGAATTTTTCGAGAAAGGGGTTGAGTATTTGCGACCACTGACCATGGACCAAGTCGCAGCGGTGGTCGGGGTCCATGAGACCACAGTCAGTCGCGCTGTATCGGGTAAGTATATCTCGACGCCTCAAGGGCTTTTCGAACTCAGGTACTTCTTCACCTCCGGGGTCGCTACCTCCGATGGATTGACCGTCTCAAACACCTCAGTGAAGAATATCCTCTTGGATTTAGTCTCCGGTGAAAATCGTTCTAACCCCCTCTCCGATGATGTTCTCGTGGCTAAGTTAAAGGAGAAGGGTATTATTTTGGCCCGTCGCACTGTGGCAAAATACCGTGCCGAACTGAACGTTTTGCCCAGTCATTTACGGCGAGATTATTAAGATAAAGTCCAGTAATCAAACGTCCAGTAATCGAGCAATCGAGTTGGAAACTTTCCTCTAAAAACGAGAAATTACTTTAAGATGAGAAATACAAATCCCAGTGGAGAACCCAGAGTTGTGGGCCACTGGGATTGAGGAAGAGAAGGCAGTTGGGAGCTCAAACCAAGCTAACCCGACGCCATTTTGAAATTCCTTACATGTGAGCGATCAGAGTATCGCCAAATTCCGAGCATTTGATTTCAGTCGCACCTTCCATTAAACGTGCAAAGTCGTAGGTAACCCGTTTACTCTGAATGGCCCCATTCAAGCCCTTAAGGATAAGGTCTGCGGCCTCGGTCCAACCCAAATAGCGAAGCATCATTTCACCCGAAAGAACCACCGAACCTGGATTAACCATATCTTTGTTGGCGTATTTCGGAGCCGTACCATGCGTGGCTTCAAAAATGGCGTGCCCGGTGACGTAATTAATATTTCCACCTGGAGCAATACCGATGCCTCCAACCTGAGCCGCCAAAGCGTCGCTTAAGTAGTCACCATTCAGGTTGAGTGTTGCAATCACATCAAAGTCCGTGGGACGAGTGAGGACTTGCTGCAGTGCGATATCGGCAATGGAATCCTTAATCACAAGGCCAGCTCCGGGAAGCCCCTCAGGAATTCGGCACCAAGGGCCACCTTCGATTTCGACCGCTCCAAATTCTTTTTTAGCAACGGCATAACCCCAGTCACGAAAGGCCCCCTCGGTGAACTTCATGATGTTCCCCTTATGAACGAGCGTGACTGATTTGCGGTGATTTTTGATAGCGTAAGCAATCGCACTCTGGATGAGTCGAACACTTCCGGAATAGCTCACCGGTTTAATACCCACGCCGACTTGGACGTCAGTAGGAAAATCACTTACCCCAGCCATAGCCCAATAATCAGCGGTTGCTTGGGCGGTTCCAAAACGGATCTTGGAGAACTGTTTCGGAAATTCGGTAGCAAGGAAGCTGAGTATCTTTTGAGCCTCAGGTGTTCCGGAGGCGTATTCGATACCAGCGTAGATATCTTCGGTATTCTCCCGGAAAATGACCATATCCACGGCCTCGGGTCGCTTGACAGGACTAGGGACACCTGTGAAGTACTGGACGGGTCGCAGGCACACATAAAGATCGAGCATTTGCCGAAGGGCGACATTAAGGGACCGAATACCACCGCCGACAGGTGTGGTCAGCGGGCCCTTGATACCAACGAGGAATTCATTAAACGCAGCAACCGTGTCGTCAGGTAGCCAATTATTAAAGCGCTTAAAACTCTCTTCGCCTGCAAAAACTTCCATCCAAGAAATTGCCCGTTTGCCACCGTAGGCTTTGGCAACTGAAGCATCGAGGACACGGACCGCAGAGGTCCAAATATCGGGGCCAGTGCCGTCACCACGGATAAACGGGACGATAGGTTGATCGGGTACAGTAAGTGCGCCATTTTGGACGGTGATTTTGCCGCCGGCGGGCACGGAACAAGTGGTGTAGGCCATGTGCGATCTTGTATTCTCTAAAAATGATGCCCGAACTCTCGACGGGACAGGCGCGTATTTAAGCGTCGAGGGCCCGTCTGCGGCAAGCGGATTGAAGGTTAAAGAATGGAAAGTCGATGGAAACCGATTCGGGGCAAATTTCCGCATTTAAAAGAAAAATCCATTCGTACTGATCCTCGCGAATGCACTCATCGTTTTTTTCTATGCTGGCTGAGGCTCAGAATTCCTAACTTGGATGGGGAAAAAGAAGAGAATTGTGGAAGCAGGCTTACCCAATTTTGAAGGAGTGGCGGCAAATCAGACGACTTGCTTGGCCGAGATTTCATCGTCAAACTTGGTTCAAACCCCAAGTCAGACGATAAATAAATCAACCTCGGGATCCAAAGATACAGAGCAAAGGTTAAGTCCCTCGATCAAGAGAGCCTTTAAGTGCTCTCACTCGATTCACTCCCTTGGACAGACTCGGATGGTAAATTAGCCTTGGAGATTTCCGCTGGCATCGATGGGCTTAGGGACAATCCAAGATCTCCGGTGACTTCGAGTGAAACTAGAGCATCGGGGACGGTAACCAATCCGGGATCCACCGTGAGTAGACTAACCGGCCGTTGCACAGGAATACGGCGTAACTCACTCGCATCCGGTAAATCTTCCAGTCCACCTAGTCCCAAGTATTCCAAAAATCCCGCGGTTGTTGAGTATTGCATTGGCCGTCCCACCACCTCAGCACGCCCCGACTGCAAGATTAGCCCACGTTCGGTCAGACTCGCGATGACCCCATCGACAGCCACCCCACGAATTTGCTCCATTTCAGCCCTAGTTATAGGCTGCCTGTAAGCAATAATGGCCAAGGTTTCCAGTGCAGGTTGACTGAGGCGACTGGGGCGATTCTTAACCCCAAGAAGCGAGCGTAGCCAAGGTGAGAACATTGGTTCGGTGACAAACTGCCATGCTCCAGCAACACAGACTAATCGATAACTACGCCGCCCCGCCTCATGCTCTCCAGCCAGTTCCTGAAGTGCGGCCAAAATGCGATCAGGATCCATCCGGTTCAACTCCTTGACCGACTCATCTGCTCCCTCTTCTACGGCAGCACGCGTCAGTACATCGCGAAGTTCAACAGGCGAGAGGGGCTTCTGCGAAGTGAACAGAAGCGATTCCAAGATAAGTTTCAATTCCATCGGATCGAACGGGCAATTACCCGAACGCCACAAAATAACAAGCCGCGAAAACAGTAATCTCTCTAAAACACACCTCTCTCACTAAGATCAGTCATTAAAACCTCAGTTAAAATGATACTTTCTCATCTGGTATGCTTCATTTCTTGTGGGCCTCTACACAGTAAGCGTACGCCCAACCTCATGGTTCCCTAGTTGCCGAAAGTAGGATATTCCGCGATCGAAGGCGGGGAAGAAAGGTCGACCAACCGGATTAGGCTTTCGCCGGTTTCCAGTTCCAAGGCAGGAGTTCGGCAACGGTATGGTTCGTTGCCTGTGGAATACGCCGCAACACATCCGTCAACCATGCCAACGGATCTAACCCGTATCGTCGTGCAGTTATTAAAAGACTGTGGAGATAAGTCAAAAACCCCAACAAATAGGCCTTTTATTGGCTTTTTTAATAAGTGCCTATGAAGATGGATGAAGCTGAATACAGTTTAAAGTGTAGG
>SIAZ01000194.1 GCA_009695405.1 Pedosphaera sp. | reverse complement strand
TTGCGGCGTATTCCACAGGCAACGAACCATACCGTTGCCGAACTCCTGCCTTGGAACTGGAAACCGGCGAAAGCCTAATCCGGTCGGTCGACCTTTCTTCCCCGCCTTCGATCGCGGAATATCCTACTTTCGGCAACTAGGAAACCATGGGGTTGGGCGTACGCTTACGATCAGGCGGACCGATACCTCCTGAATTCCGTGAGCCTGAGTGCAACGATCACAGTCAAGACGGTAAAGGCGAGTGGATTTAATCTGGTGAGGAAAGCCTACGACGGGACTCGGGTGGCGGTGCTAAAGGGAACGTCGCGGTTGGCCGAAGTGATTGCCGGAGACGACGCTGTGCAGGGAGCAAGTTCAGAGCCGATCTTCGATACGGCCGCTGTGGGAGCGGGCAATTTGCTGAGTGTGATCGGACTGGTGATGGAGGGAACCGATGCGGGTAACTGCGTGCTGAGCTCCATAACTTTGGCTGGCGAGATCGAACCGAAGGGTTTGACGGTGAGTGGATTGAGCGCGCTGGGCCGCGTGTACGACGGAACTCGGGTGTTGGCGGTGAGCGGGATTGAAACGGTGTCCGGTGTTTTGGCCGGAGAGACGGTAAGCCTGGGCGGGAGCCCGGTGGGCGATTTGGCGACGGCCAATGTGGGCAGTGGCATCGCGGTGGTCGTGAGTGGTCTGAGCCTGAGTGGGACGCACGCCGGCAACTACCGGGTGGTTGCAGCTCAGCGGCATCGCCGGAGGGCGTTATCGGGTCGAACAGTTGACTGTTTTGGGCGGGGTCTGGATTCCGGTACTGGGTATTTCCGAAGTGGTGACCGAGGGAACCGGCACCTCTACCTCGATTCAACTCCCCGCTAATGCCGCTTCTGGACTGTTCATCCGCCTGTGCAAGCTCTAGGGAAAACTGGTAAGTGCTGGGGGGTAACAAAGAGCTAGGGAACTGGGCGCACGCTGCCGTTTTATTGTCAGACCGAGATCCTCGAATTATTTGGAGAGTTATCGCTTTGTCACCGAGCTAAGCGTCGTCCAACTAGTTCTTCTTCTCTTAGCTTTGTAACCAAAGCTGCAATCGCTTTTAGGGTACGACCTGCACGGCCGGGAGCTCGGGGAGGGGCAGTCAGATCTGCGCCGATTGCCTCGGCTGCAGACTCGGCAGTGCCAGGTCGTTTTTTGAGGCAATGTGCGGCAAGGAGTCGAAGATCAATAGGTTCGCGATCTGGGGTCCACCCTTCTTGGGCGAGAAGCATCCATCCAAATGGCCCCCATCCTATCAGTCGATCTCCAGAGAGATAAAAGCGGGCCCAGTTGGTAAGAAAGTCATCGATTCGGCATCCGTTAAGCAGTGATTCCTGTGGTACGTCGAGGTGATGTGCTGCGCCGGTTGCTAGAATTCGACGTGGTGCAATAAAGGATTGAAGCATTTCACCGGTTGCGAGGCGAATGGCAGCGAACTGGACAAGTTCAGGAGCCCCAGGAATGGCACTCCCTCGACGATGGGCATTAGATTCCGCGACGATCGCGACCAACTGAGGCCATAAAGCGGCAAGATCGGGGACTGCTGTGGAGACCCACCACGGATCGGCCGATTTCAATCGTCGACGCAGCGGACCCTTACGGGCCTTGGCGGATGCAATCTGCTGATCCACCATCGAATTAAAGGCGCTTAACAAGGGGGCAAATCGAGTTTCGTCACCTTCGAACAAGGCTAATACTTCGACAATTGCCTCGACGGTTGCGACGCAGTGTTCGGCCGGTTCGCGGCGGATTCGATAGTTACCTGGCCGCTTTGGAAGGAAACCAATCCGTGGAAGCGTTCGTAGTGCAGAATTAAGTTCCATCATCTTGCGTGCTTGTGGCCAGGTCCCGTCGATGACGATCAAGGTCTCTGGGAGATGTTCCAACTTATCGGGAGAGACAGCACCCTCACCGGGAAACAATAGGGCTGTACCCGGCTTTTTAATCAGGTCTTTGATAGTGAGATGTTCGGAAAAATCAATTCCTTCGTACAATTCACTTCCAGCGAGCCCGAGATGTGCAATTCGAGCGGTGCCAATAGCGACCTTTGCTTCTCGAGGATGTTGCAGGAAGACGACCCGCGTGGCGATCTTGACGGCCCTCAGATCGGCGCACCAGCAGACAGATGCTGGGCGGCGGCATCGTTCACAGGTGGGTCTGATAGTGGGAGCAAACATGTTTTCAGTAGTGCAACGGTATCGAAGGATTCAGGCGATTAGTTAGGGTGATCATTCGGTGGACGGAGCGATTCGCAGCGCGGTCTTTTGCATACTGATCAAACGACACGCTTTGCCGCTTTTTAGTCATAGCCAGCTTTCGCTGCCGTCACTGATGTCCACCAAGGCCTACTCGTCTTTAAGCCTTATCGGAAGAGGGCAGAGAGGCTGACTGGGGGCGCATATGAACCGTCTGGGTTGGGAAAGTAAATTCGAGAGCCTCGGCATCAAAGCGTTCTTTTACTTGAAAATTAATGGATGCGATTGCCTGTGAAAACTGTTCGAAATCGGGTGCTGCAAGGTGGACAATTACTTCAAAATTAAGACTCGAAGAATCAAATCGGTTGAATGTCACAAAGCATTCTGTGCAGAGCGGGTGCGCACTGAAAATAGAGTGGAGGAGGAAAGAAGCTCTACGAAGGCGATCTGTGGGGGTGTCATAGGTGAGACCATAATTAAGCACTGAGCGGATTGAGGGCCGGGCGGTGATGTTAATGACCGTATTATTGCCCACAGCCTTATTCGGAACGGTAATTAGGAACCCATCGACGCTGCGGACTTTGGTGGAGCGAAGTCCCATTTGTTCCACGGTGCCATCGACGTCGGATCCGACCTTAATACGGTCACCGACCTTAAATGGTTTATCGACAAAGACGGCGACGGTGCCAAACAGATTGGAGACTGTGTCTTGAGCGGCAAGGCCGAGGGCAAGACCGAGGACCGAGACAGAGCCCAGCAGTGCAGTGATATTTACGCTGAGATTGCTGAGGAGCGTCAGGACGGCAACAATGATAAGGGTAGCTTTGAGCAGTTTGCCGATGAGAATCAGAAACTGGTCATTGAAGGCTTTTTCCGCGCCGGATTTTTGTTGTTCGCTCCAGAAGCGGATGAGGAAATCGATAACGCGGAGTAGGACCGTCACACAAGCGAGGGCGAGAATGATCAAGGTAAATTTCGAGAGGCTTGTCTCGATCCAAGAGGGCCAATCAAAAATCTGCAGTCCGATATGAAAAAGAAGGATAAAGGCAACGATTTTTACAGGGCCATCAGCGAGAGTCACCAGTGTATCATCCCATTGATTTTCCGTTTTTGCGACCCAACGGGTCAGTTGGTTCTTGATAATCCAGTCGAGAAATTTGGAGAGGTAAAAGGCGAGAAAAATATAAATGAGCGAGGAAAAGTATTGCCATCGTGGAGTACCAAGGAAGGGATCCTGTAGGAAGGGGACTCGGTCCAAACCAAAAGAAAGTACCGAGCGATGTTTAACGATGAAATCTTTGCCGATTAGGTTCTGAGCTAGTTCGTCGGCACGGGCAGTCGTTGAGGACGCAACAGGGTTGGGAGAGGCGACGGCAAGGGGAGGTTTATTGGTGGGTTCGGCAGCAAAAGTCTCGATCCAAAAACAGCCTACTAACATCAGCGCGCAGCAAAACATAGCGAAAGTGAGGGCCTGTTCTGGTTTGAAGCGGCGAATCATAGTTCAAGTGAATTAGGTCAGTGAATCAGGGAAAGGCAAGGTGGGTTTTGGGAGGGAGGAGACCCTTAAAAGCCGAGGAGATCGAGTTGATGAGTTCCCTTAGATGTTAGGGACCATAATTGCCCGCGGCACACCACTAATTTCCCGCAGGGATGGGCTTGGGCCACCTCAGAATTTACTGAGAGCAGGTCGTTCGAGATTTTGGTTAGTTCAGAGCGAGTGCGGGGAGTGGCATGGAGAGGAACTCCATTGAAACCGAGAGCTAGTTCCCAACCTGCAATGGAGTCTCGGGAGGCGTTGGGATTAGACCGAACCGCACCTGGATTGCGTTTGACCCAATCGACAGACGATTTGCGGACCAAGACTCTGCAAAGTTCAGGAAAAGTTCCGAGGTGACGGGCGAGGTCGAAGCTTGGGCTTGATGGGGGTTGGTTACGCAAGACTTCAGAGGGGTCGATACCGAGAAGGTTGCGTCCATTGAAGGTACCGTGATCGTTGCGAGTACCTACCATCCGAGAGGCGTGCCACTGTGAGTACTTGGCATTGGCCATGAAGTTAATTTCGAAGTGAAGATGGGCACGATCCAAGGTAATACGCTGTCGAGTGTTGGAGGTGCGTCCGACCACGCCGAGGGGGTCGCCTTGGGAGACGTTAGACCCCGATTTAAGCTGAGGAATAATTGAGGCGAGATGAGCGTAGAGAGTGAAGACTTCGATTCGATTGATTTGGTGTCGAACAACGATGTAGTTGCCGTAGTTCGATAGTCCGGATCGAGTATTGACGTAAGCGACCGTTCCGTTGGCAACACAGCGGGCGATATCTTTTGGTTCGCCCCGTTTATCCCGCTCTATCGGGCGGATATCTAATCCTTCGTGCAACTGGTTACCACCAGAACGAACGCAGCCGAATTGACCACTGGTCCAGGGCTTGCCTGCCACTCCAACGTAAAATCGTTCGGCCCCACCATCTGTAGCGAGATTTTCCCGATTATTTGTAGGGAGTTTGAAGGGTTGAGCACTGCTGGGATTAGTCAGGAAGAGCGGCAGCGTCAGGAGGAGAAAAAGGAGGCGAATCACTGTGCTAGAAACGGGTCAAAGTCACGTTTGTAGTACGACTTTGGAGCCTCTTTTGGAGCTTTGAGCGCATTCTCCTTTTTCTTGTCTTCCTTTTCTTTTTTTTCGCGCGCGGGCTTGGCTTGGTTCTCTAATTTGATCGCCACGTTGTTCAATCCACGGACGAAGCGTGTGGCTTCGTCGCGATTCATATCTGGGGTGAAGGCGATGATTCCTTTGTCGAGTCGCCGCCTGATGAGTGGTGCGGCGATAAATCGGCCCAAAACATTTGTTCCATCCGACCATCGACCAGCGACGAGGAGGTGCCCTCCTTGGACGGCGAGCGAGTTCATTTCCAGCACCATTGTTCCATGGCGCGTGAATTCGATTCCGATTGAAAATCCACCGTGAGCTTCCTCGACAAATTCTGCTTTTTTTACATCGCGTTCATCGAGGACCGGGTCCTTAAGGACTTGAAATTCCATGGGATCAGTACGTCCGACTTTGGCCATGGTGACGCCGAGGGAACCGGCTTCGGCTGCTTGGCCAGTGAAGTCGTTTGCTTCGCGAAAAATCCGAATTTGAGCTACGTCTTTTTTGTCTTTTTTCTTTTGTTTTTGGTCGGGGGGCGAAGCACACCCGGTAGAGGCAATCACTGTGCCTAGAGTCAAGAGTATTACGAGTGGGTAGAAATAGTGATTGATGCAACGGCCGCCGCATCGCATCTTCTCGCTCAGAGCACTTAACATTTGCTAAAGTAGAACCGAGCTATGGGACAACAATCCAACAAAATCCAAAAACGTCGCCGCCGTTACGCTTACAATAAGCGCAAGAAGAACACCGCACCAGTGGTCGTCAAGGCTGGCAAGTCCAAGTAAGCGACCTCCTCTTCCAAGGCCATCCGTAAGGGTGACCTTCGTTGTTTCCCGTTTGCGTGTATCGAGCGGGATTAAACGGGGGTGATCGTTGACAGTAACCGTCGGTTTATCTTCTACTTTACCATGAATTCCCCTTCTCTTTACTGCGGAATTGGCGATGAAGCTGGCCAATTGTTGCAATCTCAAATCGATGCCACACTGGAGTTGGGTTGGCGCCATATCGAAGCGCGCAACATCACTGTTCCGGGGTACGCCAAGGCTAATCTCCATGATTTACCCGAGGCGGCTTTCCAGTTAGCCGCTCGCAGTCTGGATGAGTCGGGAGTTTCGATTTATTGTTTTGCTTCGACGATAGGTAACTGGGCAAAAAATATTGAGGATCCCTTTGAAATCACTTTGGAAGAAGTCGCGCGCGCTATCCCTCGGATGCAACGATTAGGGACCCGCTTCGTCCGAATTATGAGCTACCGGGTCCGTGAATCAGAGGATCAGATGGAAGAAGAGCGTTTTCGTCGATTGCGCGAAATTACGCGGCGTTTCTTGGATGCGGGCCTACAGCCGTTGCACGAAAACTGTATGAATTATGGAGGGATGAGCTGGCGCCATGCGGTCCGGTTGATGGACGAAGTCCCAGGTTTAGCTTGGGTTTTTGATACTGCTAATCCCGTCTTCAACTTGGATCGGACTCGTCCTGAGCCTATGCCGCGTCAAGATCCTTGGGAGTTTTGGACACAGGTTCGAGACCGAGTGTTGCATCTCCATATCAAGGATGCTCGCTGGGATACGGCCCGTAATGATGCCAACTATCATTGGCCTGGAGAAGGGGAGGGTGCGGTGAGGAGGATTCTTTCGGATGCACTGGCTCGCGGCTATTCTGGAGCCCTCAGTATTGAACCCCACATGGTAGCCGTTTTCCATGATGCACAGTCTGTAGCGCAGGAGGATGCTTTGAGGTCAAATTATGTAGAGTACGGTCGTCGGTTAGAGGGAGTGGTAGGGGCGTTAGAGCGTAAGCGTACGCCGAACCCCATGGTTCCCAATTCGCCTTCTTTGGGTTTAGCCTGAGCGAATGAACTCAATTAAACCGTCTCGGAAGCGGCGTGGTCTTGCTGAAATCCAACTGCTAATCACTGAATTCAAAAGCTCGGGACTCTC
>SIAZ01000193.1 GCA_009695405.1 Pedosphaera sp. | reverse complement strand
TACCGCTCGATAACCAGTTGCGAACGACCTCGCATTTGAACGATTTATCGAACTTCCGGCGCGTTTTTGTAGGGGAGTCTTTGATGATGGATTCCATGGTACAGGATTCCTCTTACTCTCCGTCCGAGAAATCGAAGCAACCTCACTGGTCCTTGTTTAGCTTGTTCCTGAGAGGAGGCTTCCTCCTTTGTCTCCTTAGCCTTGAACCTTTTGTTTTCTTGATCGCTCGCTAGAAACGGTTTCAGAGGGGTGCCTTTTCCGAACGTTCCTAAAGTAACTGCTTAGGTACCCCTAGGTCACACCGCGGATTGAGGGGGCACCTGAGGAGTTACGGTTCTTTGCATGGCTCGGTCACCGCAGTTCCCGAGTCGGAAGCTTGGGGCATGGGTGTGGCCTCGATGTTGAGCGGTTTCGAGATAGTGCGCGGTCGGTCGCGGCATTCATGAGTAAGCAGAATTTGCTCCGATTTCCCCCCGTTTAACCGCTAAACTCAAGTCTCACTAAATTCTCAGCTTCAGGGAAACCACTGCAACGGGCATTTCGTTCAAGTGATTTTGAATTTTGGGTCGTCGTGGGATTGGCAGAACTAGGATAGCTCGCTTTGGGTAGCGAAGGCTCTGCGAGTACTTGAGATTTTGGTCGGTCGTGAGCAAGGCTTCGATTCCCCCTTCCTTCTCGTGGATCAAATCATCGTTCTGTAAATGGTTCTAGCCTTGAAAAAACGCCGTGATACCCACAGGGACGTTGAGTGCGCGGCGAAGTGGAGAGCGGTTCCCTGATCAAAAAGGATTTTCATCCTCGATCCATGGGCTGAGCGACGGCGAGGCTTTGGTAATTAAACTCTAGCACCCTCTCGACGGGTTGCTTGGTTATTTCGGGAAACTATTCTAAAAACTCGCGCTGACTCCTTCGAAATTTGAATCTTCTAAACGACTTCAAAGTGGCGCTCGTTTTGAGCCTTGCCACTCTTGGGATTCTGGCCGAATCCACTTTGGCTAACCCTCGGGATTCAGTTTTCGTGCCTTTTATGGACGGCACCAATGGAATGCCGATCGAGGTTTATCACCCTGCAGCTAAGGTGCTGTTCAGGGCGATTGTATCACGCCGCTGGCCTGCTGGACTCGTGCCTGTGTTTGCTCATCAAATCGGGGGATCATTTCGACTGAGCCGAACACCTGTCGCGGGGCGAGAGGCCGATGAGGAACCTCTTTTTTTCGGATGGCCTTGCGACAAAGAGAGCCAACCGGTTCGAATAAACGGGCATTGGGCAGTGCAAACGAAGCGTGGCGATGGATCGAAGATCCGGTTCGCACTCGATCTAGCTTCGGTCGGCGGCCTTATTTTTGGTCGGTTTGATCCTGATACAGACTATCGTTTTGCTTCAATCAACGGGGGGAACGCTAGAGTCTAATCGCATCATATTCCTCGCTCAACACATTCAAGATAAATTTCAAATCAACGGAATTCTCAGCAAAAATCGAATCAACGGTCGCTGGAAACAATTTGGGGAATTGGAATCCGGAGTATGGAAAGCAGAACGGAAAAAAGAAACTGTCTTAGAGCCTCCAAAATCGTCGCTCGTTGATTTGGTGGAATGGACGGGACCGGGTGGGATAAGAGTTTGGCGTTGTCGTTCTCATCCTCTTGGGCCCCTTTGGAAGGAGGTCATGTCACTTTGCCGAGTTTCAGCCACAGATTCTGCCCCCTAATCCAGCTGATTTGAACTAAAGATCGATGATTGCCTTTGTGTGCTTGAAAAAGCGGGACTGTTTAGAGGATTGATTGTCAGGTGTCCCTACGATTTTTTCAACAGTGTACCTTGTGTGTTTGGTTTGGCATCGCTTGGATTCTACCGACCTCTGCGATCAATGCGCGGATACCCGGAACATATCAGTCAAGGGAAATGCTTTCTGATACGCCATTTCTACAGGAAGTTGGGCGGAAAATTCCGACAACCGAACCGCTGTTAACCCTTGTTCTTGATGGAGCGCAACTGTGGGCGGGAACTGCGGGCGGACTCTTGCGACTCGAGGGGGATCGATTCGTTGTAGATTCATCTCTTACTGGACCAGTACATCGGCTAGTCAATGCTGGGGGCAAAATATGGGCGATGACCGGGACCGGTCTTTATCGTCGGGACGCTTCGATGTGGACTCGGATTTCTGCCGAGCCTGTCTCTGACATCACGAGATTCCGAGAGAGTTGGATTGCTTCCGTTGGAAATAGGCTTTGGAAGGTTGCAGGGGATCAATTGGAATTGCTTACCACCAACCAAGCCCGCTTCGCTATTACTCGGATTGTTGCACACAATGGGACACTTTTTGTGCATGGCCTTGGACGTCTTGCACCGTATGCTACGGGAAGGTTTGGTGGAATCGACGCCTACACTTGGCCTTCAGATCAAGCGTGGGATTGGGGTAATTTACCGTCATTGGTAACTCGGGAGGTACTAAGTACTGGATCGTCTCTTTTTGTGGCAACAGACCGAGGATTAGGAGAGTTGCGGGGAATGTCATTAACCCCAATTCGAGGTGAACAAGGGTTGCCATTTGAAGAGACTCTCTGCCTTGCAACTGGGTTTACTAACGACCTCTGGATTGGAACTACCCGCGGAATGATTCGGCGATTAGGGAACCAATATCAGTATTTTTCTGGGCAACGTTGGCTTCCGAGTGAACGGGTCCATGCGATCGTTGTCGGCGAACGGATTGTGTATGCGGCCACCGATCGAGGTTTGGGCGTGCTCGATTATGTTCCCTACACCTTAGCCAAGAAAGCAGCCTATTATGAGCGCCATCTCGACGACTGGGGACAGCGGCGTCTCGGGTTTGTGCATAAGCTGGAATGGGATGCGAAGCAGGGAGGCTTTGTCCGGGAAGTGAGCGACAATGACGGGGGGTATTCTGGCAACTACCTTGCCGCCCAGTGTTACCGATATGCGGTCACCGGCGATCCGGTAGCGCGTCGAGAGGCAACCAATACGTTTCATGCGTTGCGTTGGTTGGAAGCGATGACCGGCATCCCTGGTTTCCCAGCACGGTCAGTATGGGCGAAAGGAGAAATTGGGCATCAAGCCGACCACGGTTCCGGGGCCTATCCTGCAGAGTGGCATGATACAGCAGACGGATTATTTGAGTGGAAAGGCGACACCTCCAGCGATGAGTTGTGTTCCCAGTTTTATTCTTTTTCTCTATTTTTGGATTTGGTAGCGACAGTCCCTGAAAAGGCTCAAGCTCGAGCGCATCTCTCCCGTATCGCCCACCATCTCATTCGTAATCGATGGAATTTGATTGATCTCGATGGCAAACCAACACGTTGGGGACGATGGGATCCCGATTATTTTCTCACCGACGAGGGGCGATACGACCGAGGCCTTCAAGCGGTCGAGTTATTGTCATTTATTAAAACGGCAGAGGTGCTAACTGGAGAACCCACCTTTGCCGCGGCTTACCAGCAATTAGTTGACCTCGGTTATCCGGAATACACCTTGCGCACGAGGAATACCTTTCCGCCTGAAAGTATCCTTCACTTCCTCGACGAATTGTCCTTTTGGAGCCATTGGAATTTATTGCGATTTGAACAAAATCCAGACCGGCTTGCAGTTTATCGACGCAGTTATGAGCGGAGCTATGAGGTGGTGCGAGTGGAGGAAAATCCGTGGTTTAATTTTCTCTACGGTGCCTTAACGGGCAACCCCTGTGATACCGCTGCCTCAGTAGAACATCTCCGTTCATGGCCGCTTGATCTGAGGACTTGGTCCTATCAAAATTCTCATCGCTCAGACTTGAGAACACCGGCGGGCCACGTGGCCCTTAAGGGTGGGACTCGGACTTTTTCACCTCGAGAAACTGAACCTTTGCGCTGGGACCATTGGCTTATGCAAGCCGACGGAGGTTCTGGGGGTAACGATGTCGTTGAACCGTCTGGTTGGTTGCTCGCTTATTGGATGGGCCGTCATCATGGTTTTATTGGCGCCCCGACGACCGACGACCCAGCACTGCTCAGCGGCGAACCTTCTCGTGACCGAGAAAAAGGAGCTAAGCCCTATATCGGATCGAGTCGACCCGAGGGGTTTTGAGTTATCTTAGGCCGAGGCGGTACCCTATTCTTAATCAGAACGGTTCTTTTGGATGCCGTCGCTCTGACTGACTTCTCCAATGTTGTTTTAGCGCCGTGTTCGAACAGTGCCGGTTGATCGCCCTGCCGCATCTTGAAGCCGGGTTGTCTCGGTGTTTCCGGAAACCGTTTGGTTACCCCGTTCCACGGTACGACCCGTCGCGTCGCGGACCTGAAGACGTGTGGAAGATCCGCTGACCTCAGTTCGCACTGTTCCGGCGGATCGCCCTGTGGCGTCCTGTAGACGTAGGGTTGTTCCGGAATCCCGCAAAGTGCCGGTAGCCCGACTTACCGTGCGACCTGAATTATCGGTGGTGGTGGATCTAAGTGCATCTCCTGAGACTGTACTCCGAATCGTCCCAACCGAGCGCCCAGAAGCGTCTTGTATGCGTTCAACACTAGTGTTGCCGCTGGTGGTAATAGTAGACCGAGTTACAGTGCGTCCAGAGGCATCCGTCCGGGTGGATCGAACCGTGTCGGCAGTTAGATCGAGAGGGAGGGTAAGCGCGATTAAAACGCAAAGACGAGAGATCATAATGAGATTAAAGTAGTCGGGAATTGAGGACTAGTTCGGCGGAGGCAAAAGTCACCACCAATAGAAATCAGTCTGTGGTCGGAGAGGATTCACCGTGTCCGTATCGGCAGTAAACAGCGACTGGAGCCGAGTATCTTCCATTTCGACAGGGAAGCGGTAAAATTGAACATGGGAATCACCGAAGAGCATCACGTGTCCTCGTTTTCCTCGAACCGTATGCCACGCGCTCCGAGGATCCTTTGGATCGCGGTTACCATGCCACGGAACATCGCCTTGAATAATTTTATTCGAAGGACTATCGGCCACCATACCCGATTTGATAGGGCGCGATTCTGAGCTACCAGCGGCGGCCAAAGAATCACCGGTAACATGGCGTGTTCGAAAGGAATTAAGTCCAAATTGGGCTCTGTAACTATTGCCGAAAGCGGCGAAGGCAGTGCGATTGGTATAGAAAAAATCCCCGCGATCGGCTGGGCAAAACCAGATATTCGTTCCACCAGTGTAAATGTTGAGCGCGCGATTGGTGGCTAGCGTAGCACCGCCATGGTGATCATTAACCAGTCCCTTGGCGCCGCCGTAGGAATTCCAACCCGTGCAAACTGGATAAGAATCCCGTGAATCATCGACGTACAACTGGAAAGCTACACCGATTTGCCGTTGGTTATTGAGACATTGGGTGGTGACAGCCTTCGATTTAGCGCGGGAGAGAGCGGGGAGCAACATTCCGGCGAGGATGGCAATAATGGCGATGACCACCAGCAGTTCAATAAGAGTGAAGGCTCTTTTTCTAAGTGTTTTCCTAAGAACGCATCTGCTCATGGTGGATACTTCAAATAGACAGACGTCTCTAGAGTCTGCAATATTGATTTTAGGTTAATTTTGGTGAGCTTCGATTTCAGCGCAAGAAATCAGGTTCGAAGTTGATGGACTAGACTCAAGCGCCCAGCGTTCCTAGGTATTGAAGCTGTTCGAAATCCTTTACGAAGCCGAGGGGCTCTTGGTTCTCCGCAAGCCGGCGGGGTTGGTGTGTCATCCCACTAAAGGAGATGCTTATTCTAGCTTAGTAAGCCGGGTTCGGATGCATCTTGGCGCTGCGTCACATATGGTTCATCGACTCGACCGAGAGACCGGCGGCGTAATGGTTTTCGGGACCACCGATGAAGCCGGATTAGAGTTACGCCGTTATTGGGAGAGTGGCTTTGTAACCAAAGAATATGTGGCACTTGTGTATGGGCGAATGCCCTTGGGTAAAGGATCATTAGATGCGCCGTTGGGTAAGGACGACACAAGTCGAGTCGGAGTCAAAGATTGCGTCCGACCCGACGGAGCCACGGCACGAACACAGTGGTGCTGTGAGAGCTACTTTGTCCGTGAGGGAATAGAATTTTCCACGGTCCGGATTCGGATTGATACAGGGAGAAAGCATCAGATTCGCATTCATTTGGCACACTTAGGGCACCCGGTGGTTGGCGACAAAATCTACGGCGTTGACGAACAGATTTTCTTAGATTTTGTCACGGGCCAACTTTCTGAGGGGCAGCGTCGCCGGTTACTTCTACCGTATCACGCTCTCCATGCGCTGCGGCTTTGGTTTCCTTGGGGAGGCATCGAGCGATGTTTTGAAGCCGCGCCCGAGGACTGGTTCTCGGCCTTTGCTTCGGGTGCTCCATCACCTTGGTTTGCAGATCCGTTTGCACCCGATCGAAGTGCTGTGGTTCTTCACGGCAGAGTTGCCTCAGAGCCTGAGCTATCGAATCCGGGCGAGAGTTAACTGGGTAGGTGCAAGGCGGCGACTCCCTCCGAATGGTTTCAGCCCACTGTGGAAAGGTGAGCCGTTTGCTGTATTTTTGCCAGCAGCACACTTTTGTATGAGGGCAGTCTCCACGCCACAAATAAAGATACCGTTATCAGGTGACTATTTTAGTCCATCGCGATCACCGAGATCTTCTGCAGCAAAACAGTCGAGGTGCAGATATTGGCGTGCAACCGCTCAGAGCAGGGCGTTTGGCTGGTGGCTGGAAAGGGCCGATGGAAAGGGGGTAAAAGAAACGGCTAGACATAAACCGCTGAAAATGTTGCCCTACGTTGGTGAATACACCTGACAATTTAAACAGCGGGACCCAGTCGCAACAACTGGGTAAGCTGACGGTTCAAGTAGCCCATTCGGCCTCGCAATGGCGGCAGGCCAAAGTGGCCTTGGGCCGAGAACATG
>SIAZ01000192.1 GCA_009695405.1 Pedosphaera sp. | reverse complement strand
CACCCAGGATCAAGTAGCCATCACCCGCGAAGTCAGCTACTTCAAAGATCATGAGGACCACCTCCATTACCGCAGAATGGAGAAGGCTGGGGCCCCGATGGGCAGCGGGGCGGTGGAGTCCTTGGGCAAACAGTTTCAGCGCCGTCTCCAGGGCAGTGGTCAGTTCTGGACCCGCCCCGGCCTTACCCATCTCCTTCAACTCTGCGTCCTGGTCAAAAACAAGGACGATCACCTCCTCTGGAACTGATTCTTACCGTCAACTCGTGAATGCACGGGATGCTGACTGCTGAAGACAAAAAGTAACCCGAAAGAGGATTCAAATGAAGCGAACTGGGAACAACCCTGGGCAGCGTATCGAAGGACTTGCGAAGATCCGACCGAGGAGCGGCGAGATAAACCCAAGTTGGAACTGCATCTGTCAAAGAGGGGTTAAAGAACCGGTCGACCTCCTCCATCTCTATCTCTATCTCTTGGTCAAAAACAAGGACGATCAACTTTGTTTGGATCGGGTTCATAACCTCAACCCGTGACAGCACGGACCACTAGTGCGTGGAGCAAATTGACCTTTTTGACTTCGGAGTTCGGGTTAACCATTGCTAAGATTATAGAACTCGGAGCCAGACTGTTTTCAAATAGGCAGGTTCGGCCCGACTGATTGGGAAATCGGGTGGTTGCGGTACATAAAGCTGAGACTGAATCCGCCGCCCCGAACCCTTTATAGCCTCACGGATATCCTCAAGGAACCGCTCAGGCTCAAGTCGTGCCGCATTGGTGGAAGCAAAGAGAACTCCGCCGGGCTTGAGGACACTCAGAGCAGAAGTAATCAAACTTCCATAATCCCGTTCAGCTCGAAAGTCGCCATGCTCTTTTGATCGTGAAAAAGTGGGGGGATCTAAAAGTATAACATCGAAAGAGCTTCCCTTTTTCCCAAGTCGCCGTAGCCAGTCGAAGACATCGCCAAAGATAAAATCGTGGCCAGTTGGATCGATCGAATTGAGTTTGAAGTTACGACGCCCCCATTCTAGATATTTTTTTGAAAGATCAAGGCTAGTAGTGCGTGCTCCACCGAGAGCTGCACAGACGCTAAAAGCACAGGTGTAAGAGAAACAGTTGAGGACTTCGCACCCTTGGATATAGCTGGGAAAGAGAGGGAAATCTGCTCCGATGTGGTGAGTCAACAGACGCCTGCGGTTATCTCGTTGATCGAGAAACAGGCCTACGCTGTAGCCTTCGTTAAAGCTAAGTTCGTAAGACACCCCGTTTTCACGGACTGTGAATCGGTCAAGCGCTGAAGTGCCCGCTAGAAGGCAGGGGTTTACTGTGTCAGTCGTGGCGGTGCGTAAATGACGATTGAGGCGCTTATAAAAAACCCCTCGAACCGAAGGGATGTCGGGGTCAAGTAAGAGAGTCGGCGGGACTTCTGATTGAATTAACTGATAGTCACCTAAGGCATCCCGATAACAACCCGCAGCCTCGGCGTTCCCTTCCCCATGTCGAAGCCGAAATGCATCCGTCGCCTCGGGGTCAATGACCGCATGTCGCAGCAGGGTAAAGGGTGAAATATCGAATCCGTGTGGAACCGAAAATGCGACAGTCTTGGCGGATTCCGGATGTTGGAAGCGCAAGGCAATAGCTGCCAAATGGAGCCGTGAATGAGAGGTTCCACCGTAGAGAGAGTCCCCTAGAATTGGAATTCCTTGGTGCGCAGCATGGACGCGAATTTGGTGAGTTCGCCCAGTCTTTGGGCGAGCTTCTAGTTCGGTGATTGGACCTTGACGGGAGAGAACTTGAAATTCGGTTTCAGCTAAATCTACCGCACCGTTTGTAGGGCGGGCTAGGTAGTGATCGCCGTTGCGAACGATGGCTGATACGACGGTAAAGGACTCTTTAGAGATCGGGCGATCGGTAAGAAGGCGATAAGTTTTATCCACCTCTCGACGTTCAAATTGTTGAGTCAGTGAGCGATTAGCCTCGGGTGATTTACCAAAGACTATCAAGCCAGAGGTTTCCTTATCGAGTCGGTGAAGAATAGAAAGGCTAGACCACCTTGGTTCGCGATGCCTCAGCCATTCGTAGAGCCCTTCCCCAGCGTAAGGCGACGGAGCGTGTGTATTCCAACCGGGCGGCTTGTGAACTACAAGAAGTTGATCATCTTCAAAAATTACGCAGGGTGAGCGTGTCTGAATGATTGGGACTGAAATCACAAGTGCGTTTGGTGGCTCAAGTGAATTGCCACTGTCTTGTGTAGATGGCATAAGCACTGATCACGGCATTGGTCACGCCGTGAGAAACCAGAGCGTCACCCAAACGATCCTTACGAATGACCAGCGCTTGATAAGCGGCACCGCAAATAATCGCGGGGCACCACTGACCGGGATGTGACAAACCGAAGGCGAGGGATGTCAGGAGGAAAGCCCGTAAATGCCAGACACGATGAGCAACCGTTGAGAATTCCGGATTGACGATGTAGCGGTAGAAAAAAGAGCGATAAAAAACTTCTTCGACGATTGGAACAACAAAGGAACGACCGAGGACTCGCAGAGCCAGAAATATCCAAGCGAGAGGGGCGTTATCTTTAAAAAAGGCTAATGAGTTCCAGGGGGCTTCCGGTTTTTCTGGAACCGGCACAGTCCCAGTGATTCGTTGGTTGAAGGAATCGTAGAGTTCACCGAGAGAAGGGATGCGTCCGTCGAGCCCTAGCCAAAGCACTGCGATAAGAATGCCCGTAACAACCGCTGGAACACTGATTGCCCATTTTAACTCAGGAAGACGGGATTTAAAGTGCCATATTAAACCGGCAGCAACGAGTGTTTTCAGCCCATAAATCCAGTATTCGGAGCCTGCAAAATACTTACCTTGAAAGCTGGTTAATACGAGGAAAACAGCGAAGGGCAATACGCGTGGAATTTCGGGTAAACTCCAGAGAGGAGGCTTTGAAGTGCGCTGGGATTCAGACATCTCAGATCGAAATAGCGATTAGAGGGTCGTTACGGCAAGCGGCGAATTTCGAGTGGGATACAACTGAAGTGGGTTCGAAGCCACTATTTCTGCAGAAACTCGTCGGAGTTTACCTCTCGCCCCCTTGTTTGTGATGCCCTGAATTCAGCCGTGTTGAAACCGAAGTCGGAGGGCTGAGTTTATTGTTCACCCCAAGGGCGACTGAGCGGCGGAATCGGAGGTTGCTCCCAACGCCAGTCGGGTTGATAACTCAGTTGCAGGTGCGGCGTCACCAGTCTTGATTCACCTCTTGCACGCGAAAGAAGCAATGAATCCAACAAGCCGCTCGATAAAAGAGTCCGGTCGGCAGTCCAAGAGGGCTTGCCGGTGAGCATCATCCGTTCAATTCCATTGAGTAAAAGTGTAAAATGAGCGGCGGGCCTCGCTTCTTGTGTCCAAAACTGAGTCGAAGCAATTCGCCGCCCGTCTCGGTATTTCCAAGCGCCGGTCCATCCTCCCACAGCCCCATTTAATTCCAAGACTGTGGCTCGAAGGCCATCAAGATACTCGATTTGCCAAAGTATTGGTTTAGGAACCTTCCGTGACAACCCTCGCCCACTCTCCGGGCGAATGGGTAAACGGTCTAAAGCCGCCTCAAAGAGTTCAGGATCAAACTGCTTTTTTCGCTGTGCTGTCCAAACCGCCGCTCCAGTTAAACATTGGACTGCTCGGACTCCAGTTTCACCGCCGTGCCGTTGTTCCACCACTGCCTGAAGACATTCCAAGGCATGAAACCCATAATGATCGGTTGATCCAAAACTTAAGACAACGATTTCGTCCAAGACCGCTCCTCGTTCCACATCAGCGGCAGGATGTCTCCATGAACCCGGTACGGAGGACCCCGCCATTAAGGGGATGTTCATTTCACGGGCCGTATCATAAATGTGCTTCGCATCTTCCCAGTTATCGGCGAGGTGCTTATCAATAAACACGGGTACCACCCGTCCGCTGGCTTTGAAAACCCGCAGTGTTTCATCCCAAAAGCGCCGCTTCGGATAACGTGTATTGCCCGAGGCAGATTTCGGATAATCACCGTGCTCGGCGACCAAAAGCACTCCATCGACAGCGAGTGTCCCGGTCCCCAAAGTCAGTGTGTCGGTAATATTCGTGTAAATAGGAAAGCGATGAGAGGCCGCCAAGAGTCGACTGATGTCATTTGCTGGACGCTGGTCCGTATAAAGGGACACTAGCTTAAGCGGCGATTCTTTTCCCGTTCCATCTAACATATCAGTCAACAACAACCGACTGAGGATGACATCGGAATGGGAATTGTGTCGGTAGACAGTGGTTAATGCCGCCACACGTCGGACTCCAATCCCTGCTGAGGCCGCCATCGTCGGAAGAGTCCATACCAAGAGAACAAGGATCCAACAGTTGGGGTGGGTAAGTCTTATTTTCACAAAAGTAGAAAAGGCACATCCACACTTTCTCAGCAGTTTGAGTTTAAGTTTTGGGATAGAAAAAAGTAGCTACTTTCACCTCAACTGAACAGCGGTTAATCAGTTTGTTTTAAGGCGAATACCCGCTGAAACAAGAGAACCAATTGATGGTTTTTAGGCTGGGTTATGCTGTAGTTGCATGCCCATATAATGCTAATGAAACCCGATAAGTTAGAAACGCCCCGAAGCGCGATTCAATTTTTGAGCCGTTGACTAAAGTCGTCTCACAGGGGGCGTTCACACAGACTGTCCGCTGGCGTAACCACTGGACCACGCCCACTGAAAATTATACCCCCCTAGCCAGCCAGTTATATCCACAACTTCACCGATAAAAAATAAACCTGGGACCTCCCGACACTCCAAAGTCTTAGAGGAAAGAACCGACGTATTGACTCCTCCAAGAGTGACCTCAGCTTTTGGATAGCCTTCCTCACCGTTTGGCGTGACTTCCCATGCATTCAACCGTGCAGCCAGTAATTCGAGGTCCTTTTGAGGAAGCTGAGCCACTTGTCGCGAGCGGACCTCTTCAGGTAACCACGCTTGGATAAATCGTTCAGGGAAAATCTGCTTTAAAACGGTTTTTAACTCTTTGCCACCGGCACGATTAGACCGCAGAAACTCGAGGGCATCGACACCAGGCAAAAGATTAATACGAAATGATTCACCGTGTTTCAGGTAATTGGAGATTTGCAGAATGGAAGGCCCACTCAGTCCACGGTGCGTGAAAAGAACGTTTTCGCGAAAGCGCGGGGCCTCTGGTACACCGTAGGTTTCACAATCCACAGATAACCCACTTAATGCAATAAACGCACCGTAGGCAGTCTGCGAAAGAGTCAAGGGAACTAAACCGGGTCGGGTTGGTACCAGTGGTACCCCGAACTGCTTAGCGATGTGGTAACCAAAGGGCGTCGCCCCTAGTTTTGGAAAAGAAAGGCCTCCTGTGGCTATAACCAATGACCGAGCGGTTTTAACTCCGAGAGAGGTCGTGACGACCCAGTTTCCATCGGGACTCCGAACCACCGAAGTCACCTGACAGTCGACAGTAATCGTCACACCTGAATCGGCACATTCGTCTTCGAGTAAACGAAGGATCTGTTTGGAACTGACGTCGCAGAAAAGTTGGCCGAGTTTTTTTTCGTGCCAAGCGATTCCATGCCGTTCAACCAAACTGAGAAAATCGGCGGAAGAATAGCGTGCCAAAGAGGACTTCACAAAATGAGGACTCCCAGAAGTGATGTAATTGGCCGCGGTTGCCCCAGTATTTGTAAAATTGCAACGTCCACCACCAGAGATCAGAATTTTATTACCGGGCCGAGAACTATGCTCGAGCAATTCCACACGCAAACCTCGCAAAGCAGCGGTCCGAGCACAAAAAAGACCCGCCGCCCCGCCTCCAATTACAAGCACCTCAGGATCGTTCATAGCAAGGCTCTAGGGATCGCGTATCGCATCGGGCTTATTGAAGCCGTTTTGACCCGTCCTTGGCGAACTGGGAATCACACGAGATCTCTGGCGATGCCAGGGTGACGCAGAGAATCACTCCTCAGGCACCCTCGTTTTTGCCAAGGAACCCTCAATTGCAGTCTACGAGAGAGGATAACAGGTGCGATTCATGGTAATCTCCCTAAAACAGTGAGCCTGTCCCTTCCCGCAGATCTCTCCGGGCGACGTCTTGGGGCCCCTTGCTCGTCCCTCGCTAAGGACGCAACGCGAGTTATAAGAAGGCCACCCCTTTTTTATTTATGAAAATAGCCCAATTCGCGCATTGAGCAGAAGTCGAGTGGCCGGTTCGATGTTGAACGTCCCAAGACGATGTGATCAAGAATCTCAATGCGAAGTAACGATCCTGCGCGGATCAAATCTCGTGTCACCCGAATATCCGCTTCCGATGGTGTTGGATCCCCACTGGGATGATTGTGAACTAAGACCACCGAGAAAGCCCCTGCGGCAATAGCGGGTCGGAAGACTTCACGGGCATGCACCAAGACCTGATCTAAAAGGCCCTCTGAAATGGTTTCCATCCGGATCAATCGGCAACGGGTGTTTAATAAAAGAACGATCATTCGCTCCGTGCTCCAAGCCAATGCATCATCCCGCAACAAATCTGCGACCTTGGCTGGGGTATCCATTTCTGGGGCATCCGGTCGCCGCTCACGAGACATTCTTCGAACCAACTCTAAGGCGGCGAGTAGGGTCGCAGCTTTATCCGTTCCCACCCCTTTCACTTGGCGCAATTCATCCAATGACGAGCGGGCTAATCCTTCCAGACTCCCGAAATGTCGCAGCAATTCGTCACCGACCATCACCGCGTTAGCCCCTCGAAAGTAAGCGTACGCCGAACCCCATGGTTCCCAATTCGCCTTCCTTGGGTTTAGCCTGAGCGAATGAACTCAATTAAACCGTCTCGGAAGCGGCGTGGTCTTGCTGAAATCCAACTGCTAATCACTGAATTCAAAAGCTCGGGACTCTC
>SIAZ01000191.1 GCA_009695405.1 Pedosphaera sp. | reverse complement strand
CTATCGGTACTACGGGGTTCCATCCAAGATCAACGCGCTCTGCCGATTCCGCATCGAAGTGACACGCATGTGGTTCCGATCGCTTCGGCGACGTAGCCAGAAGAGACGCCTGAGGTGGGATCGGATGAATCTAGATGTTGCGCGATGGCTGCCGACCGCACGTATCTGTCATCCTTGGCCTTGGGATCGGTTCGACGCTCGTACTCAAGATAGGAGCCGAGTACAGTCCTCCTGCCTTCTCAGATCTGTGCGGGGGGCCGGGGGCAACCTCGGTCCCTACCACGACCCTTGAACGCGTGATTCGATAAGATCCCAACGAGAAGCGCGGCGAGCCTCGATTGGAGAATTTCTGGTGTTCGGAGATCTTCGAGAGCAGCTCGGAAGGATTGTCTTCGACATCAGTTTTGATCGTTGCAAATTGCGTTCAGCGTCCTTCACGAAGAGCGTCGTCGATCGCCTTGGCCAACGCGGGTATGCGCTGGGTGTAACTGATAGGACTGACCGGATCCGCATAGGGTCCCTTGGTCCGATTAGCAAAAGTCTCGTCCACGTAGCGGTAACCGAGATTGCTGAGAAACACGATGATGTAGCGCCGGAACGGTTGCCTCGGCAGCGATGTTACTATGCCCGCATCTGATGCGTAATTGTAAGTCAGGCCGGTCTTGTGAGCGAAGGTGACCTCTGCCGCCGCGTTACTTGCTCGGACATCGACTCCGAAGTTTACCCCGTCCACGACGACGATGCCGTTGGTCGGATTGATCCAGCGCGCTGCAATCTGCGAGGGAATGCCAGGGCGCACGTTGGGCAATCCCGCGAGGTTGGCGGTAGATAATGCTTCATTCAACCCTTGATCAACCAGCAGTTGTTTGAGAAAGCTTCGGCTCGATCCGCTCAGGAATTGCGCGGTCACCGCTCGGCCATTCGGGGCACGCCACAGTTCGCCGCATGGACCTTCGATGAGCAAAAGCAGGCGAGCCGTGTCAAAGGCGGTCATATTGTATCCGATCGGTTTGCCAGTTCCGGCCGTCCTCTGATCGGGTGCCATTGATCTGCAATGTCTGCAAGCCTAGTTCATCATACTCCCGATTTAGGGTCTCAATGCGGGAATGTCGGTGGAGAAGTTGGAGCAGCGCCTGCGTGGCGCGATTGTCCGATTCGGTAATAATCGGGTCCAACCAGGCCCAGACCGAGCGAGTCTGGGCAGCCTGATTTGGGATCGAGAAGGTGTAAGCAGTTTTGAGCGTCAACGATCCAGAATCCACCATCCGCATAACCTGAAACGCAACGAGTAGTTTGAAGAGTGAGGCGGGATAGGGTGCCATGAATTGGAAGGAAACGTTCGTTCGTCCGGGAACAATATCTTCGTTCTCCTTGAGCGGTGGGTGGTTGGTCCATCCTTTTGTCGTTACCGGCATTAGTTCGCCTGGATTGAACACACCTCCGTTCCAGCGCGCGATGTCCCAGCGGCGGAAACGGACGGAAGCAGCCCCTCGGTCTAAACTGACTGGCACAATCAATCCTTCGGGGTAGTCGCGAGACAGCAGCACATTAGCGCAGACCACTACCTTGCCTTTGGGATCGAGTTGAATGACAGCGACGTCCACGTTGGGAACGTGGGCGATGGGTTTCGGCAAACCCGGCTTGGCCGCATCCTCATTGGCCGCCCCGAAGTCGAGTACGTGATCAAAGTGCGCTCCGCGTACGGCGCGGAGGCCCGCAGCCTCCAATGTTGAAGCAGTCAGTGCGCTTTGGAAACTCGCAACAAACAACGAAAGAACGGAGACGATGCAGGCAAGAAATCTCATGGCCTACAGCTTAATGATAAGGCGGGAAGGGTTGTTGCGAGAAACGGCGCCCTTACTCGAAGAAGAACAGTCTGACAGTGTGAATCACTTGCGATGAGTTGCTTCATGGTAGCTGGGATTCTCTACCAACGTGGAGGGCTTTCGTCAACCTTCCCGGATCGAAGCATCAAACACTTACTTTACCGGAATTCGACCGCTGTCGTGTCCGAAGTTCATTGATGCTCCTGATCCGATTAATTGAGAATCGTTCTGCGAGATGAGTGCAAAGATTCGATAAATTTGGGCATTGATTTTGTTCTCATCTACCCTCGAAAAAATCGTTAATCCGAAGACAGTCGAAGTCGGAAGTGAGGAGTGAGGAGATTCTGCCCCTCGATCTTCATCGCTGGAGTTGCCGGATCACTGTAGTTTGATCCAGTGGTGCGGTATGCGGAGTAACAATTCCGTTCGGCCAACGAACTTCAATAGAGGCTATTTTGGCCTTACCTAGGCCAAAAGTGAGAGTTGATTCGCTTTGAGATAAGTAGCTTTTTGTGGGCATTTGGTGCCGTGATAGACGCCGTCCATCGTCGGTCACGACATTCACCCAAGCACCTATTGCTTCTCGGTTCGCCGCAATTCCCTCTAGCCTGATTCGCACCCAATGGTGTCCCAATGATTGATCGTTGCGAAGAAGTAAGGGCGGACCATTGAGTTGGGTAATCACAATATCCAAGTCACCGTCTCCATCGAGATCAGCATAGGCGGATCCGCGACCGACTAAAGGTTGGAAGAGATCAGCCCCAGTTTGGTTTGTATCCGCAGCAATAAAAGAAATACCTTCGCCGGTGTTCCAAAAAAGTTGGGCTGGTTGACGATAATGGACGTCCGTTTGAATTTTCTCAATTTCTTCCTCGATGTGGCCGTTGGCTGTTAATAGATCGAGTCGACCGTCGAGATCGTAGTCGAAGAAAAAAAGCCCAAATTTTAGATACATCCGACTCGCAGGACCGAGCCCTTCAGTGATGGCTTCATCGGCAAAAAGCAATTGGTCTCGTGCGGGTTGTGTCACGTAAAGGGCGTTCATTTCGTTAGCAAAGTTCCCAATAGCAATGCCGACAGCTCGATCGTTACGGAATCGAGCAGCATCAATGCCCATCGCCCCACGAGTTTGACCGTAGGCGTCAAAGGCCACGCCGCTTTGTGCCCCTATTTCTTGGAATGTTCCGTCATGGCGGTTGGTAAATACAAAGTTTTGAACGGTATCGTTGGCTACAACAAGATCCATCCATCCATCTTCGTTGAGGTCGATCGGTGCCACGGCGAGGGTCTTGGCCATCGGAAAACTTGTGGCTGGATTGCGAATTCGTAGTCCGCTCGCTTCCGATACATCCGTAAAATAAATAGGCTGCCCCCTTTTTAACGCCCCATCGTTGCGCTACAAGGAGGGAAAGGTTCCCGGAAAATTCCAGGGCCTTCCGTAGGCGCGTCCAATCCCGACGAGTTGGTTGTTGACCTCTCGGTCGAGCTCTGGACTCCAAACTACATAACGCCCAATAAACAAATCCAAGTCCCCGTCGTTGTCGGCGTCAAACCAAGCGGCGGCCGTGCACCAGTCCGACCCTTCCGAGGGCAATCCACTGGCGGCAGTTATGTCCTTAAACTTTCCTGCACCTTTATTCTTAAAAAGTCGGATGCCACCCACCCCGGTGATCAACACGTCCCTCAGGTCGTCTCCATCGAAGTCTGCGCAGCTAACACCCATTCCGTAAAAAGGAGTGTCGAGACCCGATCCGCTTGTCACATCGGTAAAATGCCAAGGGCCTCCGCGTACGGTATCGTTTCGGAAGAGACCGTTCAGCGGCTTTGGGGCTGTCAATTTCGATTCAGCCCATCGGTTGGAATTGATAAAAAGGAGGTCCACATCCCCGTCGTTGTCGAAATCGAAGCAGGCGATCCCGCCGCCCATCGTTTCGGGTAGCAGTTTGGCACCCTCTGCGCCGTTTTGATGGACAAAGGCTACGCCTGACCGAGGATCTACTGAAGAAAATGGCACTTTCGGCGGCCGCACTGTCGATTCAACCTCTCGTCTAAAGGGGGCCGCTAACCGATTTGAAAGAGATTGATTCATCGGTTCGGGACGGGAAAACCACCATATAGCCGCACCCGCAAGGCCGCCGATTAAGAGCAAAATAATCAGCGACCTGCGCAGCGCCACACCGATGGCTGCATCCTCAGATAGGGATGGGGAGAGGGGATCAATCGGTTCCATAGCCTGCCCCACCTTCCTCAGTTCGTGATTTCCTTTCAACTGGTAAGACGTTGGAGGCGAGGCCGAAATCGTCGCAGGTAGACTACAGGCGGCTAGAGGCGTTTAAATTAAGGTATTAGCCCAGCAAGGAATGTCGCATCTCAGCTAACGGTCTGGTTTGATTGGGCCGTGGCTATTACCGGTGTCCAAGGGCGAGGCTTGCTGACGGCCCTGTTGAGGGATGTTTCTCGCTCGTTCTATCTCACCTTGCGGATTCTTCCTCAGAGTGTTCGTCGTCCTATTAGCTTGGCCTATCTTTTAGCGCGCGCGACAGACACGATTGCTGATGCCGCATCGGCACCGGTCACGCTTCGTCTTGCTGCCCTTTCCGCTCTGCGCTCTCGGATCGCTGGGAAAACCCAAGGTTCAGTCGATCTCCAATTACTGCTGCTTAGCTCTGTCGATTTCTCCCCAGCAGAACGGGCGCTACTCACCCGACTCGATGAGGCGCTCGGATCTCTTGTCGAGTTGAATCCCTTTGAACTCTACCACCTGCGCCGGGTGATTGAGACGATTGCGGCAGGACAGGAACTGGACTTGCAGCGCTTTGAATTAACCAACTCTCCAAGTCTCTGTTCTCTCTCCACAGCGGAAGAGTTGGACGACTATACTTATCGAGTTGCGGGATGTGTTGGGGAATTTTGGACCCATCTTTGTCGCAAATCGATCTTCCCATCTGCGCGCCTCAATGATGATCAGTTGTTAGCTGATGGAATTCGCTTTGGTAAAGGTCTTCAGTTGGTAAATATTCTAAGAGACCTTCCTAAAGATCTCGCGGTGGGTCGCTGCTATTTGCCATCCGACGAACTCGCTGCCGTTGACCTCCTTCCAACGGATCTTTTGGATCCTAACAAAGAATCTCAGTTTAGGCCGGTTTATAATCGATGGTTGGCTGTCGCTAACGAACACCTAGCGCTGGGATGGCGGTACACTTTGACACTGCCTCCTACTAACACTCGTCTTCGCCTCGCTTGCGCTTGGCCTGTTCTCATCGGTGCTCAAACGACCGCTCGATTGGCGACAACTCCGGTTCTGATTGCCTCTCGACGGGTAAAGATCTCCAGATCTGAGGTGCGAACTCTTATTTGGGGATCTCTTTGGCGTCTTCCTTTCCCCAAACTTTGGGCTGGATTCTTTGACGTCACCCGAGCTCGTTCTGAGGGAATGAGGATGCAAGTTGGACGAACTCCAATTGCTAGGTAATCGTACACTTGAAATGAAGGTTCTGATCACTGGGGGAAGCGGTTTTGTTGGACGCGAAGTTTGCCGTCAGTTGGAGGCTGAGGGATATTCCTATCGGTGCCTTTCTCGACATCGACCGAATGCTCTTCCCCAAGCTTTTTGGTTCAAAGGCTCCATTTTGGATCCCGATGCCCTCTCTCTGTCAATGAAAGGGTGTGAGGCCATTATTCATTTGGTGGGTATTATTTCCGAATCCCCAGGCCAGACCTTCGAGCGCATCCATATCGAGGGGACAACTCAGGTTCTGCAAGCCGCTCATCGCGCCGGTATTCAAAAGATCCTTCATATGAGTGCTCTGGGCGCTCGCCCCGGGGCCGTAGCTCGGTATCATCGCTCAAAATGGGAAGCCGAAGTCAGGGTCCAGAAATCGGGTCTCAAAGCGACGATTTTCCGCCCTTCCATTATCTATGGACCCGGCGACGGCTTTGTGACTCTTTTTGCTCAATTAGGCCGGTGGTCGCCTTTTCTTCCGGTCATTGGCGACGGGTTAAAGCGCCTTCAACCGGTGGCGGTCGAAGATGTAGCCGCTTGCTTCGTTGCTGCGCTAAAATGTTCCGAGGCTGAGGGGCAAACAGTCGACCTCTGCGGGAGTGATTCACTTACTTTCTTGGAAGTTTTAAATGCGATCGACAAATTCATGGGCCGCAAGCGTTACAGGCTCAAAATACCTTCACCCATTGCGACTCTCCAAGCGTGTCTTCTCGAATTTCTCTGCTTTACTATTCTGCGGTGTGCCCCACCTCTAAACCGGGATCAGATTCTAATGTTGGCTGAAGATAATATCGGAGATTCACTGAGATCTAAACGTCTTTTTGGAGTTAATCTGCGTCCATTTAGCGAGGGTTTATCTCGGTTTTTAAAGCCCTAGTCGTGGAGAGAGTCCACTGCTATTCGGTTGCCCTCACTCGAATGCCAGCACCTTGCGATCTCAATTGTATTACTTGGTTACTCCCCCCGTTCACAAATCCTAACCTCTGGCCTTCAATCGAAGACTTTGTCTCTACCCAAGGCAGGGTGTTTATGAACGCACCACCACCCGAATCGGCATCGATTTTGAACCTGCTACTTCGTGGCGATTGAACGTAAGCGTACGCCGAACCCCATGGTTCCCAATTCGCCTTCCTTGGGTTTAGCCTGAGCGGATGAACTCAATTGAACCGTCTCGGAAGCGGCGTGGTCTTGCTGAAATCCAACTACTAATCACTGGATTCAAAAGCTCGGGACTCTCGAAGACTGATTTTGCTGCGAGTCTGGATGTTCATCCTCTTTCGATTGATCGCTGGCTATGGATCACTCAGCAAACACAGCCAACACAGCTACCTCAACCAACCCATTCTATCGCCTCCCAAAACAGTCCGACCTTCGTTCCCGTGCACCGCACGCCGTCAGCTTCGGCGAGTTCTGTCGACTTGCCGGAAATTGTTGCCCCATCCGGTTGGGCACTTCGACTGCCCTCAGGTTTGGACCCCTCAACCTTGCGGTCTATTCTTGATATTCTTCCCAGATGCTGAGTTTTCTCTCCAACACTCGGGTCTATCTTGCGGTCGGTCAGACCGATCTTCGCAAGTCCTTCGATACGCTGGC
>SIAZ01000190.1 GCA_009695405.1 Pedosphaera sp. | reverse complement strand
GCTCCTCAATCCATCTCCGTAACCACTCCACTTCCTCAGATCCCATCCGTCGCCCTTGCAATACTAGTTCTTTAAGCACGCCCTGCTTTATGAGCTCTTTGCCACCGGTAGTCCAGCTCATTCACCGACAACTTGTGAATGCACCGGGGATTTCGAGTTGAACGATGCTAATTCCTGCCCTTGCTCATTGGGACTGTCTCGCGCCTAATTGGCGTTGGTGACGACGGCCCGTTCTGTTTAGCCTGATTCCATAGGTATGATTCCGCTTACGACTCCATTTAACGCTGAGAAAATCCGAGCGCTCAAAGTTGGCGATGAGGTTCTGATTAGTGGCATTGTTTTTACTGGCCGCGATGCTGTTCATAAATATCTTCATGAAGGTGGAGAGTTGCCTGCTGAAGTTGAGTTGGAAAACGGTCTGATTTATCATTGTGGACCGGTGGTGATGAAAGGGGCGGATGGAGGGTGGACAGTGACGGCAGCTGGGCCGACGACATCGATCCGGGAGGAACCTTATCAAGCTGATATTATTCGTCGTTTCGGGCTCCGAGGGGTGATTGGTAAGGGGGGGATGGGCGACAGAACACTCGAGGCCTGTCGGGAACACGGGTGTGTTTATCTCCATGCTATCGGCGGAGCGGCTCAGGTTTTGGCCGAATGCGTGAAATCGGTGCGTGCGGTTTATATGTTGGAGCAGTTTGGATCGCCTGAGGCCATCTGGGAATTGGAAGTGGTTGATTTCCCAGCGGTGGTGACCATGGATTCCCATGGACATTCCTTGCATCAGGAAGTGTTTGCTGCAAGTCAAGCCGCCCTGCTCGAGCGTGTTTAAGTCGATGCAAAACGAGGTGAGGCGCATCGCATGGACTTGACTGAATTGGGGTGGGATGCGGCGCGGGCTGCGGCCTTTGAGCCTCACGGGTTGGCTGGATTTCAGCCGGCGCGTGTCGCCCATGAAGATAAACTTTCCTATGTCGTCGTGGGTGCTGATGGCGATCATCCGGCCTTGATTACTGGGCGTCTTCGTCATCGATTTCGGCAGGATGCGGCCCTACCCAAAGTGGGTGATTGGGTGGCGGTGGCGGCGGTGCCGGGAGAATCCAAGGTGGTGATTCACGAGGTTTTACCCCGGCGAACGGTCCTTGTGCGCAAAGTGACCGGTAAAGTCAGCGAAGCTCAGGTTATCGTCTCCAATATCGACACAGTTTTTGTGGTCCAAGCCATGGATTCTACCTTTAGTGCGCGTCGGATTGAGCGGTTTTTGGTCATGGTCCATGAAGGGGGGGCTCGCCCGGTTGTGGTGATGAATAAGTTGGATCTTTGTGAGAATCCCGAGGCGCTGGTCAAACAGGTTCGCGGGCTTTCTTTAGACACACCGGTTTTGACGGTTTGTGCAAAGACAGGGAAGGGGACAGGCTTATTGCGGGAGCATTTAGGGACGGGGCGAACAGCGGTTTTTGTTGGAACTTCAGGGGTCGGCAAGTCGAGTTTGATAAATCGTCTTATGGGAGAGAAAGTTGAGATGACTCTCCAAGTCCGCGAGAAAGATTCCAAGGGACGTCATGCGACGATGTGGCGGGAAATCCATCCGGTGCCGAGCGGTGGGTTGGTGATAGATACCCCAGGAATGCGGGAGTTTCAGTTGTGGTTCGCCGATGAGGGATTAGACGAGGCTTTTCCCGATATTGTCCTGCTCGGGGTGGGGTGCCATTTTCGAGATTGCACTCATGCGGCGGAGCCGGGATGCGCGGTGCAGGACGCCGTTGAGGTGGGGCGGTTACCTCGGGTTCGTTACGATAGCTTCCAAAAGCTCAGGCAGGAACTGGTTCAGGTAGTTATTGCGCGACGCAGCAGTCGGCGTAGTGACAATGGACGACCGGTGCCGGGGCGTCAGGATGCTTGGGACGACGGTGGGGACGCCTAAGTTTAGGGCTGCCTTTTGCTAAGGCGCTAGGCCCGAAGACTTCTGCTCATCAAGGTGTGGCCGGTTTAAGTTGAGCGACCTCGTTGTAGAGGGCGATGTAGTGAGTTGTTTGACGTTTCCAAGAAAAGTCGGCGGTCATTCCATTACGTCGTAAGTGGTCAATCCAGCTAGGTTCGGCCCAGACCGCGAGGGCTTTGCGAATGGCCTGTTCGAGTGCGCGGTGATCATAGGTATGGAACTTGATTCCGTTGGCGCGATCGGCGTCTTCTCGTGGGTCAATAATGGAATCGTGAAGTCCACCCGTGGCTCGCACCACTGGAATAGAGCCATAGCGGAGCGAGTACAGTTGGTTTAGACCGCAGGGTTCAAACCGAGAAGGCATCAGGTAAAAATCAGATCCGGCCTCAAGACGATGAGCTAGGGCCGGATCAAATCCGATACGCGCGGACACTTGAGTTGGGAATCGAGTCGCAAGAGATTTGTAGCCTTGCTCTAAAAGAGGATCGCCACTGCCGAGCAGGGCAAATTGGAAAGGAACAACGTCGAGCAGCAGTCGTTCGAGAGCGACGAGGATAAG
This sequence comes from Pedosphaera sp., assembly GCA_009695405.1. Classification (GTDB taxonomy): domain Bacteria; phylum Verrucomicrobiota; class Verrucomicrobiia; order Limisphaerales; family UBA9464; genus SXXZ01. The sequence goes on along the minus strand of SIAZ01000190.1, from coordinate 4,422 downwards.
TTCCGAGCCCTTTTGGTCGGTTAACCGGGTGATATTGGTAAAGAGCGGTAAATCCTGACGTATAGGGAGACCTAGTTCTTTCTGTACAGCGGCTTTGCAGAGGGCTTTGCCGGAGAGATCGTCGGAAGTGAAGGAGGCGGGAAGGGCAGGATTGGCGATGGTATTCCACTCCGAATAATCAACACCATTGAGAATACCGGTCAGGTCATTGGCGCGTTTAATCAGAAGGCTTTCGAGACCGCACCCGTATTCTGGGGTGAGGATTTCGCGGGCATAGTTTGGACTAACTGTGGTAATGGCCGTGGACTGAGTGAGAGCGGCTTTAAGAAAATTGAGCCGTTGAAAATGTTGTGCGCTTTCCAGATGAAACCAAGCGGTTGGGAGTCCGGTTAGAGCCCAGTCGGTTGAGGGAAACGACCCTTGGTAGGCGAGATTATGGAGTGTAAAAATGCTTTGAGGGACCGTGGGCCAGTCGCCGGCAGCACGGGCATGTTGCAGGTAAAGAGGGAGCAAACCAGTTTGCCAGTCGTGACTGTGGATGATTTTCGGTGGATTAGGCAGATGCCGAGCTAGGATCAAAGCTGCGTGAGTTAGGAAGAGAAAGCGCGAGGCATTATCGAGGTACTCCAAGCCGGAACTGCTATAAAGTCCGGCTCGATCGTAGAAGCTATCTTGTTGGACGAACCAAACAGTGAGTTTGGGAGAGGGATCTAGTCGGAAAAATTGGCCTTCGAACTGTTTGTTTCCTAGGCGGACAGCGAAACGCCATTGCGCGGCTTTTATGGAAGGAAAACGGGAGGTAATTCCTCGGTAAAGGGGTGTGATAACCGAGATCTGCACGCCGGCATCAGCCAGCGAATGCGCTAGAGACCCGACCATATCGGCTAATCCACCCGTCTTAGAAAAGGGATGAAGCTCACTTGTGGCGAGCAGAACATGCATGCTGCTAGAGTCTCTGACGCGGAAGAGGTATGAGACAAGAGTGAAGTCTCTTTCGTATGAGGTTTATCGATTTGTGATAGGCCTGTTATGGTTTAGGCCCTAGAATTCGACTCTCGAAACAAGAAGCCGATTGAAAGCACTCATTCAAACCGCCGACCGGAAGACAGAGCGCGCCTTTTTGGTTGGGGCGGAACTAAGGAACCGGACGTCTTGGGACGTGGTTGATTCGTTGGATGAATTAACCGAGTTGGCCACCACTGCGGGTGCGGCGGTTGTGGGTCGGGGGATGCAGAAGTTAGAAGCGCCTCATCCCGGCACCTACATTGGTGCGGGTAAAGCCGAGGAATTAGCCCGTGAATGTCGAGAATTGGGTGCGGATACAGTCTTATTTGATGATGAATTATCCGGTGCACAGGCTCGCAATTTAGAAGAACTTTTTGGGTGCAAGGTCATGGATCGCACGGCCTTAATCCTAGATATTTTTGGTCAGCGTGCCCGGACCCGAGAAGGTAAATTGCAAGTGGAGTTGGCTCAGTTGCAGTACTTAATGCCCCGGTTGACTCGCTACTGGACCCATTTGTCTCGGCAGCGAGGTTCCACCGGATCCATCGGCGGCGAAGGGGAGTCTCAGTTGGAAAGTGACCGTCGTAAGACTCAAGAACGGATCGAAAAAATCCGCGATGAATTGTTGATTGTCCGGAAGCAGCGGACCACTCAGCGCGCTGGGCGTCAGCGTCACCAGTGGCCCTTGGCGTCGATTGTCGGGTATACAAATGCAGGGAAGTCGACCCTGCTGAACGCTTTGACTGGGGCCGAGGTGTTGGCTGCAGATATGCTCTTCGCCACCTTGGACCCTACCACGCGCCGGTTACGCTTGCCGTCTAATCAGAATGTTCTACTCAGTGATACTGTTGGGTTTATTCGCAAACTGCCTCACGGTTTGGTGGAAGCTTTTAAGGCTACTTTAGAAGAAGTCGTTGAAGCAGAATTACTAATCCATGTGGTGGACTCTAGTCATCCGCAATGCGCTCAACAAATTGAAGCCGTCAATAGCGTCTTGTCGGAAATTGGTGCCATGGAAAAGCCGGTTTTAATGGTTTTTAATAAGGTGGATAAACAGGGGGCACGTGAAGCCGCTGAACTTCTGTGTCAGCAATTTCCCAAGGCGGTGGCCGTTTCGTCTAGGGAGAAGATAGGATTCGATACTCTCTTCGCTGAACTGGGGGCGATGCTAAAACCAATTCGAGATTTTGTGGAGGTTCGGATTCCGCACGGAGAACAAAAGGCGATCAGTCGACTGCATGCCTTGGGGCAGATTGTGGAGCAGGACTATTCTGGGCCGGAGGCTTGGTTCCGGGTTCGGATTCCACCGTATGTCCGACATGAATTCGAGCGCTTTGTCCTGCCCGAAAATTGATCCAAACGTCCTTTCTGAAGGCGAGCGATAGGAGTGGAAGGGTTTTTTTCGTTTTTTTTGACAGAAAAAAGTCCGCCCGAGGAAATAAAATCGGTATTTTGGGCCGTTCCACACCAAATAGCTCTTTTGTAAATTTCTGACTCAATTTTAATCTTTCGTATCCCCATCGGCCTTTGGATCTTGTTACTCTCCCGCGAGTGATAGCTGATTATTTGGACCTCTGCCGTGGACTTATCGATACGGTATCCGCGCAGGAAAACGCCATTGCCAAAGCTGCTGGCTTGTTTTCTGAGACAATTTTAGCGGGCCGTATGGTCCATCTTTTCGGTTCCGGCCATAGTCGGATTCTTGTCGAAGAGATGTGGCCGAGGTATGGATCCTTCCCAGGTTTCAACCCGATTGTGGAGCTGTCTCTGAGCTTCCATAACCAGGTCGTTGGGGCTAATGGCCAGCGGCAGGCGATGTTTTTGGAAAATGTGCACGGCCTAGCCGGTCGCATCTTGCGGAACTTTGAGACAACACCCCAAGACTGCGCGCTGATTGCCTCGTCCAGTGGGTGTAACTTGGTTCCCATTGAAATGGCCGAAGAGTTCAAGCGCCGAGGAATCAAGGTGGTTGCTATCCTTTCGAAGGCACACAGTGAAGCAAGCCGCAGTCAGCGACGGGATGGTCGCAAGCTGCAAGATTTTGCCGATATAATCTTGGATACGGGGGCTCCTGTTGGGGACGCAATGATCGAGATCCCAGGTTTGGAAACTCCAGTTGGGCCCGGTTCTACGATTGGTGGATGTCTTTTGATCAATGCCATTAAAGTGGAGGTGGCGGCCCTTCTCACCGAGGCGGGCCATCCTCCGACGGTATTAACCGCCCCTGTTTTGGTAGGGCGCGACCGTTCAGAAGACTTGTTTGATCGCGCTTATGATGAGCACGGACGTCGCCTCTCAAAGCTTTATGCGACATTAGGTGAAGCCGCTCCTGTGTCTCGAGAGGTTGGCCGTTCAGAAGGGCGTGGATTGAATCGGACTAATCGGACGGATCGCTTCGAGCCCGCTCCGCGCATCGATCGATCCGATAGCGTTTCGAGGGAACGACGCGAGCCACGAGAGAGCCGATCTAATCGCGGAGGGAGTGATGAGTCCCGTTCTAGATTAGATGTTGAACGTGGACGTTCTGATGATCGATCAATCCGACGGACCCCTGATGTGGAGTCGGTGCGTGAAGCTCGGCCGGCGCGTGATGCGCGTGAAGCTCGGCCGGCACGTGAACCCCGCGAGGCTCGTCCGGAGCGTGATGCTCGTGAAATTGAGGAACCGCGTCGGCAAGCCGAGCCGGTTGTTCGCCAAGAGGTGCCGCCGTCGATCGCGCCTCAGTCGCAGGAAGTTCTTAAGCCAAGTAATTGGGATCGTATGGATGATATCGAGCGCCGAATGTGGTCGCGTGAGAATGGGCAGGCTCCCTCTGCCCCGAGTGGTGGTAGGTCGACTGATTCCCGAGGACGAGGCTCTGAAACGGGCGGAAGTTCAGATGGGCAACGTAGACCTGAGCGGCGCGGAGGTCGCGAAACGTCTCGTCGTTGACCATATCTGTGCTGCTTGTTGAGTGTTTAGATCGCCGAGGTCTGGTGCTTGCCATCAGCGGTGTTCTTTTCGACCACGGGTGTAATGTCGTGGGGAATCAAGAATTCGTGGATCGCGAGACAGGGCGGTTTTTTATGCGGACGGAATTTGACGGAGCAGTGGATTCGGTCTGTTTGGCAGAGGAAGCTAAAGGCGTATTGCCGGAAGGGGCGGCGGTGCAAGTGGCTTCACCTCTACCGAAACGGATTGTGGTGTTGGTTTCTCGTGAGCATCACTGTCTCGCGGACTTACTGATCCGCCACCAATTTGGCACATTGAATGCCCGCATAGAGGCGGTGATCGGTGCATTCACAAGTTGTCGGTGAATGAGCTGGACTACCGGTGGCAAAGAGCTCATAAAGCAGGGCGTGCTTAAAGAACTAGTATTGCAAGGGCGACGGATGGGATCTGAGGAAGTGGAGTGGTTACGGAGATGGATTGAGGAGC
>SIAZ01000189.1 GCA_009695405.1 Pedosphaera sp. | reverse complement strand
CGAGGACTCCGGCTCAAACCGCGCCTTCACCACCCGCCATGCCTTGCCAAGCCCGAGCAACTGTCCAAAGGTCTGTTCCGGTGTCATCGCTCGGCATCCTCCTCCAGCCGTCAAGCCCCCCCGGTTACACTGGAAATAGCGAGGAACCCACTTTTTTCTATTCCCATTCAATTGTCCCAGGCGGTTTGCTAGTAAGATCTAGGACAACTCGATTCACGCCGCGTACTTCATTGGTAATGCGAGTACTGATTTTTTCTAATAGATCATAAGGTAAACGGACCCAGTCCGCAGTCATCCCATCCTGCGACTCGACAATCCTAAGAGCGATGGTGAAAGCGTAGGTCCGTTCGTCGCCTTGCACTCCGACACTTCGAACCGGGAGAAGGACAGCGAAGGATTGCCAAGTGCGATAGTACCAGTCGGCCGCCTTCATTTCTTCGACTACGATTCGATCTGCTTCGCGAAGGATATTGAGTTTGGAAGGGGTGAGGTTTCCGAGGCAACGGACGGCGAGACCGGGGCCTGGGAAGGGTTGTCGAAGCACAATTTCCTTAGGTAAACCGAGTTCGGTTCCGAGAAGACGAACCTCGTCTTTGAAAAGGCACCGAAGAGGTTCTACCAGTTGGAATGACATATTCTTAGGTAACCCGCCCACGTTATGGTGACTCTTGATCATGTGGGCCGGATTGCCATCGATGGGGACAGACTCGATCACATCAGGGTAGAGGGTGCCTTGAGCGAGGAATTTTGCTTTGCCTGCTTTTCGTGTGGCTGCTTGGAAAACATCGATAAATGTTTTTCCGATAACCTTCCTTTTTTTCTCTGGATCGGTGACCCCACGTAGTTTGTCGAGGAAGAGTTTAGACGCGTTTTCGTACTGGAGTCGGAGTTTGAAATTGCGACCGAAAACCTCCTGAACCACTTCAGCTTCGCGCGCGCGGAGGAGTCCATTATTGACAAAGATGCAGGTTAGTTGGTCACCGATGGCTCGGTGAATAAGGGCAGCAGCAACGCTGGAATCGACGCCGCCACTCAGGCCAAGAATGACGCGTTCTGAGCCGACTTGGGCCCGAATTTCAGCGTAGGCTTGATCGACGTAATTCTTCATCGTCCAAGTGGCTGCGCAGTTACACAGACCCAGAACGAAGTTGGAGAGGATTTCCCGACCCTTGGGCGTGTGAACAACTTCGGGATGGAACTGAATGCCGAGAAATCGTTTTTCGGCATTTTCGATCGCCGCGTATTCGGAATTCGCTGTGATGGCGACTGCGACAAAATTTTTCGGTAGGCGGGTTAATTTATCGCCGTGGGAGTTCCACACCTGTAATTCAGAGGGAAGGTTTCTAAAAAGGGCACAGGAAGAGTCGATGACCTTGAGTGTTCCTTTTCCATATTCCCGTTTGCTGCCCTTTTCGACCTTACCGCCTAAGAAATGCCCCATGACCTGAACGCCGTAGCAAATTCCCAGCACAGGAACCCCTAGCTTAAAGATGGCTTTATCTGGTAACGGGGCTTTGTCAGCATAGACGGAAGAGGGTCCTCCGGAGAGGATAATTCCCTTTACGTTCAGCTTCCGAATCTCCTCCGCAGGTGTATCGAAGCGAAGAAGGGTCGAGTAAACGTTCAACTCCCGCACACGGCGGGCGATGACTTGGGTGTATTGGGATCCAAAATCAAGGATCGCGATCTGCTCCATGCGTGACGATGCAGATTGGGAGGCCAAGGCATCAAGCCGCATTTAAGAAAAGGCTGCGGATAATTAAATCGACTTGGAGAATTGATTAGGGTTTGAGGAGGGCAAATTCCATTGAATCCACCAGTGCTTCCAGCGATGCGGCAATAATATTTTCACTTACCCCCACCGTTCCCCATTCTCGATGCCCGTCGGTGCTTTGAATGAGGACCCGAGTTTTCGCCCCGGTCCCAGCGATTCCGTCGAGGATTCGCACTTTGTAGTCAGTGAGTGATACCTTGCGGATGCGGGGGAAAGAACGAGCGAGTGCGGCGCGCAGAGCACTATCAAGAGCTTTTACTGGACCATCCCCATCGGCGACAGTGTGGTGAATTGTATCACCAACCTTTACCTTAATGGTGGCTTCGCAGACAGAGTTTTGAGCTGTCCCTCTCATGGAGAGATGGTAGGTCTCGACCGAGAATAAAAGCTCAGGGTTTTTATCGAGAATCCCCCGGATAAGGAGTGCGAGAGAGGCTTCGGCGGCTTCGTACTCGAAGCCTAGGTTTTCGCGTTCTTTGATTCGAGCCGTGATCAGTTGAGTCTCGGGTTGATCATTAGTGAGTTTGAATCCGAGTTCGGCTGCTTTAACTAAGATATTCGTACGCCCAGACATATCGCTAACCAGCACTCGGCGGTGGTTACCGATCGATTCTGGGGTGATGTGCTCATAACTACGGGCGACTCGTTCGATCGCGTGTACGTGAATACCGCCCTTGTGAGCAAAGGCTGTCTGACCCACCCAAGGCTGACGTGGATCGTGTCGCATATTGGCGATCTGATCGACGTATTCGGATAACTCTTTGAGTTTTGGGAGGGATTTCGGGGGAACACCGCGCAAGCCCATTTTGAATTCGACCAGAGGTATGACGCTGGTGAGATTGCAGTTACCGGTGCGTTCGCCGTAGCCGTTAATGACGCCTTGAATATGAGTGGCCCCCGCTTCTAGGCCGGCAATGCCATTGGCGACCCCTAGGCCGCAGTCGTTGTGGGTATGGACGCCGATTCGGGCGCTGAGTCGACTTTTGGCGGCAGCAGTGATTTTGGTGATTTCGGACGGAAGACAGCCTCCGTTGGTGTCACATAAGCAAATAACATCGGCCCCTGCTTCTTCTGCAGCTAACCAAGTGGCCATGGCATATTCGGGTGCGTCTTTAAAGCCATCGAAGCTGTGTTCAGCGTCATAAACGACAGTCTTCCCGTGAGCTTTGAGGTAACGGATAGTGTCGGAGATCATAGCTAAATTTTCATCAGGCTTAGCTCGCAAAACTTCAGTAACATGAAGCATCCAAGTCTTTCCGACGATAGTGATGACCGGTGTTTTGGCGTCGAGCAGAAGGCGGATTTGATCGTCTTTTTCAACGGCAACACCCTTTCGTCGGGTAAAACCGAAGCTCGCGATTTTGGCGTTTTCCCAGCGGCGTTTGGAAGCTTGCTGAAAGAATTCAAGATCCTTCGGATTGGATCCCGGCCATCCGCCCTCGATGTAGTGGACTCCAAACTGGTCGAGACGATCCGCGATTCGTAGTTTGTCAGTTAGTGAGAAATTGATGCCTTCACCTTGGGAACCGTCGCGGAGGGTGGTGTCATAGATTTCGATCTGGTTTGGTTTCACGGATGAGTAAGGCAGATTCGATAGAGAAGTAGAAGTGGCACAAAAGAAAAACCCCGCTCGGGCTCACGGAACGGGGTTTTTGAAAAAACGCGTTCAACGGAGCAAACTTTGGGCGGAAATCACATTAAAAACCAACTTAGGTGGGCGAGTTGGGTGGGTTAAGATGATAAGAAATTGGATCATCACGTGATGTTGTCGAGAAGGAACTGCCAGAGAAAAGAAAGTCAGGCAAGAGTTGAGTCGAGAACTCTCTCTGCCGTTGAATATTTCTGTCTTTAAAAAACCTGTTGCTCACTAGCGATCGAGCGGTAAGTATTGTCCCTCCTTCGTCCTTTGGGGGACTGAGGTCACGGCCTTTAATCGTTCTGACGCGTGTGCGGCGGACGGCCACATTCACTTCAAACCCGAATCCGGTTTTTCCGCCGGATGGAACCGTCAGCCGCCGTTGTGCGTGCGTCGGAACCGCAACTATTGGAAATCAGTTACAGAGCATGAGCACTATTGGAATCAGAGAACTCCTCGAGGCAGGCGTTCATTTTGGGCATCAAACGCGTCGTTGGAATCCGAAGATGAAGCGGTTCATTTTTGAGGCGCGCAACGGGGTGCATGTTATCGATCTCTCAAAAACGGTTGTTCAACTACAAGAAGCCGTTGAGTTTCTTTCGGCGACGGCATCGAAGGGTGGCAACATTCTATTTGTCGGCACTAAGAAACAGGCACAAGAAGCGGTAAAAGAAGCGGCTAAGGCCTGCGGTCAACCGTTTGTTACCGAACGTTGGTTGGGCGGCACACTCACTAATCTGAAGACCATCAAGCGCTCCATGAAGCGAATGAAGGAAATTGAACGGATGGAGCAAGATGGTTCCATCAATCAGTACGTGAAACAGGAACAGTCGATGATCCGTCGCGAGCATCAACGTCTCTTTAAGAACTTGGATGGTTTACGTGCAATCGAAGCCGCACCGGATGTGATGTTCGTGATCGATCTGAAGCGCGAACACAACGCAGTATCTGAAGCGCGGCGTCTTAAGATTCCTTTGGTGGCCATTGTTGACACCAACGCAGATCCTGATTTGGTGAATTATCCGATCGCGGGCAACGACGACGCAATTCGTTCAGTTAAGATCCTTTTACAGGTGGTCACTGAGGCCATCAATAAAGGCAGAGCGGAAGCGGACGCTCGCAAGGCGCGTCGAGTGAATCGTGAAAAAGAGGTTCCAGCAGTTGCTGATGCCCCAACTTCGGAACCTGCCCCTGCCCTCGAAGCAATTCCAGCGGCCTAAGCTGTCTTGGAAAGAATGTGACGTTGTAGCCGAGTTGGCTGCGGTGTCACCTCTTTCGAAACTCAACTCTCTATTTTGAATAGTGTCATGCCAGAAATTACACCTGCACTCGTTGGACAACTCCGTGCCATGACTGGTGCGGGCCTGATGGCCTGTAAAAAGGCTCTAGATCAAAATAAGGGCGACCTTGATGGGGCCGTCGATCTTCTGCGCAAGCAGGGGGCGGCAGCGGCTGTCAAGAAAGGAGATCGCGCCGCAAACGAAGGACTAATTGGTCAATTCATCACCTCTGGCGGTAAGGTTGGATGCTTGATTGAGGTTAATTGCGAAACCGATTTTGTTGCGCGTAACGACTCCTTTAAAGCCTTTGTGAACGAATTGGTGGCAAAGGCGGCGGCACAACACGGCGCCGATCTTGAACCCGACCGAGTTGTCGCTGTGGCCCGTATCGGCGAAAACATTCAGATTCGTCGAACCCAGCGCTTGGAGGTTCAGGGCGTTGGAGGTCTAGCTGCTTACATCCACACGGGTGGTAAGGTTGGCGTTCTAGTGGAGGTCGGTGCCACTAAGGAATCAGTAGTGGGAATGGACGATTTCAAACAGTTGCTCCGTGATATCGCTCTGCAGATCGCCGCTGGAAGTTCTGTTTCGGTGAGCCGAAACGATGTGCCTGTCGAGTTAATCAACAAGGAACGTGAAATTGCGGCTCAGTCGGATGCTTTGAAAGGCAAACCGGCGGCGGCGATGGAAACGATCCTCAAGGGTAAGATGAATAAGTATTTTGAGACGAATTGCTTGCTGGAGCAAGGGTTTGTCAAGAATCCGGAACTCAAACTTGAGGACCACTTGGGGGCGGTCGGTAAGTTGCTGGGTGACACTCTCACGGTACGCCGATTCTTTCGTTTCCAAGTGGGCGAAGCCATCTAATTTTAAGCTGCGTCGATTAAATCCGTCAGCGGTCTTTAGATCAAAACAGGGGCATCCTTCGGGATGCCTTTTTCTTTTCGGCTTAACTCCAGATCAATCTTGCTGCTGCGATAAAGGCAAAGGCAACGATGCAGGTATCGAAGATTTTTTGAGGAAGACGGGTTACGGTGGCGCGCCCCCAAAAGAGCCCAGCTATCACAGCGGGGACGAGGACTGCGTTCAGGAGTAGGGAATTGAGGTCGATAAGCCCGAGATGAGCGCTGAAGGGAAGTTTGAAGAGATTTAAGATTAAGAAAAACCAAGCGCTCGTTCCGATAAATGCCTGCTTTGGAAGGCCAACAGCGAGAATGTAGAGGCCCATGACCGGCCCTGCGGCATTGGCAATCATTGTCACTCCACCGGCGAGAAAGCCGAGGCTGCTGGCAAAGATCCAAGAATGGGGAAAGCGCGATTGAAGGTCGGGTCGCCAGTGACGAAGGAGTTGGAGAAGAGCGAGTGCGAGGACAACAATTCCGATGACTGAGGTGAAGTTGGAAGTGCTGTAACGGCCCATGATCCAATACCCAAGCACCACACCTAAAAGAGCGGGAGGAAGAGTGCGTCGGACGTAGTGCCATTCAGCATGGCGTTTAAAAAGTAGGACAGCACCTGCATCGCCCACGATCAGCAAGGGTAAGACGATGCCGGTAGATTGAAGACCGGGGAAGAGTTGAGCGAATAGGACGACATGGAGGAGGCTAATTCCTGGGAGACCTGATTTGGAGATTCCAATTCCGGTGGCCGCCAGAAAGGCCAACAGCCAGTGCGAAAGAGTCAGTGTATCACCCACGATGAGGCGAGCCTCTCACTGGGACGGATTTGGCACAAGGCAGTGCTTTCGAACAGCGAGTGAACTCAGGCTCGACGACGTGAAGTCAGCTTGGCATCGTCGGATCAATGAGAGATTCCATTTTGAATGCGGGTGAAAAGGTTCATGTAATTCACCGGAGACACTTTGATTCAGAGCCCCATCGGCACTTTGTTGGCACAGTGAATGAATATGAGGATGGAGTTGTGCGGATGACTGGGCATGTCTTTGCGGTCGACCTCACTACTTTTCAGTTTATCCGTCAGCCAGAGAGTCGAACCCGGGTCGTGTCCGTGGTCAGTGGTGAGGTCATTGTTAATGTGTTACCTTCCTCAGTTGATTTAGCGAAGTTGGTCTATCGGGTTGAAGGAAGTTCGGTGCGAGTGAGCGATGGGAGCGCCTGGTATTTAGACGTAAGCGTACGCCGAACCCCATGGTTCCCAATTCGCCTTCCTTGGGTTTAGCCTGAGCGGATGAACTCAATTGAACCGTCTCGGAAGCGGCGTGGTCTTGCTGAAATCCAACTACTAATCACTGAATTCAAAAGCTCGGGACTCTCA
>SIAZ01000188.1 GCA_009695405.1 Pedosphaera sp. | reverse complement strand
GCAACGTCCTCTTGGCCCTGATCCCCTTCGAGCAAGGCCAACCCTTGGCGCACTTCTTTGAACTCTACCATCGCCAACCAAGCCTCGCCCTCCGACTGATCATAGACTCCCGCCCTGTCCTATGAGCCGCCAGCCAAACGCCCTGGGGCTGAGGGATAATCGACGATCCGAATTCCGTTTGATTGAATTTGAACCCGAGAGCCTCTGGCTTCAATTCGGAGAGTATTCCATTCCCCAGCGGGCTTGGAAGCGACCTGATTAGCAGCAACCACGTCGTAAAGCGCACCAGAACTCCATTTCTCAGGCTTACTCAAAGCAGCGTCATCCAGGATTTGTATTTCGTGACCAGTGAAGGCTGGGTTGCGCTCTAACCCTGAGCGAATAAACACACCGCTGTTTCCCTTCACGTTCACCAAATACTCGAGCTCTAAAATAAAATCACCCTGAGGCCGATCGGTCCGCAGCCACGATCCTGAAATCTCTGGATTAGTGCTCCAAGCAACCCCATTTCTGGCGACTAATTCTCCTTTTTCAACAGACCAACTTCCCCCATGCATCACCTCCCAACCCACTAGATTGCGACCATTAAACAGAAGTCGGCTCGCAGGCGTAATCCCGTTCGAACTGCGGTCAACACACCCAGTGAAAATCAAGACCACAAACGTGAATAATCCAGATCGAAGAAAAGGCATGCCCTCTTCCTAACCGTCCTCCATTGCAATGGCGAGCTTGTCTTTACGATCGCCTCTGGGAATTTCTTGAGCGGAAAATAATTTTATGGAGTGTTGTGGCCGCAGATAATGTTTTCCTTTCAGTTGGGCACTTTTTCTCGAGGAAACACTTCCACAGATGTGTTCCATATTCACGACTCCGTTTACCAGAGAGACCGATCACTCGAAGTGCTTTTTTATTGTTCTCTCACCAATGACCGCTACGGGCTTCCATTTTACTCAATTTTAGTTCCCTAAATTTCAGTTCCTTCGTCCCCCGAAAAAGCGGATCTAGACGTCGGATTCAGTAAAAATCTGATTTCTCTCTTTCCTCAATTAAGACAGTCAACGAGCCTTCGAAATCAACTTTCCCTCTGCAAACATCTTCAATTAAGATGACGCCCCTCTTTAATACACATTATTCTTCGACTCGGCCCACAGCGAGAAGGCTCTGCTTAATCTTTGCCCAGTTGATTGCCGCAACCCTTTGCGCACACGACTGGCCTGAATTTCGCGGTCCGACTGGGCAAGGTTCCTCTCCCGCTAAGAACGTTCCCATTCACTGGAGCGGCACCGAAAACATTGCATGGAAAGTTTCCCTACCTGGTGCTGGTTGGTCTTCACCTGTACTGGTCAAAGGGCGATTGTATTTAACGTACGGAAGAAGTAACCAGGGAAAACTGGGTCGCGAATTGGGAGCGGTATGCCTTGATGCAGGCGACGGGCGAGTACTCTGGAGTACTAATCTTTTCAGCCCAGACAATGGATCAAGTCTTCATCCGAAAAATGGGTATGCGAGTCCCACGCCCTTGGTGAATGGCGGACTTTTTTACGTGCACTTTGGCCATATGGGAACCGCTTGTCTCAATTTAAATGGAAAAGTCAAATGGCGGCAGGCTGCAATCAAATACTCGCCTCAACATGGCAATGGTGGATCGCCGGTTCTCGCTGGTAATCAGCTCATTTTTAACTGCGACGGTCTCACCAACCCTTTCGTAATCGCACTCGATAGGCGGACAGGTGAAATCAAGTGGAAGACGCCTCGTCCAAACGAGTCTGTCCCGAGAAAATTTTCTTTTAGTACCCCTCTACTTATAACCCACGCAGGGCACCAAGAACTGATCAGTCCCGGCGCAGGCGGTACCTATGCCTATGACCCCACGACGGGGCAACTCCTTTGGCAAGTGACGACGGGTAATGGGTTCTCAGTGGTTCCAAGACCTGTATTTGCCCACGGACTAATCTTCGTAAATACCGATTACGATTTTCCAAAGTTTTTTGCTATCCGCCCGGGTGGTAAAGGCGATGTGACCACCACACATTTGGCTTGGAAAACGGCACGGGGCGCTCCCAGTACACCTTCAGCTTTGGTGGTCGGGGATGAAGTTTACTTTGTTTCAGACGCCGGCATCGCAACTTGTGCCGATGCTAAAACAGGTCAGGTTTATTGGAATGAGCGATTAGGAGGCGGTTTTTCAGCCTCACCCGTCTCCGCCGACGGCCGACTATATTTTCAAAATGAGGAGGGAATTGGTTATGTTCTAAAAGCCGGCAAGAAGTTTGAGCTACTGGCTAAAAACGAACTAGGTGAACGCACCTTGGCGAGTTATGCCGTTGATAACGACACCCTATTTATACGCGGCGCAGAGCACCTCTTTCGCATCGGGAAAAGGTAGCGTCTTTCCCATCCTCGTCGCTCACCCTAAAAATACTCCCTATGCTCACTCTTTCGACCGAACGGACCCCTTACAACTTCTTGAGTAGAGTACAATCGGGAAGACGATTCGCCTTCACCTTGATTGAACTGCTGGTGGTGATTGCTATTATTGCGATTCTGGCGGGGATGCTTTTACCAGCTTTAGGAAAAGCCAAAGTGAAAGCGCAAAGTGTCCAGTGCATGAATAACCTGAGGCAAGTCATGTTGGCTTGGCGCCTCTATGCGGACGACAATCGAGGGGGACTGCCCTTCAACACGGTGTTCGAACTCGATGTAACCAAAAGTTGGTGCACAGGTTCCTTGAGTTACAATACCAGTAACCCTGATAACACCAATAAACTCCGTTTCACAAAAGCACTTTTGGGACAATATTTTGGTCAAGCATCGAGTATTTTTAAGTGTCCCGGAGACCCCTCTGTCAATCCTCCTCGAAAAGAACCTCGGGTACGAAGTATTGCTATGAATGCTTTTATCGGGGGATTTCCCGATGGCACTTCTTGGTCACAAGTAGCCGAGAGAAAAACCACTTGGTCGGAATATCGTAAAATAGATGCATTTGATGAACCTGCTAATCGATGGGTTTTTATTGACGAATGCCCTACATTAAATGATGGATTTCTCGTTCATCTGATGCCTATCGGCACCACTGTGCTACCCAAGAATGGACAAATGAACGACTGCCCAGCCAGTTACCACGCGGGAGCCGGAGCTCTTTCTTTTGCCGATGGACATTCGGAGATTCATATGTGGCGAGATCGTGCCACTCGGTTGCGGACCACCCAACCTTTAGCCGCAGGCTCGGACGCTGCACCCAATGACTACTTATGGTTAGCCGAGCGAACCACGGGGCCTAGGTAAAAACACCAAGCCCTTTTACCCCACTCCGAAATGAACCGTTGGCTCGAGGCCGATTGGGCATGTCACCTATCTATTTTGTAAAACGACTCGCCTCGGTTCGATCACCCAGTCCAGCCTTCCTTGATGTCTTTCGAGCCCGACTCTTCCCGCGCCCCTACGCCGCGAGTGATTCAGTGCCTCGGCACTCCATTAACTGTCACCGACCATCCCGGGGCCTTGGCTCTTTGCTTGCAACTTTCCCGAACTGCCGCGCCCTCGGCTGTGGAATTTTGCAACACTCAGATCGTCACTTTGCGCCGGTCGGATCCGAACTACCGAACCGTATCGGAAGCGTTCGATCACTTTATTCCGGATAGTTCTCCATTGCTCTGGTTGCTGAATGCACGAGGAGCCGGATTACGCGACCGTGTCTACGGACCTGCCTTCTTCAATTATGCACTCCGCCATAGTCCGATCGGTTTTACCCATTATCTTTTGGGCGGCTCTGACGAATGCGGTATCGCCTTGCGAAATAAATATCTGCAACTCAATCCTGACCTGCGTCTTGTCGGGTCTTTTCATGGCCGCTGCGATACCTCTGGAGTTTTAGGTCAAGACGACAGGTCAATTCTTGATGAGATTCAGCGCCTAAAGCCTGATTTTATTTGGGTCGGACTAGGAACGCCCAAGCAGCAATGCTGGATCGCACGAGTAAAACCTCTTCTTCAGAACGGTCTTCTCCTTTCGGTGGGGCAGGCCTTTGACGTCAATGCAGGTTTAAGGTCGGATGCTCCAGTTTGGATGCAGCGAATGGGACTGACTTGGCTGTACCGACTTGCTTCAGAACCTCGTCGTCTCGCTGGGCGTTATCTCCGTCATAATTCAGCCTTTCTCTTCTACTTGGTCTGGGACTTTTTACGGGGTCAAGTTTATAAACCCTGACGCTCCACCTTCATCAGAAGGCCCTCTGAATCAAGTCAAGGTCTTGCCGCCTCACCCTCGAAGATCTCATTGCGTCATTGCAGGCGGTACGATTGATCAGCCATCTTGCCGCCGGTCATTCGTCTGATCTAGAACCCTTAATACATCCGCTTAAACACCATGCCCAATCCCTGGACCGGCAAAGGCAATCCCTACACCCGCCAAGAAGTTCGTGACCGTTTGATGAGCACCATCAAAAAAGGCAACGCCATTATTGCTGGCGGCGCTGGCACAGGTATTAGTGCTAAATTCATCGAAAAAGGCGGAGCTGATCTGATCATCATCTATAACTCCGGCCGTTTTCGTATGATGGGTCATGGCTCTACGTGCGGAATGATGGCTTACGGCGACGCTAATGCCATCGCTATGGAGATCGGCGAATATGAAGTCCTTCCCGTAGTTGAAGAATGCCCAGTGATTTGCGGTGTTCACGCAACCGATCCACGGCGCCGCATGTGGCACTGGCTTGGGCAGGTCAAAGAAATGGGCTTCAGCGGGGTAAACAACTTTCCTACCCATACGATTGTCGATGGCCATTTCCGCGGCGTACTGGAGGAAACTGGGATGAGCGTCAAAAAAGAATTCGAAATGGTCGCCCTGGCTCGCCGGATGGATCTTTTTTCCATCGTCTATGTTGGGTCGCCTGAAGAAGCCATCGAAATGGCCAAATCCGGCGCGGACGCCATCATTGCCCATGTGGGAACCACGGTTGGAGGGAGTATCGGCGTCAAAAATGCCGTTGTAAGTTGGGATTATACCCTCAAGCGAACCCAAGAAATCATTGATGCTGCCAACACCGTTCGGAAAGATATTTTCTTCCTCTGTCATGGTGGCCCAATTAACACGCCGTCCGATGCTGAACGCGTCATGAAACAGACCGATGCCGTTGGCTTTGTGGGTGCGACTAGCCTCGAACGCATGGGTATTGAAGCCTCTCTCACCAATCTGACCCAAGAGTTTAAACGTCTCAAAGCGCCCGCGGCCAAGAAATTTGGAAAGAAGGCTCTGAGCTCAAAACCTTGATTTCAGCCCAAGGTCAACACCTTCAATTCAGATCAAAATCCCAGTCAGTTTTTTCTATGAACTGAAGGTAAAGGGCGACTAACTTTCTACACTTCCCAAAGGTCCAGACATTAAATCGTCAAAGACAAAGAAATAAAAATGGGAGCAAAATTGGGTGCTGTTCTATCGACTTTAAAGTGTGTGTTGAAAATTGAGTTAGTCACTTTTCCGAAGGCCATCCATCAAGCGTCGCCCGCAAAATCTTCCGAATGACTCTCTTCTCACTAGGTTGCAGGTGAGCAGACTCTGGATCGGCCCTGTCTTCCTTTAAAGCAGTAGATAATTTCGCCAAAACCAATGACTTCAGCACTGGAGGCAATCCACTAAAAACCGGGCTATAAATCATGTAACTGCAGCGGAAACGAAACAGCCGAGTTTCTAAATCGAAATCGCGAAGGGAAACCCCTTCGACAACTCGTCGGCTTTTGGCAAAATCACTTTTAAAGGTGTCTTCTCGAAAAGCCACTCCTTTGGGTAAAGGCACTTCATCGGTAAAAAGTAGATACCTAACAATGCCCTTGGCTTGATCTTCCAGTTCTTTTTGGTGTTCTAAGGTGAGCCCGGTTTTATCAGTAAAAAAATGGGTCCGAGCCCGATAATGAGCCTCAACCAGGCGATTCATCAATCCCACCTGATGCTCATGTACCAACTGAGGCAGTAGATCACTCCCGGTTGTTGCGTATTTTCCAAAGTCAACGCGCTCTGTCGCTAGTGCTGGAATCCATATCTGCCGACCTTCCCTCTGGGCTCCAATTCGGTTACCCCAATGGTTAGTAAATCCGATGGCACCGGTAATATACCATCCACCAAAACGATCCGACAAGGGTATCCCATGTCCAGATAACCCACTTCGGAAGGAATTTAAACTTCCACCCTCTTCACCCGGTAAA
The DNA here is from genome assembly GCA_009695405.1 of Pedosphaera sp. Lineage (GTDB taxonomy): Bacteria > Verrucomicrobiota > Verrucomicrobiia > Limisphaerales > UBA9464 > SXXZ01. Next base: position 780 of record SIAZ01000188.1, on the reverse strand, counting down.
ACGGAACGAATCGATAATCCAGGTACATAACCAGTGTCTTCTCCCGCATGACAGTTCATACACCGAGTCGACCTCTCGACAGTCAGCAAACCGGATCCACGCGGTAAATCAAAAATATAAAACACCCCTCCCAATTCGGAATCCAAGGCCATAATCTCAATCCGTCCACCGGGAACGAATCCAAGAGAAATATCGTCTGAGAAATACAACGCCCGAGGTGTTGACGGCCCAATCCGACTCAACTGCAGGCTGGTCGTGGAAAAAACTAACATCTGCGAGGAGACTGGGATCTCTAATAGACCCAACAAGCTAATCAAACAGGCTCGCTCACTGCTTCGATCTAATCCGGCGGTACCGGATTCCAATCGTGCCTTTAACTTTGTAAAACGGTCGCGCGGTATTTTCTGGAAATAGCTGTGCGGAGCCTGTTCCCAGTCTTGATAAGTAACTTCTGCCAGTCCGCTCACAGCGATGACCATTGTTAAACCAATCCATCGAAACCTCGCAAACATGTCGTAGTCTAAAGTCCATCCCTCCTCAGCTACAAGCAGACACCTAACTCACTTTTCCTGACGCTGCTCCTAACAGCAACGCAGTCTATAACCCTAACTCCTCATCGAAAGAGTCTGCACTTTGAGGTTGCTTCGATTTCTCGGACGGAGAGTAAGAGGAATCCTGTACCATGGAATCCATCATCAAAGACTCCCCTACAAAAACGCGCCGGAAGTTCGATAAATCGTTCAAATGCGAGGTCGTTCGCAACTGGTTATCGAGCGGTAA
>SIAZ01000187.1 GCA_009695405.1 Pedosphaera sp. | reverse complement strand
TGGGCCAAGCGTTCAGTCAGAGAGAAGAAGGAAAGTTCAGCGGGACGGATCAATTCAGGCATGCTGTCTTGGACGAAAACCCAGCCCTGCTTACTCACCTTTTAGACACATTTCTTTCCGCGAATTGAGTTTCTGGAAGTCCCCTTTAGGGTGACTGAATCGGAGTCTGTATCGAACACGCATTGGCCGTTGCGCAGTGAGGGAATCCACCAGAGTCGCACTCGGCATCCTGGAAATAAATGAGGCTCAGTGCGGAGGTGAATCGGCAAGGGCGCGACGCTGCGAGCTTGATCGAGTATCCACCCGAGGCGCGATTGCGGGTCAGGGATTTGTTCGAGGGCACGAATCCAGTTCGCCCTGCGTTGTTGTGCTGAATCGGTCGGTGGCATCATCGAGTCAGGCATAGCAGGTAGACCGGAGGGGTTGAGGGAGATGAGGGAAGTTGAGAGCCTTACTTTAGAAACCCAGTTAAAGGACTGGTAGGACTGGCGGTTTCAAGTCGATCAGCTAGGCCGAGTTCAAAAGCCGTGCGACCGGCTTCGACCGCATTTCGGAAAGCGGTTGCCATACGATTGGGATCCGATGCGACGGCAATAGCGGTATTAACGAGGACTGCGTCCGCCCCCAATTCCATCGCTTCAGCGGCATGGCTTGGGGCACCGATACCGGCATCGATGACCACTGGGACGATGGCTTGCTCGATGATGATACGGATTTGTTCGCGAGTCTGGATGCCTCGATTTGAGCCGATCGGGGCTCCGAGTGGCATCACCGTTGCAGTTCCTATTTCCTGAAGTCGTTTGGCGAGGACCGGATCAGCATTGATATAAGGTAGGACAATAAAGCCTTCTCGAACGAGTTGTTCAGCCGCCTTAAATGTTTCGATCGGGTCCGGTAGTAGGTAGCGAGGGTCGGGATGGATCTCCAATTTGATCCATTTTGGCAGACCTGCAGCAACGGCGAGTCTGGCGAGTCGGACCGCTTCTTCCGCGTTCATAGCTCCGCTGGTGTTGGGTAAGATTAGGAATCGGACGGGATCGATGAATTCGAGGATATTGGCAAACGGATCCCTGCGCCCGGACAGATCAGCACGCCGAAGAGCGACGGTGACGATTTCCGTTCCACTAGCCGCAAGGGCTCCGCTCATAGATTCTGGGGAGGGAAATTTTCCGGTGCCTAAAAAGAGGCGAGAGGAAAATTGCCGTCCGGCAATGATCAACGGCTTTGACATCAAGGCGGAGACGGTGGCGAGAGCGGTTCGTTTTGTCGAGCGAGGCTAGTGGGTATTGTTTTTCTAAATCAGGAAGGTTCATAATTGAGCCATGGCCCCAGCCAACGCTCCATTTCGGCCAAGGGTCTTGCCTTACGAATCGCCAGATCGGCGACTTGATCGAGGCCTAGTTTGCCGACCGCGAAGTACCGACAATCTGGATGCGCGAAGTAGAGTCCGCTGACACTACTGCCGGGCCACATTGCACAGCTTTCGGTAAGGCGGATACCGGTCTTAGCCTCCACATCGAGGAGAGACCAGAGCGTTTGTTTTTCGGTGTGGTCTGGGCTAGATGGATAACCACCAGCGGGTCGAATTCCGCGGTATTCTTCGGCGAGAAGTTGATCCGTAGAAAGATTTTCAGTGCGTCCGAAGCCCCATTCATCTCGAACCCGTTTGTGCATATATTCGGCAAAAGCCTCAGCGAGGCGGTCGGCGAGAGCTTCGGCCATAATAGCCGAATAATCGTCGAGAGCGGCCTTGTACTCTTTGACGATTTCATCGAGTCCAAAGCCAGTCGTCACTGCAAATGCGCCGAGATGATCCGGCGTGCCTTTTGGGGCAATAAAGTCGGCAAGAGAACTATTCGAAGAGCCGTCTTCCTTGACCATCTGTTGTCGGAGCATATGGAAAGAGGCGATCACCGTTTGACGATCTTCACCCGAGTAAAGTTCGATAGAATCGCCCACCCGATTCGCAGGGAAAAGGCCGTAGATGCCCCGAGCACGAATCCGGCGATGAGTGATTATTTCGTCGAGGAGAGTTTGGGCGTCGGCAAATAATTTGCGCGCTTCATCGCCGTACTTTTCGTGTTGCAGGATGGAGGGGTAACGACCGCGCAGTTCCCAAGTATGGAAGAAGGGAGACCAGTCAATGAACTCTCGAAGATCATTAAGCGGAACATCTTCGAGAAGTCGAATGCCAGTAAACTCCGGAGTCGGTAGGGCATTGAACTCTAATTTTCGGGCATTAGCTCGAGCTGCATCGAGTGAAAGGAGCGTCGATTTTTGACCGGAATAGTGCGTCCGAATTCGTTCGTAGTCGGTTCGGTGGAGTCGGATAAATTCATCGCGACCGTCCTTACTGAGGAGACTGGTGGTGACCGGTACTGCACGTGACGCATCGAGCACGTGAACAATGGGTTGGGAGTAGTGATGAGCTATTTTAATAGCAGTGTGAGCCCGACTGGTGGTTGCGCCGCCGATCAGGAGGGGAGTCTTGAAGCCGGTTCGTTCCATTTCCTTGGCGACATGCACCATTTCGTCGAGAGACGGAGTAATAAGACCGCTGAGGCCGATGATATCGGCGTTTTCTCGGCGGGCGGTTTCTAGAATTTTTTCACACGGAACCATGACCCCCATGTCAATGACCTCATAATTATTACAAGCGAGGACGACCCCGACGATATTTTTGCCAATGTCGTGAACATCCCCTTTGACCGTAGCGAGGACAATTTTGCCTTGAGCACGAACCGTGTGACCTGCGGCTTCTGCGGCTTTCTTTTCCTCCTCCATATAAGGGGTGAGATAGGCGACCGCTTTTTTCATAACCCGAGCGGATTTAACCACCTGAGGGAGGAACATCTTACCAGCACCGAAAAGGTCACCCACGACGCCCATGCCATCCATGAGAGGGCCTTCGATGACCCTCAAGGGGCGACCGAGTTTGAGTCGAGCTTCTTCAGTATCGGCATTGATGAAGGTATCGATACCCTTGACCAAGGCATGTGAAAGACGTTCCTCGACCGAACCGCTACGCCATTCCTCTTCTTTCTTGGCGTTAGATTCAGTTGTACCAGACTGAATCGCTTTCATTTGTTCGCCGTAAGCGACCAAACGCTCGGTGGAATCGGGGCGGCGGTTGAGGATAACATCCTCTACGAGATCGCGAAGTTCCGGTTTGATCTCTTGGTACACTTCGAGCATTCCGGCATTGACGATACCCATGTCCATGCCGGCCTGAATGGCATGAAAGAGGAAAGCGCTGTGCATGGCTTCCCGCACTGGATTATTACCTCGGAAACCGAAAGAAACATTAGAGACGCCCCCGCTCACTTTGGCGTGAGGTAAATTCGACTTAATCCAACGCGTCGCTTCGATGAAGTCGACAGCGTAATTGTTATGTTCCTCGATGCCTGTTCCGACGGTAAGGATATTGGGATCGAAGATAATATCTTCCGGTGGGAATCCGATTTCGTCGACGAGGAGACGATAAGCCCTTTCGCAAATGCGGATTTTTTCACCGTAAGTAGCGGCCTGGCCTTTTTCATCGAAAGCCATAACTACCACAGCGGCGCCGTACTTAAGCACCTTAGCGGCGGATTCGCGAAAGGCAGATTCACCTTCCTTGAGGGAAATAGAATTTACGATGCCTTTGCCTTGAAGGCATTTCAAACCGGCTTCGATGACTTCCCATTTAGAGGAGTCCACCATAAAAGGGACCTTGGCGACCTCGGGTTCGCTTCCCAGCAACTGAAGGTAACGAGACATCGCAGCGACGCCATCGATTAGACCGTCATCCATGCAAATATCGATGATATTAGCGCCGTTTTCGACCTGTTGACGAGCAATGGCCACGGCCTCTTCGTAGTTACCCTCGCGGACAAGTTTAGCAAACCGAGGTGAACCGGCGACGTTGGTACGTTCACCGATGAGCATAAAATTGCCCAGTTGTTGGGTAAACGGTTGGGAACCGGAAAGGCGCAAAGGGAGAATCTGGGAAGCACTTGGGAGAGTTCCGCCGGAGAGGCCACCGAGACGCTCTGTGCCTTTTTCGCGGGGAGCTAAGTCCCTTGGATGTCGACCAGCGAGCGATTTGGCGATGGCAGCGATGTGTTCAGGCGTATTCCCGCAGCAACCACCGGCGATATTGAGGAGGCCGCCCTCAGCGAATTCACTGAGGAAACGACCCATATCGTGAGGTTTGAGATCGAAGCCCGTTTCAGAGAGTGGGTTGGGGAGTCCGGCGTTGGGATAACAAGAAATAGCCGCTCCTGATTTGGCGGCAAGTTCGGCTAGGAACGGACGCATTAAATCGGGTCCGAGCGAACAATTGAGTCCGATCGACAACGGGCGGATGTGCTTCACTGCATTCCAGAGTGCTTCCACGGTCTGGGCGGAAATCATAGTTTCACCTCCTAACCCGACGGCAGCGGAGATGGAAACTGATAGACGAATTCGGTCGGTATCGAAAACCTCCTGAATAGCGACTAAGGCGGCCTTGGCGTTGAGAGAATCGAAGATGGTTTCAACCAGCAAAAAGTCTGAACCGCCAGCAATTAAGGCGCGTACCTGTTGGATATAAGCGTGTTTGACTTGATCGAAAGTGACCACCCGAAATCCAGCATTATCCGCATCTGGCGAATTGGAAAGAGAGACGGTTAGGGGCCCAATTGCACCAGCGACAAAGCGTTGACGCCCATCACGAGAACCGACTCGATCGGCCCATTCTCGGCATTGGCGCGCCGAGGTTTCATTGATCTCCCAGGCTAGATCATTGAGGAAGGGATCTTCGATGATTTTTTGGTAGAATTCGGGGTCCTTTCGGCCGCCATGTTCACGAGGGTCATCGACGAAAAATTCGCTTTGAGCGATATGAGTCGCGGAAAATGTATTGGTCTCGATGATATCTGCGCCGGCCTCCAAGAATCGCCGATGGATATCACAGATCATTTCCGGTTGGGTTAACGAGAAGAGATCGCCGTTGTTCAGGAGATCTTTTTTGGCTGTGGCGAATCGTTTTCCACGCATATCCGCCTCGGTTTTACCGTAGGTCCGGATCGTCGTTCCCATGGCGCCATCAATGATCGCAATACGTTCGCGGAGAATTTTCCGAAGTTGCCCCCCTCGGGAGTCTTCAGTCGGAGAAAAAGTCAGGTTCGACATAGGCGGAGACTACTCCTGATCGATGGAATGTTCCAAATAAGAAATCATCGCATCTTGATTTGAAGATATGATGATGGATTAGGTGGGTGATTCTCAGTGGGGATGAGTGGATGGGAGCGGTTTAAGGTTGATGTCATCGATGACCCTTTGGAGGGTGAAGGGGTCCATTTCCACGAGATGACCTCGTTCTGGGAAGCGGCCTTCTTTAACGTCGGCGATATATTCTGAAAAGGCTACGACACGTTCGCTGTGTAATCGGCGATGTTCCTCTAGAAAATTGCGATAAGCGCGTGCGTGTCGTGGAAGGCGTTCATCGTAATCACCGAGGATATCGCAGGAGAAGAGAAACTGAGTATCGCAACCAGACCCAGAGCCGAGCGACATCAGGAGCATTTTTGTTTGGGAGGTGAGAAACCGAGCGAGTTGATGAGGGACGCATTCGAGTTCCGCTGCATAGGCCCCGGCGTTCTCGAGAGATTTCATGCGATCGTAAAGGAGGCGGGCCTCAGCTTCAGTTTTGCCGATCGCTCGGTAACCAGTCCAAGTGATATGTCTGGGAATTAAACCGAGGTGGCCGACCACGGGCAGGCCTTCGCGCGCCATGGCCTCAATGATCCGTGGACTGGCGGAGCAATAAAGAGAACTAGCACCCAGTTCAATGGCGCGAAACCCAATGCGGATGGCTTCCTCGGAGGAAGCCATCCCGTGGAGAGTAGCAGCAGATAAAAAACTCGAAGGAGCGGCTGCGACCAGTCTAGGAAGGCAAGCCTGAGACTCCGGGGAATCGAAGCTGCAGGACATTAGGTCCACCCCTGCCGCTTCGGCTGCCGCGGCTTCCTCGGGAGATTTGACGTGAATATGGGTGAGGCAGCGTTTTCCTTTGAGCTGCTGGAGGTCGTGAACCGTGTATTTTTTCCGAGGACGAAGCATTCGAGAAGGATTCCTGAAGCGGATGAGAGCATCAATCCCCCTTTCTGTCTAAGCCTAGGTTTAGGCTGAAATCCTTCCTATTTTAAGCACTTAGACCCCCCGCCGTTCCCTACTGATCGGTGGTTTTCAACCGAGTAATATTTGGGAAGTCTTGTTTCTCTTCCCCTGGGGCCCTCTCTACTTCGCTAGCACGGTGGTCCGATCGGCGAGCCAGATTACATCGATATTGTTGGGGGAACCAACATTGAGCGCGAGGTTACTGTTGAAGCGGACCGGTGGCTTTGTTCGGGTATCCAGCCATTTTTTGATCTCGGCATGGCCGTCGACAAAGGAGATGCCGGCGGCACCGTTGTGATAACTGGCTGGGTAATCGATGATACGCGCCGCAGCCGCACTCTCTACCATCATATTGGCGTAACCACCGGCGTTGATGCCGTCTGGATGTTCGTCGAGGAGTACATAATGCATTGAGGGCGAGAGAAAATCGGAGGTTTTAATGAAGACCTTATAGCGAGTCTGTCCCTCGTTGTAACCCGAGGGTGGAAGCCACCCCCCGGGCCCACCCATTGCTTGGCTCATGGACATACTGCGGACCCGAGGGTAACGTTGACCCTTAATGGTGACATAGCTGAAATCGGCGGGGCATTTATAAACCTCAGCAGATGGCATATAGGGGGCGAACATGGCCCGTTTGGGGTCAAGGAGATCTAATTTGTTTGTATTGTCGGGAGTGCTAGGATTGTAGTCGAGCCAACCGCCCACCCAAGCGTAGAGTTCGGTTCCGCTATTGCCGGGTTTGGTGAGGGTTTCTCGGTTATCAGTCGGGTAAAGCAGGTGAGCGAGTTGCAACTGTTTAAGATTATTCAAGCACTTGATGCCTTGAGCCTTGGCTTTGGCTTTAGCTAAAGAAGGCAGAAGCATACCGGCGAGGATG
>SIAZ01000186.1 GCA_009695405.1 Pedosphaera sp. | reverse complement strand
AACCATACCGTTGCCGAACTCCTGCCTTGGAACTGGAAACCGGCGAAAGCCTAATCCGGTCGGTCGACCTTTCTTCCCCGCCTTCGATCGCGGAATATCCTACTTTCGGCAACTAGGGAACCATGAGGTTGGGCGTACGCTTACGTTTAAATTTAAAAAACATCAACTTGAAGAGCTTTAAACCAATAAAAAGACGCCAAGTTCTCGATAAGTTGATCGAAGGATTCAGCTGGTTTTTTAAGGTCTGGCTTGCGCATACCTTGTAAGCCGCTAAACCAACGCCCCGCTTACATGCAAGATCTGTTCGTCGCCCGCATCGCTTCCGAACTCCAGGTCCCCCCAGCCAAGGTTGCCGCTACCGCGCGCCTCCTAGCAGAGGGGGCCACGGTGCCCTTTATTTCCCGCTACCGAAAGGAGGTCACCGGTAGTCTTGATGAAGTGGCTGTCACAAGTATTCGCGACCGTATGGCTCAATTGGTGGAACTTGAGCAACGACGTGAAGCGATTGTAAAATCGTTGTCTGAAAGAAATTTGCTTTCCGATGCATTAAAGGTCTCGATCGGTGGCGCAGAAACACTCGCGGTATTAGAGGATCTCTATGCTCCATACCGACCAAAACGTCGTACCCGCGCTACCATCGCCAAGGAAGCTGGGTTGGAACCCTTGGCCCTGCTGATTTTCGACGAACAAGCGACGCTCGATCCCTTGGCTGCAGCGGTTGCTTTTGTGGATCCTGCGAAGCAGATCCTTGATGTGAGCGCGGCATTGGCTGGGTCACGGGATATTCTAGCCGAGCGATTTAGTGATGACGCGACGGTACGTGCTCGCCTCAGAGAATTATCGTGGAGCAGCGGGAGTGTTCGCTCCCGAGTGTTGACCGGCAAAGAGTCTGAAGGAGCGAAATTCAAAGATTATTTCGACTGGACAGAGCCCGTGGGGAAAATCCCCAGCCACCGGCTATTAGCCATCCGACGGGGTGAAGAGGAAGGATTCTTAATGATGCGAATCCAACCGCCAGAAGAGGAAGCTATCGCTATTTTGTTCAGCTTATTTCTTAATGATGCGAATCCAACCGCCAGAAGAGGAAGCTATCGCTATTTTGTTCAGCTTATTTCTTAAGGCCCGAGAAACCCCAGCAGCGGAACAAGTGCGATTGGCTGCGATAGACAGCTACAAGCGTCTGGTGGGATTTTCCATTGAGGCTGAACTTCGTTTGGCAACCAAGAAAAAAGCAGATGAAGAGGCTATTCGGGTCTTTTCGGGTAATCTACGTGAACTCCTTTTGGCCGCTGCGCTCGGTGAAAAATGTGTTTTAGCCTTGGATCCAGGGTTCCGCACCGGCTGTAAAACAGTGGTTTTGGATCGGCAAGGAAAGCTCCTTCATCACGATGTCCTCTATCCTACTGCCGGCAGTGCGGGGCAACTAAAAGACGCCGCCGAGGCCATCCATGGGTTGGTGCGGCAGCACGGCATCGAGGCCATCGCTATTGGCAACGGAACCGCCGGCCGCGAGGCTGAACAATTTATCCGTAGTCTCAAACTACCTCCGTCGATTGCCATCGTTATGGTCAATGAAAGTGGTGCTTCAATTTACTCAGCGAGCGAAGTCGCTCGGGAAGAATTTCCCAATGAAGACCTTACCGTTCGCGGAGCGGTGAGTATCGATCGTCGCCTCATGGATCCCTTGACTGAATTGGTGAAATTAGACCCGAAGTCGATCGGGGTAGGACAGTACCAGCATGATGTGGATCCTGCGGCCTTGCAGCGCGGCTTAGACGATGTGGTGGTTTTATGTGTGAACCGTGTGGGTGTGGAACTGAACACCGCCAGTAAACAGTTGCTGAGCTATGTCTCCGGACTTGGATCCACCTTGGCCGCCAACATTGTGACTCATCGCAACCAAAACGGCCCGTTTAAGACACGCCAAGACCTGCTTCAAGTTCCTCGGTTAGGCCCAAAAGCCTTTGAACAATGTGCGGGTTTTCTAAGAATTCGTGATGCTTTGAATCCACTCGATTCAAGTGCGGTTCATCCGGAACGCTATGGTTTAGTTGACGTCATGGCACGAGATACTGGATGCAGTGTGTCCGATTTAATTCGGGATGGAGGCCTTCGGTCGCGTGTTCAGTTAGCAAAATATGTCACCGAATCAGTGGGCCTCCCGACCTTGAAGGATATTATCGATGAATTAGCTCGGCCGGGACGCGATCCCCGCGAGAAGTTCGAAGCTTTTACCTTTCAAGAGGGTGTTTCTAAAATGGAAGACTTACAGCCTGGCATGAAGTTGCCGGGCATTGTGACCAATGTAACCGCGTTTGGCGCATTTGTGGATATTGGAGTGCATCAGGATGGATTGGTGCACGTGAGTCAATTGGCCGATCGCTTTGTAAAAGAAGCGGCTGAGGTGGTTAAGGTGGGACAGAAAGTCCACGTGACAGTAACCGAACTCGATCTGCCTCGAAAACGAATTGCACTATCGATGAAAGCAAATCCCCAAATAGGTGCGCCGAAGGATGGAAGAACCTCACCGACAGGGCCACGTCCGCCGGCGACAGATCAACGATCAGGGCCAAGGCCCAACACCCGACCGATCTTCAATCCTGCAGCAGGAAGTTGGAGCGCCTTAGGCGACGCCTTTGATCGAGCAAAGAAGTAAGGGTGCCGGAATCAGACTTTTTAGGGCATCAATCGCATTTTTAATCGTACTTTCAGCTTGGAGGTTTCAGTCCGGACCTTGGAAGGTTAGTCATGGACCTGCATTTACGAGATAAAGTTGTTTTGATCAGTGGCGCCACCAAAGGGATCGGGGCCGCTACTGCCCGCGCCTTTGCTGCAGAGGGAGCTCGAGTATCAATCCTCGGACGAGACCTGATTGCGGGCAGGCGTTTGGCCACCGAGTTAACTGGGTCAATTTTTGTGGCAGCGGATTTAGTCAGTGAGACCGACTGCCAGCGGGCTGTGCAGGAAACTGTTGATTCATTAGGGCAACTCGACGTTTTAGTTAATAATGCTGGAGTCAACGACAGCGTTCCTCTCACCGCCGCACCTGCCGACTTTTTGGGATCCCTACAGCGTAACTTGCTGCACGTTTTTTCTCTCACACACCATGCCCAAAAGCATTTAGTGGCAAGACGCGGTGCCGTGGTGAATGTGACGTCGAAGGTCGCTTGGACCGGCCAAGGCGGAACGTCTGGCTATGCGGCAGCGAAGGGCGCGATCAATGCTCTCACCCGAGAGTGGGCCGTGGCCTTAGGACGGGAGGGCGTTCGGGTGAACTGCGTGGTACCAGCCGAATGCGAATCTGATCAGTACGATCGTTGGTTTGAGTCTCAACCCGACCCCAGCGCGGCCCGAGCACGAGTGGCACAACTCGTCCCCTTCGAAAACCGATTAACCCGCTCGGAAGAACTCGCCGATAGCATTGTCTGGCTATCGTCAGATCGTGCGAGCCATGTCACTGGCCAATTTCTCTTTGTCGACGGCGGCTACACGCACCTCGATCGTGCACTCACCTCGGCGCATCGTTGGTAGGTAAATCGACTCTTGGTTTTCTTCGAATCCTGAGTCGTCAGAGGATAACAAGAAAGTCAGGGGACAAATCGCCAACTTCTCTGTACGCTGAAGCTGTGGCCCAGTCTGATTTCTTTCAAGGTGATGGTACGAGTACCCCGCCTCCTGCAGCGCCATGGACGGATGAAGTTTCTGGCACCACGATTCCTTTGGCAGCTCGGATGCGACCGCGTGGTTTGGATGATTATGTGGGTCAAAGCCATATTTTAGCCCCAGGCCAATTATTACGCCGAGCGATTGAGGCCGACCGAGTTCAGTCGGTTATTTTTTTTGGCCCACCCGGTACAGGGAAAACCTCACTCGCTCAGATTATTGCGGCTCGGAGCCGTTCACATTTTGAGCGATTAAACGCCGTGGAATCCAATGTTGCCGAAATGCGCCGCGTGTTGCAGGGCGCAGCAAATCGACTCAGAAACACCGGTCAACCTACCTTACTGTTCATCGACGAGATCCATCGATTTAACAAGGCACAGCAAGATTCTCTCCTACCCGATGTGGAGAGCGGTGTCGTCAAGTTAATTGGAGCCACGACCCATAATCCGTTTTTCTTTGTTAATTCACCCTTAGTTTCTCGGTCGCAAGTTTTCGAATTGCAACCGCTATCGGTCGATGATCTTGAATCGCTTTTGCGGCGGGCTCTATTGGACCGAGATCAAGGGTTGGGTTTCCTGCGGATCAGCGTCACCAATGAGGCTCTAAAACATCTGGCCACGGTGGCCGATGGCGACGCTCGAAAGGCCCTCAGTTCCTTAGAAGTTGCCGCCTTGACCACCGATGCTGGGCCTGATGGGACAGTACTGATTGACTTGACGATTGCCGAACAGTGTATCCAAAAAAAGGCCATAGTCTACGATGGCGATGGCGATGCCCATTACGACACCATTAGCGCTTTTATTAAGTCAATGCGTGGCAGTGATCCCGATGCGACTTTATATTGGTTAGCCAAGATGATCCATGCTGGGGAAGATCCTCGCTTCATTGCTCGGCGGATTATTATTCAAGCCGCTGAAGACGTCGGCTTAGCGGATCCAATGGCTTTAGTGTTAGCCACATCTGCCTGCGAAGCGGCGGAACTTATTGGATGGCCGGAAGCCCGTATCCCTATCGCCGAGGCGGCACTTTATGTCGCCACTGCGAATAAAAGTAATTCGGTCATTAAAGCAATTGATGCAGCCCTAGACGATGTGCGATCTGGGCGTACCCTTGCTGTTCCCACCCGACTTCGTGACGGTCATTATGCGGGTGCAAAGCACTTGGGGCATGGGGTCGGTTACCAATATGCCCATGACCATCCCGGCCACTTTGTTCCAGAAAACTATTTAGGAGCCGAGCGCCGATTTTATCACCCAACCGAACAGGGAACAGAAAAGAAGATTAAAGAGCGAGTAGATCGGTGGCGCGCTTTAATAATTGAAGCCAAGGCGAAAGCGGACGAATCAACTCAGTGACTGGATTCTTCTTTGATACTTTGAACTCCTCGGCGGCGCGTTAAGACTCGGAGGGATCTGACCACCGTTGGAGATCGCGCCGATCGCGCTTGGTTGGGCGCCCTTCGTCGGGAAGACGGTAACCTATGGCCTCTTTTTTCTCCGTTCGACGACTGAATTCCTCCGGTGGAGTGACATCTTCGGCAAACTCAGGTGCTTGCTTGGCACCGACACGCGCGGGTGGAAAGGCAAGGACGCGATAGGTTCGGGTGATATCACCCGTTCGTGCAGCAATGCTCTGACCATGACGAACCTCGTAAGCAGGTTTAGTGACGATCCCGTCAACGGTGACATGCCCCTCACGGATTTCGTTAATCGCCAATGTACGAGTCCTGTAGAGCCGAACACCCCATAGCCATTGGTCAAGACGCATTGAAGGAGAGTAAGGCCCAGCCAATGCCGAGGCGATTACGGAGAGTTAATTTCTGTTTAAGTGAACTTTTTCTTGCACCGTTTTTTTGCTAGCGTATAGGAAACGGCCTCTCGGGCGTGCTTAGCTCAGCGGTAGAGCACTTCCTTCACACGGAAGGGGTCGTAGGTTCAAACCCTACAGCGCGCACCATCTCTAAGGCATATCTCCAAACCTCATTTCCTTGGAACTCAAACGTTCCCCGACGGCCTCAAGCGATTTTCCCATGGTACGTTCTCGGTAGGTCAGTTAATCTGAACCTTCAGGAAAACGTCTTCCCTCCCCTGCTATTCCGATAATCTTCCCTGCCCTGATTTCCCCTGCCCTTCCGAGCGCTTCTGAAGTGTGAAGGACGGATCGAGAAAGAAATTTTGCCCTGGCGATTGGTGATTTTGATCAGCATTCGAACGTCGAAAAGCGAGGGCCTTGGGGATTCGGCGGAAAATTTCGTTAAGCACGTAAAAGTCCCTGATGACAAAGTTCCAGCGCCGAGACAATACATTGTTGACCACGACTGCAGGCCACACCAGCAGGCTTAGGGGAAGCATTCTGAGGGAAAAATATTTCAACGCAATAATCGTGAGACTTGCTCGCTGAGAAAGATATCTGCGTTCGATTACTTTGACGTTGAGATCGGATAATGTCTGGTTATTGGAAGCATTCACCGCGTGATGGATACGGGCTTGGGGAACGGTCACCGTTCTCCAGCCTTGTTGCCAGGCTCGGATAAACAGGTCGATGTCTTCGTGATCGAGAAAAAATTGAGTATCCCACCCTCCGAGATTTCGAAAAATCGCCCTGTGAATCAGGAAAGCACCGGCACAGGGAAAAGGAGTAAAATCACCTGCAGAAAGACACACTTCAAAATCAGCCGACCGTCGGGGATGTGGCGAGTTAATAGCCCATTTAACCCTCTTAAAACGAGTTGCCCCGTGAAGAAAAGCACCCGTATCATACTGGAAATGCCAACCGTCTGCAGCCGCAATTCGCCTCTGTAAATCGATACGTTCTCCCAATAATCGCAGGCAATCAGGTTCAAACCACATGTCCTCATTGCAGAAAAAAAGAAGATCATAGGAGGCTAGGTCGGCACCAACTTGATATCCGCAAACTAATCCCGTCTGGGGCGGTTCCTGCAGCACTCTGACCTCAGTATACTTGGCCAGAATAGCGGCAGACGTATCCGTGCTGAAACGGTCAACGACTAGAATCTCGAGATGGACTCCAAGTTGTTGACGGAGAGAGTCAAGTAATCGAGGAAGGTAACGAGCCCCGTTAAAATTGGAAATGATGACCGAGATGTTCACAAGTTTAAGAGATAAAAAGAAGAGTCAACTCAACGCCAAGACGGAGGAAGACCTTCCCTAATTTCGATATTTTTGAACGTCGTCGGAATTGCCGGTCCTTGACCTCTCACCCAATCGACCATTCGCGACAAACTGAGGTGGACCCCGAAAACTGGACCAGCGGTTAAGTTATGGTTTTGCGGGTTTGATCAACGACAAAATGATCAGACCAATGAAAACCAAAACCAAACGGAAAAGACACAGTTCAGCGTTCAAAGCGAAGGTGGGGATGGAGGCGCTG
>SIAZ01000185.1 GCA_009695405.1 Pedosphaera sp. | reverse complement strand
ACAGTTTCAGCGCCGTCTCCGGGGCTGTGGTCAGTTCTGGAGCCGCCCCGGCCTTACCCATCTCCTTCAACTCTGCGTCTTGGTCAAAAACAAGGACGATCACCTCCTCTGGAACTGATTCTTACCGTCAACTCGTGAATGCACGGCGCTCTACTTCGCGTTCAAATCGGTCTGATTTTAATCTGAAGGCCCAACCGTTTTGGCCAGATTTGTGAATCTATCTTCCTTTTAAATCATTAAGGCTTTGTAACTTAACCCTCCAGAAGTCTGGGAGAATTGGCCTACAAGTTGCTTCATCTCCTCGTCGGTTTTAAGGCCTCCGAATTACCTATGACCTCTCCACTCGATAGTAGGCAATTGCTAGCGTTTACAATTCTTGCACGGACCGGAAGTTTTACTCAAACGGCGAGAGAGTTGTTCCTAACTCAGTCCGCCGTCAGCCATTCGATTAAAGCTTTAGAAATAGACTTTGGATGTCGCCTTTTAGACAGGTTGGGCAAAACAGTATTACTGACTGAGGCAGGCGAACGAGTGTTGCAGCATGCAGACCGTATTTTAATGGAAATGGGATCTGCTCGTTCCGGTATTGAGCAAATTGAAAAGTGGAACTTAGGGCGGTTAAGAATAGCCGCTCCGATATCGCTGCGCGTCTCGTTGCTCTCACCTGTCTTGCATGAATTTCAAGCAAGCTTCCCGCGAAGTCAGATTACTGTGGAACCGAGTGACTTCCATAATGCCATAGAAGCCCTGACAGAAGGCCGTGCCGACCTGATCCTCACTTTAACCACTAAACCGGATGAGCGATTCCAGTTTCTTCCTCTGTTTGACGATGAACTCGTCTTTATCGTCTCTCCGTCACACCCTTGGGTTCGACTTGGATCTGTTTCTCGAGAGGAGATAAGTGATCAAAATCTGCTTATTTGCAGCCGAACTAATCTCACTTGGCGCATTCTGGATGCCTATTTTTTAGAAGAGGGAGTCTCCCTTAATAAGGTCGTTCAAATGGAGAGTTCGGAAGCTATCAAGGCGATGGTGAAATTGAATTTAGGAACCGCAATTATGGCTCCTTGGGCGGCGCAGAAAGAATTACAAGAACGCTCGCTGATAGCTCTGCCTCTCGGTTCACCCAAGTTGAAGAGAAGTTGGGGTATTCTTCACTGGAGCTCACGACCGCTCACTTTATCCGAAGAAACTTTTATCCGACTTTGCCGAGTCTCATCTTCACGTTTGAACGGGGGAATCGACTCAGTTAGTCCCTTGGATCAAGAAGGGGGCGTCGGGTCGAGCTGCGCCCAATTGGATGCCTAAAAATTCAGAGCAAAGATTAAGCTCGTGGATGAGCTGACTTGTAGACTTGCTTCAAACGTTCCGCGGTCACGTGGGTGTAGATTTCTGTCGTTTGAAGGCGAGCGTGACCGAGTAGTTCCTGAACGGCTCGGAGATCGGCCCCGCGATCCAGAAGGTGTGTGGCAAAGCTGTGGCGCAGCTTATGTGGGGAGAGAGATGGATCCAACCCAGCCACCGCCAAGTAGCGCTTTAGGTTGCGTTGAATGTCACTCGGCCGAATCCGCGCGCCACGCTTACCAAGAAAAGCCGCCATTCCCCCCTCTCTCTCTCGTTTTGCCTCGGTCCAATATGCTTCCAACGCCGCAAGCGCGGGGCGTCCAAATGGGACAACTCGTTCTTTCTTACCCTTTCCACGAACACGCAATGTACGTTCCCCCAATTGAAAATCCTCAAAATTAAGTCCGCACACCTCGCTGACACGGAGGCCTGCTGAATAGACAAGCTCTAGTACCGCTGCATCCCGCAAAAAGGACACCGCATCTGCCACAATCCCTGTCCCTTCGGTTCTCGCACCTCGTTGTGCTCGGGCTAACTCCTCCATCGGCGCACGTAAGAGGGATGTCATGCCGTCTTCGGGTAAAAATCGGGGGAGCCGTTTCTCTCGCTTCGGCATTTGCAGTCCGCGGATCGGTAATTGTGTAATAACGCCCTCTCTTAAAAGGAAGCGGTAAAAGGTTCGAAGCCCGCTGAACCTTAATTGAACAGATGCACGTCCCAGATTCTTTCTTCCCAACCAACGAAGATAGAGGCGGAAGGTGTCTCGCTTCAGGTCCGCCCAGATCGGCGACGAATGGGTGGTTGTTCGGTACCACTCCGCAAATTCTTGGAGGGCCTGTCTATAGTTGCGGACCGTGTATTCCGAAGTAGCGCACACCGCAATTAAGTCACTGAAAAAACGCGAGGCCCATGGGTCGTCGGGAAAAGATTCAACAGAGTTATTCACTAGGAATCCTTTTGCTGGGAGACGTCGCTCGAAAACGTTTTGCACCGCAGTACACATTAAAACGTCCATCACGAAGAAAACCGATCAGCGTTATCCCAGAGCGACGCGCCAAGGCGATCGCTAGTCCGGTAGGGGCCGATACTGCGGCGATAACCGGAACCCCGCTAGCTAGTGCTTTTTCGACAATTTCAAATGAGACTCGCCCGCTCACCATCAAGATCATCTTCTGAAGTGGGAGGCCGCCGTCCAAAAATAACCGTCCAATGACTTTATCCACCGCGTTGTGGCGGCCCACATCTTCGCGAAGACAGAGGAGTTCACCTGTCGCACTGAAAAGCCCAACCGCATGAAGGCCTCCGGTTGCATCAAAAGCTTTTTGACCGGCTCGCAATTGATCTGGAAGCCGAATTATCACTTGAGGATCGATTCGGATTGAATCTTGGACGCGGGGAAATCGCCGCCGTACGGCCGCCAAAGTCGCCCGCCCGCAAACACCGCAACTGGACGAGGCAAATACGTGCCGAGTGAGCGCTGCGATATCACATACCACCCCCTCTGCAAGATGCACATCGAGTACATTTCCCTCAGCATTTCTTGGATAAGGCCGCAGAGCGAGTATTTGTTCTTTGTGCTTGAGCAGTCCTTCGCTGACTAGAAATCCTGCGGCCAGTTCATCGTCGTGACCTGGGGTCCGCATAATCACCGCGATGGGGCGGGTTTCAATTCGCAGTTCTAGCGGTTCTTCAATGGCGACCGCATCGGGCTTTGGAGCGGCAAGTGACCGCCCCGTCCAGCGTCGGACCGCGACCAGAGGACTCGGAGCGGCGCTCGTTTTCATGGTGCAAGAATAGACTAGATTGTCTGGGAGAGAAATCCTCCATCAACGCGAATATCGGTTCCGGTGACAAATCCGGCGGCTTTCGAACTGGCGAGAAAAACGGTCGCCCCTGCCAGTTCGTCGGCATGGCCGAAACGCCCCATAGGCGTGTGGCCAAGAATTAATTTCGCTCGAGGAGTGGGTGTTCCATCCTCCTCAAATAGGAGGCGGCGATTCTGTTCTGCCGGAAAGAATCCTGGGGTAATCGAATTAACTCGGACACCTTGGGTTGCCCATTCACGTGAGAGAAACTGGGTCAAGCTGAGAACAGCCGCTTTCGAGGCAGAGTAACTGACCACGCGTGACAAAGGAATATGTGCGGAAACACTGGCGACATTAATGACTGATCCGCGACCCCGAGCACAAAATCCCGGGCCAAAAACCTGGCAAGGAAGCAGCACCCCTCCGACTAGATTGAGGTCAAAGTTGCCCCTCCAAGCTTCGAGAGTGATCTGTTCAAATTTAAGATCTGCGGTGACGGTTGCCTTGGGGTCATTACCTCCCGCCGCATTGACCAAAATGGAGGGGGCACCGAGGTTTTTAGTAATATCAGATTCGATCCGAACAAGATCATCACGTTGCAGGGCATCCGCCCTAAAAAAAGCCGATTTGGCCCCGAAAGCCTTCAGTTTTTGGACGCAGTCTTCGCCCCGTTCACTATTGCGGCCGACGACAGCCACAGCAGCACCGGCCGCCGCAAGGGCTTGAGCCATTGCCCCGCCCAGCACTCCGGTTGCACCAATCACAACGGCGACGTCTCCCGATAAATCAAAGAGGTTCATAAAGTTGAAAAAGGCTATCAAACGTTTGGTTTTGAAGGGAGAAGAATGTCTTTGATCAGTCTGAGTGGTACGATTAGCGGGCGATCGATATAAGGTGTATGTTAAAGTTCTAGCGACTTCTTGATGAAAGGCGTTGACACCTTTGTTTGCATCTCTAGCGTCTCGTCCACCGCAATCTCGTATCAATTACAAAAAAAATGAATCGTCTCCGCAAAAATCGTATCGGCGCTTTCACGCTGATTGAACTCTTGGTCGTCATCGCTATTATAGCGATTCTTGCTGGCATGCTCCTGCCTGCCCTCGCAAAAGCAAAATCCCGTGCAAACCGGATTGCCTGCGTTAACAACCTGAAGCAAATCGGAATTGGTCTTCGGGTTTTCGCTGTTGATTTCAATGGCCAGTATCCGTGGCAAGTTGATCCCAGCAGCGGTGGTATCACCATTCCTGCGGCTTCTGCTGCCGGTGGGCTTCCGGTTCTGACAAACACCCTCGCGGATGTTTATGCCACAGTTTCGAATGAATTGAGCACACCGAAGATTGTGGTCTGCCCCAGCGATACTCGCACGCTGCCAGCCACAAACACTTGGCTCGGTGTTGTCAGACTCACTCTCGCCAACAAGGGCAAAGTGCCTAGCTATTTCCTAGGCATTAATGCGACTGAAGAACAACCCCAGAGCATTTTGGGGGGTGACCGTAATATCATCAACTCGAACGCCACCCCGTCCGATCTCTCTAAGGTCCACAAGGTTGTGATAGTTCTCACCTCCGCACTCGCCAACACAACAGCTAACTTGAACAAGTTCGCTTATTCGACTTCGATCCATCAGACCGCTGGCAATATTCTGCTCGGTGACGGATCCGTACAACAGGTCTCTTCTGGTCGTCTTCGTGACGCACTCCGTGACGCTGCCAACGCCTCCGGCGACCAGTCCTTCTACATGCCGGGAGAGTAATTAGACTCTGGCAGATTTTTAAGGGGATCCTTCGGGATGCCCTTTTTGTTTCTACTCACTTCCCACCGGTGAACCACTCTTGGAACTGAAGTCGCGGACTCGCACCGGTAACCTCCTAAATCAGGTCATTAATAATTTCGTCCAGAGATCGTTGCGGCCGAAACCCAGTGAGTTCTTCTAAAAGGGTTAGGCTCGGTTGACGATGACGCATATCTTCGTAGCCAGGGCCAAAAACTTCGGAGTAAGGAATTTGCTCAATGACACTAGAAGAGCCCAGTCGTTCGACAATTTTCTCAGCTAGCCTTTGCATCGTGATCGGTTGGTCGTTGCCGACATTGATCACTCGCCCCAGCGCCGCTTTAGTATGCCTCAAACGGATTAACGCTTCCACAGTATCAGCACGATGACAGAAACATCGACTCTGCTGTCCGTCTCCATAGACTCGTACAGGTAACCCAGCGCGTGCTGACCTCATAAACCGAGGAATTACCATGCCGTACGAGGCAGATTGTCTGAGGCCTACCGTGTTAAATAAGCGAACGACGGTCACCGGAATTCCTCGTTCCCGATGGAAGGCCATAGCAAGAAATTCATCCATCAGCTTGGAACAAGCGTAACTCCAACGACAGAGCGTCGATGGTCCTATTTGAAGATCATCGGCCTCTGAGAACACAGGCTTAGAGTTCTTGCCATAAACTTCCGACGTCGACGTCAAAAGAATGGGCGTGCTCCCCTGAACCGCAGATTCAAAGAGAAGTTCAGTTTCGCCGAGATTAGTTTGAAGGGTCTGAAGCGGGGATCCCATTACCTTTTCGACTCCAACCGCAGCGGCCAAATGAAAAACGTAACTCGAAGCAGAGATTAGCGAGGTGAGATCTGCAACCTCCGAGATCTTAGATTCGATGAATCGAAAACGAGGATTCGACAAAGCTAAGTTCAGATTAGATCGAGCCCCAGTAGAAAGATCATCTATGGCGATCACTGATTCACCCTCGGCAAGGAGTCTATCAACCAGATGTGATCCAATAAAACCAGCACCACCAGTGACCACCACAGGTTGAGAACTCGCGTCTCGTGTTAACAATCTTTCCGGAGGGGTCACTTCTTTAAGGGCGTGGCGACTGCGCCACTCGGCAGGGGTTCCGGTTTCAAACCATACTTATTTAGGATCTGGGCATAATCCGGTGCCTTTAGCCCGAACGCCTTGAGTTCGTTTAAAGCATTAAGGAGCTTTATCCGCTCATCATCCATTTGTGCAATGGATATCTTGTTCGACACAATTTGCCGAGATAAGAGGCTTGTTTGTCGAAAAAGGAAAAAGCTGAGACTTCCAGTGACAAGAAGAGTCAAAGCCAAGAGCAGGACAAAAAAGGTACGCAGTGAGTCGACTTCCGCACTCAATGTTTGAAGTTGGGAGCTATTGGAATCAGATTGATCTAAAGGGTTCATAGATTAACGCCGAACTGGGTTAGAAGGTGGAGGTGTGCTTGGGGTAGTTTTTTGGGCTGTAGCGGCACTATTGATTCGGAAACCCATCCGTTCCAGAAGCGATCGCATTGCCAGATTTTTCTCTGAATACTGAGCTGAATCCTGCAATAGAGCCATAAAACCTTGACGCATTTGGCCCATTTCCATCACCTGAGAATTACTGATAGCTCCAAGTCGGTTGGCCTCGCGCGTTTGGAAAACCCAAAAGACGCAGAAGCACTTAGAATGAGAGAAGCCACTCCCTGAGCGAATAGAAGTGGCTTGATATAGGTTGGCTTCAACGAGCTCAATCTTAGATAGGAGGAAGACCAATCCAAGCCTTTCCTCGATGAGTCTTCCGAAGTCGAAGTCGGATTTCGGAACTGAATCAGAACAATAATTGATTGATGGCATGAGATGTAGCCGCCTCCGAGGACGAAGTTTAAGGAAGGTCTCTCTATAAAAACGCACCCTAATTCTTCATCGTCTCAGCCCGCTGTCTCGCCTCCCCGTTGCCAGAGCCCAAAGAACTTGGTCTGGCCGGAGTCCTGCAATTGGCTCGCGTAGATCGTCAAGTCGCTCGGAGACCCCTAGAACCGTTTTATAACAGTTTCGCATTCCACCCTCAATCAGGTGAAGAGGAAAGTACGAGTCTAACTTTTGAATACGGCAAAATCCAAGCTCACTTTTTTCGAGTCGATCTTTCTTGCAGCCAACCAATATCGGGATTCCTCGGCGAGGGAGTAAATTCCTGAGAGTTGAAGAGTGAGACACCTTTGAAAATCGGCGGCACGGTTCGCCGATCCATCCAACGTTTGATTTCTGCGTGACCGTCTG
>SIAZ01000184.1 GCA_009695405.1 Pedosphaera sp. | reverse complement strand
ACACCCAGACTCGCAGCAAAATCAGTCTTTGAGAGTCCCGAGCTTTTGAATTCAGTGATTAGCAGTTGGATTTCAGCAAGACCACGCCGCTTCCGAGACGGTTTAATTGAGTTCATTCGCTCAGGCTAAACCCAAGGAAGGCGAATTGGAAACCATGGGGTTCGGCGTACGCTTACACTCATGTAGGTGGGTCGGTGGGCGGCGCATTCACAGGATCCAACGGTCAATCTTATGCCACGACTGCGGTAAGTCAGTTGAATGATTTAGCCATCTGGAGGGTGAGTGGTACCCTACCCACTGTGGCTCCGCTCTATTCTGGCTCGAATGAGGGTAATTTGGATATGGTCGTTTTTGGGCGTGGAGTCGGTCGCGGTGCCGAATTGACTGCGACGGACGCCACGGACGCTAATAAAGTCCGTGGTTGGGCTTGGGGCGGCAATAGTGCTTTGCGTTGGGGAACCAATAGATTTGAGGTGGCCTACGCCAATTACCCCGTGGTTGGACCGGCGATGTCTGCGGAATTTGACCGTCTTGGAGGCGATAATGAGGCCACCGTCGGTAGTGGCGATAGTGGTGGAGCTACTTTCATTCGCAACGGAGGCCAATGGGAACTCGCAGGCATTGTTTATGGTGTGCAGTCGAATGTTCGAACCACGCCAAGTGGGACGCCAGTGAATGGTGCCATCTATGATTTCGGCGGGCTCTACGGGGCCTCGAATGGGCAATTGATCATTGCAGATGAATTTACAGATATCCCAGCCTCCTTCGTGGTCAGTCGAATTTCAGCAGACTCCAATCAGCAATGGATTTTGACTTCGGTGCCAGAGTCCTCTTCCTACCTTGCCAGCGCGGCAACTCTTCTTTCTTGCTGGGCCGGTTATCGGACCTTTCGGCGCATTGGATGCCCTCGGTGATTTTGATGGTCGCTCGGTAGACTGAGGAGGGGGGCAATCGGACTCGCTCAAGATTTAATGTCTCGAACACTGAACACTGCGTATCCAGCGATAAAAAAAGTCGCATTAAATCCAACTAAAAGGCTAAGTGATTCAGTAATTTTTCCCCATTGAATAGGCTCGGCGTAGACCCGTTGCCAGATGTTGAGATGATAGGTCAGAAACCACGGTTTCAAGTCAGCAAACCAAGGGATGTTCATCAGAATAAAGCTCAGGAAAATAAGTGATAGCGCCAGAATTGTGGCAGCGGCAGGTTTGACATTGAAACAACCGAAGAAGAAGGAAAGGCCCATGACACTCACGGCCTTAATTGCCATGAGTGCGTGAGCTGCAGCATAGCGAAAAAGACCTTCTTTAGGGCTAAAAACCCCGAACAGTTCTCCGGGCATAAACACAAAAAGCCCGCCCCATGGCAAACAAGGGAGAGCTAATATAAGCCCAGAGGCACCAAGAGCGAGTGCGAGGTTGATTGAAAAAATGGCTCCAGCTACCCATTTTAATGCGAGTAATCGGCATCGAGAAATGGGCCGAGAAAGGATCATTCGCAACGTCCCATCTTCAGCTTCCTTTGCCACGAGATCTCCACCCACTAAAGTTCCATAAAGAGGGAGGAGCAGATAGGCGAGCCAGAGGTTGGTGAAAGCAGCAGCGGTGAGTGGTGACAGGAAGTCTCGAAAGTTATAACCGTTGGTTTCGAGAAGGTCAGACATTCCACTAGATGCTTTTGAAAAACGGAACACTAGCAGAATCACTAACTGGGCCATTAGAAACATCCCAAAGCCAATATAAGTCCGCTTCTTGCCGTATAATTTCCAGAGTTCGTTACGAAGTTGATGAAGAAACATAGGACTTAAATTTCAATCGGAAAGCCGCGTTAAGAGTGAGACTCTTGGATGGAAGAGGGAGTTCGGTTGGCTCGGACTAAAGAGAGATAAAAGTGTTCTAATGTTTGTTCTTCGTGGGCGATTTCATGAACGGTAAAACCAGCCTGAACCAAGCGTTTTACCACCGTCCCAGTCTGGGTCCCCTCAGTCAGCGCAATCTTCGCCCCCTCCTTGTGGCTGTGGATTAGACCTTGGCTCGATAACCAGTCGGTTGCAGTGACAAAGTCATCTGTCACTAATCGTACCCAGCCTTGGGGTTGCCGCGCTTCAGACAAGGGCCCATCAAATATCTTGCGCCCTTGGTGCAATACCGCGATTCGCGAACATAAATGTTCTACTTCACTGAGCAGATGAGATGACAGTAGAATGGTCAATCTGAGATCCGTATTGAGACGACGGATCGTTTCTCGCATTTCGTGAATCCCTTCCGGATCGAGTCCGTTGGTGGGTTCGTCGAGAATCAAAAGTTCGGGCCTAGGTAAGAGTGATTGAGCTAACGCAAGTCGGGCACGCATTCCGTGGGAATAGGTTTGAACTTTGGAATCGACTCGCCCACTGAGCCCTACCCACTCCGCGACTTCTTGAATTCGGACGGGTGGCGTCTCACCCGAATAACCAGCTAGAATTTCTAAATTTCTGCGCCCACTCAGATAGTCGTAAAAAACAGGCGCCTCAAAAATTGCGCCCACCTTGGATAAGGCGGCATCTCGGTGGTGGCTAATATCTTGGCCGCAGATGCGGATATTTCCAGAACTCGGCCAGACCTGTCCCAGCATCATTCCGATCGCGGTGCTCTTGCCTGCACCGTTGTGACCGAGGAGCCCGAAGGTGACTCCTCGGGGGACATCGAGAGTCAAGTGATCCACGGCTAAACGGCGACCGAAGGATTTGGAGACGTCGTTGATCTGGATCATGGGGCAACAGGTTACGGGCTGGGTTCGACGACAAAAAACTGCTTTACAGCGCCATCGGCATACAGGTGATTTTTCCCTTTTCCGTTTCCGCGCGCTGCGTGGAAGCTCGATTTATCGCTGAACAAGGCGATGCCATTCTCTTTCACTTGCAGAGTTAGAATTCGAGGAGAAGCGGCGTCTTGCCCGTTCAAAAGGAAGTTCCAAAAATAACTAGAGCCAGTGGATTCAAAAAGGCGTTCTCGATCTGAGGGGCAGTGTAAAACAACGGGGGAACCTAACTGGGGGAGCAGCACTTTTTCGACGGCGTTGGTAATCACTAGATTGGTCCCCGCGGTACGGTTTAACATGATCGGAAAGCGGTTTGCATTCTCGTCGAGATACAAGCGTAAGCTGATCCCGATTTGCCGTAAATTCGAAGCGCAAGCAGTGGCGCGTGCGCGTGCGGTCGCTTGGGAGAGAGTAGGCAGGAGGAGGCCAGCAAGCAGAGCAATAATGGCGATCACCACCAAAAGTTCAATTAAGGTGAAAGCTAATTGGCCATCGGCGGCTGTTGTTGTTTTTTTTGAATGGAACGTGTCAGCCATAATGTGTCCGATTAAGGCCGTCGTCGAGGGCGCAGCATTCGTCCTGATTCCATCGATCGCTGCATCTCTTCGAGTACCGGTTGAAGCTCAGCCTTCGTTTCTGATGAGCCTTGGTCCATAAATGCCTTCAGCCCGGTGGAAATCATTTTGTTACGCAACTCAGGGCTTAACTGCTCGATAGGATCTCCCCCAACTCCCCTGTTTTCGGGTGAGTCGGAAGCCATTCGACTCTCTGCCTCCCGTAATCGGCGTAAGGTTCCGTCGATAGTATCACGCCGCTTCTCGGGAGGCATCTGTTCAAAGGCAGTGAGCATTTGGTTGAATCCAACAGGCAAAGTGAGCTCCATAAACTCCCCTTTTTCATTGGCATCCATCGATGAAAACCAGGTCCTCCAAGCTCCGGTGAGTCGGACGGATCGCCGATCTTCAGAGCTCAATAAATTAAGCATTTCAGCCAAATGCCGGAGGGCGTCTTTTCGGACTTTGATAGTGAGTGTTTGAAACTGAGTACGATTCAAAAAAGCGATTATCTTTTCTGGAGTGACCTTGCGAGATCTAGAAATCGCAAAACCGCCAAGGGCGAGGATCCAAACGAGTCCCAGAACGCCGAGGGCAATGAAAAGAGGTCTTTGTCGAGGCGACATTGTCGAATTGTAGTTGCACGAGGAGATTTAGCGACAAGTTAGAAAGAAAGAGACGCGTGTTAGACTTTTTCCCGCGTTGACGCATTTCCTGTCGCCGATACTATCCGCCCCTCTGATTCTCACGCGAATCCCGCGTTTCCTTAAAAGATACACACAGCGATTATGCCGAAAGCACTGAAATACGTTTATACTTGGGGCAACAAAAAAGCCGACGGTGATGGGTCGATGAAGGCCCTTCTCGGTGGAAAAGGTGCCAACCTAGCCGAAATGACCCGCATTGGTCTTCCGGTACCTCCAGGATTCACCATCACCACCGAAGTTTGCACTTATTTCTATGCCAACAAACGGACCTACCCCAAGGAGCTTCAGTCTCAAATGGAAGCGGGCGTGGTGAACATGGAGAAGATCATGGGCACGAAGTTCGGAGCGACCACCGGCACGCCGCTGCTGGTAGCCGTTCGTTCGGGGGCACGTGATTCGATGCCGGGTATGATGGATACGATTCTCAACCTTGGATTGAATGATCAGACGGTCCTTGCCTTGGTCAAAGCGACTGGCAATGAACGGTTTGCTTGGGATTGCTACCGTCGTTTTATCCAGATGTATGGCGACGTGGTGATGGGTGTTCAAAAGCGAGAAGGTGAAGATCACGAGCCGTTCGAGACGGTGATTGAGATGTTCAAGCACGAGAAATATCACGGAGAAATCGAAGACTCCAAGTTGACGGCCTTAGACCAGCAAGAATTAGTTAAACGATTCAAGGCGCTGGTGAAGGAGCGCACCGGTAAAGCATTTCCTACTAGCCCCTGGGACCAATTGCGCGGTGCGGCGGGTGCCGTGTTTGGTTCTTGGATGAATGACCGCGCGATGGTTTATCGCCGCAAGTATAATATTCCTACCGAATGGGGAACTGCCGTTAATGTCCAGGCCATGGTGTTCGGTAACACGGGTGAAACATCTGGGTCCGGTGTCGCTTTCACTCGCAATCCAGCGAATGGAACGAATGAGTTCTATGGCGAATTCCTCGTCAACGCTCAAGGCGAAGACGTTGTTGCGGGTGTCCGCACCCCAGAGCCCGTCCTCAAACTCAGGGACGTTATGCCGAAGTCTTACGCTCAACTGCTCAAAGTGCGTGCCACTTTGGAGACACATTTCAAAGACGTGCAAGACGTCGAGTTTACCATTCAAGAAGGGCAACTGTTCATGTTGCAGACGCGCAACGGTAAGCGGACTGCCGCCGCCGCCTTGAAGTTTGCTGCCGATATGGTCAAGGAGAAGTTGATTGATTGGGAAACTGCCGTCCTCCGCAATCCAGCCGACCAACTCGAACAGCTTCTCGCTCCGATTTTTGATTTGGCTGAAGTCAAAAAAGCGAAGGTCATCGCGAGTGGACTCCCCGCCGGTCCGGGTGCGGCCACGGGCAAAATCTATTTTAATGCCGAACGCGCGGTGATCGCCTCCGAGAAGGGCGAAAAGGTTCTTCTCGTCCGAGTTGAAACCTCTCCCGAAGATTTGCGTGGCATGATCGCTGCCGAAGGTATTCTTACTGCCCGCGGTGGTGTCTCCTCTCACGCGGCTCTGGTTGCGCGTCAGATGGGCAAGGTCTGCGTTTGCGGCGCGGCGGGTGTGGTCATTGATTATGACAAGAAGACGACCACGATTGATGGCCAGACCTTCAAAGAAGGAGACTTTCTCTCCATCGACGGTACCTCAGGACTGGTCTATGCCGGACAGATCAAGACTGCGCCGTCGGAGATTGTGTCTGGGTTGATCAGCAATGATAAAGCAGCTAAGAAGACGGACAAGTTCAAGAATTACGTGCAATTGATGGAGTGGTGCAGCAAGGCCACCCGTATGTCAGTTCGTACCAATGCCGACACCCCTGAGCAGACCCGTCAGGCAATGGCTTTTGGTGCTGTGGGAATTGGTCTGACCCGCACCGAACACATGTTCTTTGAGGGCGATCGTATTGATGCGATGCGTGAAATGATTTTGGCGGACACTCTCAAGGCTCGTGAGGAGGCTTTGGCGAAATTGTTACCGTTTCAACGTGAAGATTTCTTCGGGATCTTTAAGACCTTGAAGGGATACCCAGCGACCATCCGCTTCCTAGATCCCCCGCTACATGAGTTCCTTCCGCATTCCAAGGAGCAACAGATGGATTTGGCGCGGAAGTTAAATATTCCAGTCGAGAAGATTATGGCTCGGGTGCACGAGTTGCATGAGTTTAATCCGATGCTTGGGTTCCGTGGTTGCCGTCTGGGAATCAAGTACCCAGAAATCACTCGCATGCAGGCGCGTGCTGTCCTCGAGGCTGCTGCCGATGCCACGAAGAAAGGTTTCAAAGCCAAGCCGGAAATTATGATCCCGCTTGTCGGCTTTAAAAAAGAACTCGATCTTCAAGTTGCAGTTGTCCATGAGGTCGCTGCTTTGGTTCAAAAAGAGAAGAAGGTTAAAATCTCTTATTCGGTGGGTACGATGATCGAAATTCCTCGTGGTGCATTGACAGCAGATGAAATTGCTCAATCAGCTGAGTTCTTTAGCTTTGGTACCAATGATCTTACCCAGACCTGTCTCGGTATGTCGCGTGATGATTCAGGTTCCTTCCTCGGTGCTTATACTGAGAATGAAATTGTGAAAAAGAATCCGTTCGCTTCGATTGACCAGACGGGTGTGGGTCAATTGGTGAAGATTGCGGCAGAGAAGGGCAATGCGACCCGCCCTGGTATTAAGTTGGGCATCTGTGGTGAGCACGGTGGTGACCCTGATTCTGTGAAATTCTGCCATAAGGTAGGCCTCACTTACGTTAGTTGTTCGCCGTTCCGCGTGCCTGTGGCTCGTCTTGCGGCAGCTCAAGCTGCGATCGAGGAAAAACGCGCAGCAGCCAAGTCACCGGCTAAGTCACCGGCTAAGAGACCTAAAAACTAATCGCTCGAGATTTATTTTAAGGCCGTCAGGAGAAATCTGACGGCCTTTTTATTTTCCCAGAGATTGGGAAAACTGGATTGATGTGACCGGACTAAAGGGTTTGAGGCGATTTTCTTCCACAATCTGACATGCCTAAATAGTTCAACCTAATTTTGGCCTTGAACTGTAAGCGTACGCCCAACCCCATGGTTCCCTAGTTACCGAAAGTAGGATATTCCGCGATCGAAGGCGGGGAAGAAAGGCCGGCCGACCGGATTAGGTTTTCGCCGGTTTCCAGTTCCAAGGCAGGAGTTCGGCAACGGTGTGGTTCGTT